>CAZZIS010000105.1:0-7466 GCA_964654445.1 uncultured Thioalkalispiraceae bacterium
ACTATCAATGGTGGCATGGACAGCCGGCACTGGATGGAGACTTATTAAGAATTAAGGGACTTATAGGAGAGCTACATAGAAATAAATAATTAATCCTTGTTAGCTTTGTTTTAATTTCTGTCTGGAAAGAATGTCAGAAAAATAACATGGAATTATTAGTTTTATTGAAAATGATTCAAAGAGGAAATATTTAATGAGTAAGAACAATGTAGCAGATCAAAATACCCGTAAATCTATTTCCAGGATGGCTTTACTCGGATTTGCTTTAGCTGTAGCTGCGATTGTAACTATTGCTATATCCGTTGTTGGCTATCGTTCAGGTTGGTGGCGACATCTTGAAGCTTTTTCACTATTTGGATGGGCGACCTATACAGCAATTATTGCTCTTATATTATCTGCATATGGCTTATTTAAAACACGTCCTCAAGGTCAGCAGCACGGACTATTGCTGTCGATTGCCGGCATAGTATTAACCTTGCCCATTATTACAGCAGTAGTATTGTTTGAATATAACGCCAAAATATATCCAGAAATTAATGATATCTCCACGGACACTTTAGATCCTCCCTCTTTTTGGGACGTAGCCGAACCAATGGAATATCCAGGTGAAAGTGTGGCTGAACTGCAACAGGCAGCTTATCCTGATTTAGTTACTCTTCTGTTGCCTGTTACTTCTGAACAAGCTTTTGAGCATGCTTTGACTATAATTACCGATAAGGGCTGGGACATTGTCGCAAAAGTTCCAGAAGAGGGACGAATTGAAGCCGAGGTTTCATCTTTATTGTATGGTTTTAAAGACGAAGTGGTTGTACGCATTGCCACTTCGAATGGCGGGACTATCGTTGACGTTCGTTCTCGATCGCGTATTGGACATATTGATCGTGGAACAAACGCAAAACGAATTCGGAACTATTTAAAGGTCTTAAAAGAGAGAGCTATTTAGAATTAATACTTATCTAATAAATAATGTTTATGCTATTGGTGATGTGACAGGTATTAAACTCAGCGTGGGTAAACCATTACCCAAGGCTGGTGTGATTGCTCATGGGCAAGCTGAAGTAGTAGAGAATAATATTATTAATGAGATTACCGGAAAAGGAACAGTGAAACAATTTGATGGCCCCGGTGCGTGCTTTATCGAAACAGGCAATGGCAAAGCCGGAATGGGAGTAGATTACCTTGTGCGAACTACTGGGCTTCAATAGTAACAAGCCGGTTGAACTGGTTGAGCCTTTAAGGTTGTTTCAGAAACGTGGTGGCGAGACTGCAGACAACCCCGATGGCTGGGGTCTTGCATATTGGCATAGTAAAAATTGGCAATTATATAAAGCAGCCGAAGCAGCAGCACAAAGCACACAGTTTGCTAGCGTGTCAGAAAATTTGCGGACAAATTTATTGATTGCCCATGTACGCAAGGCAAATCCGCCAAGTGCCAGCACACCAGAAAATACTCATCCATTTGTTCGCAACTGTTGTGGTCGTCCCTGGACCTTTGCGCATAACGGTAAAGTTGTAGAAGTCACCGAGCCTGGTGGGTGCTGTCATCCTCATCAGTCGCAACCCGAGGGTGAAACAGATTCTGAACATGCATTTTATTTTTTACTGGATGAGATTGCGCATGTTTTCAGTGACACGGATAAAACCACATGGGTGCAGCATCTTGCTACTTTAAGTGAAGCTATTGCAGCGTATGGCCAATTTAATTTTCTCATGTCCGATGGTGCAGTCTTGATTGCATATGGGCATGATCGATTACATCGACTACAACGTCGTGACGATGATTTCAAAACCATACTTCTTGCCTCAGAACCATTGAGCAATAACGAACCATGGGAAGCATTTAAAACAGGTGAACTCCAACTGTATCAGAATGGTGAAATCATCGGCAGCATACAAACAACACCTGCCTGGATAAGTGCGGATAGCAAAAAAGAAAATGGGCGTGACTAATCTCTATGAAAAAAAAGTCCATCATTATTTTAGTTGTTGTCTTCATTGTTATTGTCTTTTTTGCCTGGCGTTTTATCCGCCCGATGAATATCTTTATTGTGGATGATCGTTTTGCCTGGCCAGTTGATACCTCGCAAACACCTGCAGTGTTAGGAAAATTAAGTGCAAAAGAATGCGGGGTGTGTCATCAGGATTTTTATGATGAATGGCAGACAACAATTCATAGCAAGGCATGGACAGAGCCTTATTTTCAAACTGACTGGAAATTTGATAATAGTCAGCACTCCTGCCGGTTATGTCATACACCGTTAGATCGTCAACAACCCCATAAAGTATTGGGATATCGTGATACAGATAAATGGGATCCTATTCTGGAAGATAACCCGGATTTTGATCCCGGATTACAACACGAAGGTGTAACCTGTGCAGCCTGTCATTATCGTGATGGTAAAATCGTTGGTGTGCTCGGTAACACCAATGCCCCTCATTCGGTAAAAAAACTGGATGATCCTAACCAGGTGTGTGTGCGTTGTCATGTTGTTGAAGGTGATAAATGGGATACCTTTTTTCGTTTTCCACCTTGCGGTACGGTAGCAGAAATTGAAAGCACAATATTAAAAAGCGGAAAAAGTCATACCGGTGAAAAAGTTGTAAAGAATACATCTTCACTTGGTTGTGTTCAGTGTCATATGCCTGTGGTCAGACGTGCCTTAGTAAAAGGCGGTGAGATACGTCAGACGCGGCATCATTACTGGCGTGGTGGGCATGACCCTGAGATGGTGAAAAAAGCGTTATCAATAAAATTTGCAGAGCAAAACCTGGCAAGTAAAGGGAAACGGAGTTTTACACTCACAATAACCAATACCGGTGCAGCTCATTATGTTCCTACCGGAACACCTGATCGGTATTTAAGCGTGCAACTACGTGTACGGGATGATGCTAATAATGTAATTACAGAAAAAACAGAAACAATAGTACGTAAAGTGATGTGGCGCCCCTTTATTGTTGATCTGAAAGATACACGCTTGCCTCGCTGGCAACCGCGCAGCTACCAGGTTGAACTGTCTGATTCGGACAAAGCAGTTAGTGTTGAGGCAGTGGTGCGTTACCATCTACTGGCTGATAAACGTCGTGAGCGTATTGGTTATATAAATAAAACACCCATTGCCTATGATGTCTTTCGTCAAAAAATAGTTTTGCCTGTAAAATGAGTATTCCAGCAGTCTATGATGCCTGGTACCAGTCAGCCCGGGGTAGCTGGATCGGGCAGCAGGAATTTTCTGCATTATTGAAACTTTTTACACCTAAAGAGGGTCAGACATTACTGGATATCGGGTGTGGTAGTGGCTATTTTAGCCAGCACTTTTACCGGGCAGGTATGCAGGTAACGGGACTTGATTCTGACTCAGCAATGATTGACTTTGCCAAAGCAAAAGAAAGCAGGATTAAGTATATTGAAGGCAATGCTCAGGCTTTGCCATTTGCAGATAATTCATTTGATTATTGTTCAGCGATAACAAGTTTATGTTTTGTCTCTGAACCGGAACAGGCTCTGGCAGAAATGTGGCGAGTTTCTCGTAAAGCAGTGATATTAGGTTTATTAAATCGTAATAGTTTACTTTATTATATGAAACGAAATAGCAAAGGTTATCAGGGTGCTCGCTGGGATAGTTTAAAAAATGCCATACAATGGGCTGATCATCTGACACCTGCTGCAAGATTAAATTTTCGTTCTGCTATCTGGTTGCCGGGTGGTGGAAAATTTTCCAGAATAATAGAGAACATCGCTCCTGACCAGTATCCTTACGCAGGATTTTTAGCTATCGTTTTAGAAAAATAACAGGATTTTATATGCACGCAACATTACCCAGACTGGAACAAACAGATTTCCCTTTTATTGAACGTGGCCAACTTGAAACTTTGCAGGTCAACCTGGGTTACTTGTGTAACCAGTCCTGTCTGCATTGCCATGTAAATGCAGGGCCAAAACGTAAAGAAATCATGCAGCAGGAAACCATTGAGGACGTTATTCGTTTTTTACATGATAGTAATATAAAAAAACTGGATTTGACCGGTGGTGCACCGGAGTTAAATCCCTATTTTCGATACCTTGTTTCACAAGCGTATTCAATGGGTGTGCATATTACTGACCGTTGTAATCTCACGGTCTTGCATGAACAGGGTCAGGAAGACACGGCTGATTTTTTAGCGCAACATAATGTTGAAGTGGTTGCCTCGTTACCCTGTTATCTGGAAGAAAATGTAGATGGTCAGCGTGGAGAGGGTGTTTTTCAAACAAGTGTTACGGCCATCAAGTTATTAAATATTTCAGGTTATGGTGTTAACGGAAGTGGTCTTGAACTTAATTTAATGTATAACCCGACCGGGCCTCATTTACCTCCCGCACAATATCAGTTAGAGCAGGACTACAAGCGTGAATTAAAACAGCATTACGGTATTGTATTTAATAATTTATATACCTTAACCAATATGCCGATTAAACGTTTTGGTAGTACCTTAATATCAAAAGGCGAGTTTGATAGTTACATGACTTTGTTAAAAGATGCATATCAAACTGCAAATTTACAAACTGTTATGTGTCGCAATTTAATCAGTGTTGACTGGCAGGGTTATGTATATGATTGTGACTTTAACCAGATGCTCGGATTACCAATGACCGAATTAGCTAAAAAAATGCACTTGAATAAGGTCTCTGTTGAAAACTTAACTAATCGTGAAATAATTATTGCTGATCATTGTTATGGGTGTACAGCGGGGCAGGGTTCAAGTTGTGGTGGTGCGCTTATATAAAACTTGTAGGTTGGCTCAAGCACAGCGGAGCCAACTAAATGTTGGTTCCGTCACGCGCGACCTGAGCGCTAGCAAAGAAGTACTGAATGAAACACGTAGTGGTTCTACAGTGCTCCTTGAATCAACCTACACAATATGTAGTACGTAGGTGGGCTCAAGCGTAGCGGAGCCAACAAAATGTTGGTTCCGTCACGTTATTCCTTGAACCAACCTACATCAGAATAGAGTGAGAATCATGTTTGTTTCAATCATCATTCCTGTATTAAATGAAGAAGCTTCGATAAAGAAATTGCTTCAACAATTACAGGGATTTCGTAAACAAGGGCATGAAGTTATTGTTGTTGATGGTGGAAGTAAAGATAATACTGCTTTAATCGCGGGTCCATTATCCGATAAATTTATTTCATCTGATTCAGGACGTGCCTTACAAATGAATAAGGGTGTGGGACAGGCTGAACATAATTTTTTATGGTTTCTGCATGCGGATACTTTAATTCCGGATAATGCGCTTAAAGTAATTTTGGACTCATTAATTGAACATGACTGGGGTCGGTTTAATGTAAGATTATCCGGTTCAAACAGTATATTTCGCATAATTGAAAAAATGATGAATATTCGATCCTGCTTTACCGGTATTGCAACAGGTGATCAGGGTATATTTGTAAAAAGGAAATTGTTTGAGTCGGTTGAAGGTTATACAAATATTCCTTTAATGGAAGATATTGAACTTAGTAAAAAGCTGAAAAAATTATCAAAACCGGATTGTTTACAGGAGACACTGGTAACATCAAGTCGTCGTTGGGAAAAAAAGGGAATTTTAATGACGGTATTACTGATGTGGAAATTACGTTTTTTATACTGGCTTGGTGTGAGTGCAGAACGTTTAGCGCGAGAATATAGTTAATAATTGATGCAAAAAAAATTAAACAAGTTATTGGTTTTTGCTAAAGCACCGCTACTGGGTGAAGTAAAGACACGCCTGCAACCGGATTATTCAGTGGAGCAATCGTTAGCATTACATAAAAAATTAGTTATTAACACATTAACATCAATCAGTAACTCAACGGAGTTTGATGTTGAGTTATGTTGCGCGCCTAATCGACAGCATATGTTTTTCCTTGATTGTGAAAATCGATTTGCCGTAAAACTTAATGATCAGTTAGGAGAGGAACTCGGTGAACGTATGGCCTTTGCTTTTTCTTCAGCATTACAGCTTTATGAAAAAGTTATTATTATAGGTACGGATTGTCCTGAGTTAGACGAGATTTATATTAAAGAGGCAATGCAGGCTCTGGACAAATTTGATTCAGTTATTGGCCCCGCTGAAGACGGGGGGTATGTTTTACTGGGCCTGAGAAAATTTTCAGCGGAACTGTTTTCAGGGTTTTCCTGGGGTAGTGATACTGTTCTTGAACAAACACGAAAAGTCTTAAATGATTTGGCCTGGTCAAGTCAGGAACTGGGTATAATGCATGATATTGATCGACCTGAAGATTTACACCGTTATAAAAATTTATTGAATGAAATTATTTAAAGGAAAGAAAAAATGAAGTGGTTAGATAAAATTCCGTTTACAACATTGATTATTATTTCTCTTATGCTGGGTTTAGCACCCTTTGTGCCGGAACCTCATGTATTGGAAAAGCTAAAAATGTTAGTTGACGGTAGCCTGACAAAACCTGTTGATATTTTTGATTTGTTTATGCATGGAACTCCCTGGGTATTGTTAGGTCTTAAGGCTATACGACATTTTACTTTAATGGGAAAACAACAAAATGACTAAACAACTTGATTCTAAACATCTCGTTTTTGTATATAACGCCGATAGCGGCATGTTTAATACCTTAACGGACATTGCGCATAAGGTGTTTTCACCGCAAACTTACGAATGTAATTTATGTGCTATTTCGCATTCTTATCTAAGTGAACGTAGTGAGTGGAAAGAATTTATTGAAGAATTAGGTGTGGACTGTGAATTTTTGCATCGCGATGAGTTTATGAAAAAATATTCATCAAATGAGAAAAACTTCCCGGTTATATTTGAATTGATTGATGGCGAGTTAAAAGTGAGTTTATCAGCTGAACAAATTAATGCTTGTAAATCTATGAATGATTTGAAAGTTGCAATAAATTCCGTTATTTAAGTTAATGTTTTTTTGGAAAGTCCTTTAGGCAGCACCGGCCTGAAGGATTTCGTATATCACAGGCACAGTTGTTTTCTTTGGTTTGTTGTATGACATACGCTTTAATTTTAGGATTTTGTTTTGCCAGAGATTTGCTAACTCCAAAGCAATAGCATAGCAGTGTTTCTTCAGAAATTTCTTTTTTGCCGATGATTGTTCTGAGTTCATTTTTATTAATAATTGAACCATTGATTCCAAAATAGACAACATCACAATCCGGATCTTCACAAAAATAATATTTCTGCTCATCCAGTTTGTGCTGCCATGGAGATTTAATATGTTGCAATATGGTTTTTTTAGAAACTTCTGTATATTGCTTTGCATTTACCGGGCAGCTGAATTTTCGCGGTAATGAATTATGTTCATTTGCTGAATTGTTACTGCAGCTGTTTCCACAACAATCACTCATAATGAAACCTTTTTATTTTTTTTCTTTGTGAAGTGTTGAAGGATAACCGGCATTCGCGGTTGTTTTAATTAAAGTTTCAACACTGGTTTTAGCCGGATCAAATGTTACGGTTG
>CAZZIS010000106.1:0-7368 GCA_964654445.1 uncultured Thioalkalispiraceae bacterium
CTAAACGTTACCCTATGAGTAAGGAGCCTGCTAGATGATTATCAGAATACAGTTTTTTCTAATATTAGAAAATATTGTGCTCTTAGCCCATTTATTCAAAGATGGTTAAAATTAAATCACTCCGCCCCCTTTAACTACTCACAACTCAAAAGGAAGTCACTAATTACGGTGCAATCAACTTTACTTTTCAATATTAAAATCTGTGTCAATATCAAACATTAAAGCTTCAGGAATAAATAGTTCTTAAATATTTATTTATTTTTTTATGTACATTATGTGGCTTGTTGACAATGTCATCGATCAAATAAAAAAGAGGGTACTCTTCTTTATTAAATAAATTATGTTGTTTCACCATTTCAAGTGTATGAATACCTTCTCCTGTTATTCCATTAACTTCTTCTCTTGCCAGCATACGCCCTAATTCATGGTGATGTGAATCTTCACTGGTTGCCGTAGTAATTAAATCTCCCAGCCCTGCAAGATGATAGGGGCTACCTGCCTGCCCGCCCATTTTGTAAACTATTTGATCCAGCTCGCGTAAAGCAGCAACGGCCAGATAACCGCGCATATTATCACCGAGTTGTAATTCATCAGCTATACCAAAAATCAGGGCGTAAACATTTTTTAATATTACCGACCAACTAATTCCTGTGATATCAGAAGAGTACTCAATATAAAAATTTGTGTTATGAAATAACGTGCGTACTTTATTATATGAATCTATATCAGTGCAACCCAGCTGAGCAAAGGCTTCATGGCCTGCGCGAATTTCTTCCGAGATCATTGGCCCATATAAAAGTGCGAAAGGTTGATTATTTCCAAATACCTCGGCAAAAATTTGCGCAGCACTTAAACCTGTTTCATCCAACCCTTTAGCAATGCTTAAGCAAAGACAGGTTTTTTTTAGGTGCTGTGCTATCTGTTTAGCAATTTCCCGATGTGGATTAACGGGTAAACAAAACAATACAATGTCTGCTTGCGATGCCGCATCTTCCAGAACAACGGGGCGAGCTTTATCTTTAGGGTGCCTCTCCCATATATCCAGCTGCAACTGGTCTTTAATAAGGTATTCCATGGCATGTCCCATTTCACCATGCCCCAGAATTAACACTCTAGACTGTACTTTCATATTCACTACTTTTTATCTGTTGATAGCTTAAAATCGGTTATCATCTATAGCATAGTTTAAAATTTAACTAAACGGTGAACAGCTCAAATGGATCAACAGCATATCATTTTTGTACCGGGTAAAAACCCCAAACCTGCCCCCGATCAACATCATGCATTACTATGGAGGATTCTGGTAGAGGGTGTACGTCGAGCCGAGCCACAAGTTGCCGATAACTTAAGTCGACATATGGATAACTTTAAACTCATTGCCTGGAATTATCTTTACTATCATAGCCGCAAAGATATTACCCGTGATCTACCCTGGATAGATGCTCTGATTAACCAACATAGTCCGAGTGAACAGGATATTAAAGATGCAAATTCAACCCCCCGCAAACTGCATCGTTTCCTTTATAGCGTCGTCGATCACCTGCCTTTCCTGCTTAAATTATTACCTGGTGAGTTACGCTCAACGGCCGAAGAGACTAAACGTTATTTTAAAAACAAGAACAATATTGCCTGTGACATTAGAGAGATTTTAAAACACGAATTGCGTCCACTACTAAAAAATAAAGACAACATACTACTCATTGGTCATAGTATGGGATCAATCATTGCATACGATACGCTTTGGGAGCTTTCACACCTTGAGAACCTTCCGGGCAAGATCGACTTCCTAACCATAGGTAGTCCATTGGGATTAAACTATGTTCAACACAGACTGATGGGAAATAAATACAAGGGTAAAAAGAAATATCCTACTAATATTCGAAACTGGGTAAATATTGCCTCTGTGGGTGATATCACCGCAGTGGATCGTATTTTTTTCGATGACTTTAGTGAAATGCGTAAACTGGAAATTATTGAATCTATCGAAGATCATTGTGAAGGAATTTATAACTACTTCCATAATGAAAAAGGACTCAACTGCCACCGTTCCTATGGTTATCTGATCAATCCGGCCATTGGTAAAGTCATTGCCGACTGGTGGCAAAGCGGTACATAAATGTAAATGATTAAGTCGTAAAATTTACTTCTGAAAAGAGTAAACTCATTCAAAAACTCTTGTTAATAACTGAGAAGTTTGTATTGGCTCATCAATAAATAAATGGTGTCAGAGACCAATATTCTCTTATATTAGAAACCAAGTGTTCTCAATATTCTTACTCCAAGCCCTTGCCACCAGGGTGCGACATAACGAGCCCAGGGTCGCTTAGCTTCTGCCGCTTTTACTATCTTCCGGGCAATACGATGAACATGTTTGCTTTGTAAGAGAAAGATACCCTTTTCAAATAGCCGAATAAACCCCAAATGGTCATGATACAACGATGATGCATCCATCCATTCATATTTCCTGGCATGCATCTTTTCATTAAATCCTGTCGCGTATGCACCCGGCTCAATCAAACTCACTTTGATGCCGAGTGGACGTAGTTCGATCCGCAAGACATCAATAGCAGCTTCAAGCGCAAACTTCGTCATCATATAAGGTCCCATAAAGGGCGTTGCCAAACGCCCACCCAAAGATCCAACAAAAACTATCTTACCTGAACCTCGCTCAACCATACTGCGGGCAAATTGCTGACTAAATTCAATGGAAGAAAACACGTTTGTTTCAAAGTTTTTACGGATGCGATCAACCGGTACTTCTAACAACGGACCCGTTTCACCAATTGCAGCGTTATTGATTAATACATCAATATCATAATCAGCAAAACATCTGCGATCATTTTCATTCAGAATATCAAGTTTCTCTACGGAAAGTGTAACCCCGCGTTCACGCGCAGCCGCTTCAACAACGGGGATACTTTCTTCAAGATGAACCGTCGCAATAACATCATGACCTCGCTGAGCAAGTTGCAAAGCGGCTTCCAATCCTATTCCACCACGCGCACCGGTAATAAGAATTTTCATATTAACTCCATACTCATCAAAACAATTTTTAAAGAATGGGAAAAAGAGTTACTTCTCCGCTTCTGGCGAGCAAAGACACTCAATCAACCGTTCTACCTGTTGCGTGCAACAACCACTTCCCATTGTGGCATAGGTCTGTTTTTTAACCTCTTCCACTGTAGTTGCTCCATTTACGATGGCATTGATAATATCTATTTTAGGCACTTCATTACAGACACATAAATTTTGTGTCTAAATTATTTTTAAGAATACGCGGGAGTTTATCCAGGGGATTTTTGATCGAATTAATTTTATTCAACGATTTCCTCGGCCTTACCTAACTTAATCGCATTTAGAAGCACTAACTTATCAAAAAACACAATTTCTCTGGTCGTGATATTACACGTTTCCCATTTCTCACCAGCATCAGAAACGATTTCGATCGTCATACCGGAAATTATAAATTTTTGACCAATCTTTATATCCATATTCTACACAGATTAAAATTTCATTCTTTAGAAGTAAATATTCCAGTTCATATTTTTTCCTATGTTTATTAATAATTAATTACAAAACTTCTCGCGCAAGTGAAAAGAGCTCCAAACTCTTTAATTGTTTAATTATTTTTTTTGATGAGCGAGAACAGTTCATCAAATTTTTCTACATAGTAATGCGGTGTAGTCTGCCCGGGACTGCTTGGATTCTCTTTATTTATTCCGTACGCTAATCCTTTATCCGTTAGAGCTTTATACTTTTTAATCTTACCCTCATATTTCGAGCTTGGACGTTCTTTATTTTCAAGAATTTCGATTGCCACTAAAATTTTATTCGCTTTTACGACAGATATTTCGGCATTATTTTGTTTTAAAAGATTCGTCATTGAGTCGGTTTTCATAGGGTAATACTCGGTGTAATTATAAATACGTATATTAAAAGGCTCTGACCCATTTAATTAATGACCTTCACCCATATTGTATTTAATACTTCCAGCAACACCATTTGCAAAATCTTCAATATTTTCATATTCCATTTTTTCTGCGAATATTACTAGATTTGCAATATGCATTTTCATTTCTGCAATTTCTTCATGGCTACGACCACAGCCTTCACAGACTGTTCCTTCTTCTGTGCATTTTCCTGTGCAAGGACTAAATTTCATTCTTAACTCCAAAATTAACTGATTAAATTTTATGTAGGTAGCTCGGTTCCCTAACGATTTATATTAAACATTAAAGGGGCTGACTCCATTTACTTTCTATGACTTTCAAAAAGGTCATATGACAACAAAAGACTAATATAGGGTGCGTAAGTTAAAACGGCCCCCTGAATGATACCAAGTGCCTTAAATGTATCAGAAAGCTGTAATAAAAGTGATTCATTATTTGGATCTTGTTTTAATGCTTCTAATAGAGATATTAAAGGTTCAATACTCACGTCCTTAACATATTGTTTTAACGCTTCGATAGAAGCATTAATTTTTGCAACATCTACATTTTTAGTCATTTTTGTCATGTTTCTTTTTATCCAGTTGTATGCTTAATTTATTTTTCTTTTTTGTATGAGTAATTGGTATCAGAACACAATACTCTCTTATATTAGAAATATATTGATCTCTACCCCATTTAATATCTGCCCCCAATTTTTATTTTGGTAGCAAAGATAGAAATTCTCAAATATTATACTCTAATACTTGTTATTGTGAGACATGCCATGGAAAGTTCAAACCATTCCTTGAAAGTAGAGTTGGTAAGCAATGCCTCAGTCACAAGGCTGTCCAGAAAACTGGCACACAAGATTCAAGATAGTGGCTTTACGCCTGACATTATTATTTGTATTGCGCGGGGAGGATATATTCCGGCACGATTAATCTGTGATTATTTAGATATCGATAATCTTGCAAGTATTCGTATTAAACATTATACCGGTTCCGATAAATCAGATGCAGCCCGGTTGTTCGAACCTTTGAGTATTAATATACAAGGGATGAAAGTCCTATTGGCCGACGATATCAATGATAGTGGTGATACCCTGCAAGTAGCATTGGATTATCTCGCGAGTTTTAATCCTATCGAGATCAAGGTTGCCGTATTACATCACAAGGTTAGCTCAACTCTGCTTCCAGATTATTATGCAAAAAAAATAATTCACTGGCGATGGATTACATATCCCTGGGCCATTACTGAAGATGTATTGGGTTTTGTTAAAAAGATGCAACCACAACCTTCTACCATTGAGCAGGCTATTGAATGTCTTGAGCAAGATTATAAAATCAAAATATCAAAACAAGTAATGCACGATGTATTCCGACTACTTCAGTCGTCATGAACACCTTCTTCATCTGTAATGAGTGGTACAAAGGCAACACCAAGTATAGACTCGGTATGTGTTGTACCATCTTCATCTTTAGTCAGTAACATTAGTTCCTGATACATGTGTGGTAAGCCAATAGGAATAACCATACGCCCTCCTGGTTTAAGCTGTTCAATAAGAGAAGGTGGTATATGGTTCGCAGCAGCGGTAACAATAATGCCATCAAATGGTGCTTTTTCTTGCCAACCTATATAGCCATCTTGATTTCGTATTTCTATATTGTCATAACCTAAATCTTTTAATCGTTCTCCGGCAGATTCTGCAAGCTCTTTAACTCTTTCAATGCTATAAACTTGTTTAGCTAGCCTGGAAAGAACAGCAGCCTGATATCCTGACCCTGTACCCACTTCCAGAACAATACTCTCCGCAGAGAGATCCAATAGTTCCGTCATTAACGCGACAATATAAGGTTGAGAGATAGTTTGACCATAACCAATTGGCAAAGGACCATTATCGTAGGCAAAGGGCAGATATTGTGGGGATACAAAATTTTCACGATTAACTTCAGCCATGGCATCCATTACTCGTTGAGCAAATTTTTTCCTACCGGTATAAGAGGCAGTAAATTTCGCTTCGCTTATTATTGTTTCTAATAAATGCTTTTGTTTGTTTTCCATGACGGATTCACAAATTGCTTATGATGTACCTTCCTGCCAGGAAGACAGGTAACGTTGTTGTTCATCAGTAAGTTGATCAATATTAATACCCATTGCGTCAAGTTTAAGTTGTGCAATTTTTTGATCAATTTCTTCAGGTATATTATGAACGGCATTACTTAGCTTACCCTGATTGTTTTTCATATAAATGGCAGACAATACCTGGTTAGCAAAACTCATATCCATCACAGCAGAGGGGTGACCTTCTGCTGCCGCAAGGTTAACCAAGCGACCCTCGGCAAGTAAACAAATAGTACGTCCGTTTTTTAATAAATATTCTTCAACGAATTCACGTGGTCGAGATTTAGTTTCACTCAATGATTCAAGTGCAGGGATATTAATTTCAACATTAAAGTGACCGGCATTGGCAAGGACACAACCATCTTTCATTACTTCCATATGTTTTTTATCTACCGCATGTTTATCGCCCGTAACGGTAAGAATAAAATCAGATTGTTTAGCGGCTTGCATCAGTGGCATAACTTGATAACCATCCATGCTGGCTTCAAGTGCACGCAAAGGATCAACTTCGCTCACAATAACATGAGCACCATGACCTTTCGCACGCATGGCAACGCCTCGCCCACACCAGCCATAACCCACAACCGTAAAGTTCTTACCCGCTAAAAGAATATTAGTGGCGCGAATAATACCATCCAGAGCGCTTTGCCCTGTGCCATAACGGTTATCAAATAAATGTTTGGTTTTGGCATCATTAACCGCAAGAACAGGAAACTTAAGCGCACTGTCTTTTGCCATCGCGCGTAAACGAACCACACCGGTGGTGGTTTCTTCTGTACCGCCGATCATGTTGTTAAGTAACTCTGTTCGGCTTTTATGCATTTCACTCACCAGGTCTGCTCCATCATCCATCGTCATAACAGGTTGATGATCCAGCGCGGCCTGAATGTGTTGGTAATAAACTTCTGTTGATTCACCACGAATAGCAAATACCGGTATATGATATTTTTCCACTAATGCCGCAGCAACATCATCCTGAGTGCTTAATGGGTTACTGGCACATAAAACCAGATTAGCACCGGCTAATTGAAGGGTTCGTGCAAGGTTAGCGGTTTCGGTAGTAATATGCAGGCAACCACTCATACGTACACCTTCAAGTGGGCGCTGCTTCAAGAACTGTTGCATCAGCCCCTTTATCACAGGCATCTCTTTAAGAGCCCATTCGATACGCGATTCGCCAGAATCTGCTAAAGATGCATCTTTAATGTCAGACATCTTTTCTCCATGCTTTATATATAATTAAGTATAGGAGTTAAATGTTCAATTAATAGCATAAATAGGGGACAGCTATTTACCCATATTAGCAATATCTGTGTTC
>CAZZIS010000107.1:0-7274 GCA_964654445.1 uncultured Thioalkalispiraceae bacterium
CATACAGTTCTTGTGTAAAGTCTTTAGGGGTTCACTGCCGCACAGGCAGCTTAGAAAAAAACCAAGAATGAATGAATTAACAAGAGTTAGTTCACTGCCGCACAGGCAGCTTAGAAATTAGTGATGAATCTGCTTTATTGGGAGCTTCTGTTCACTGCCGTACAGCTTAGAAAAAGACCATTATTTACGATAAAATACTTTGGTTATATTGAGGCAGCCTGCTGCTCTGCCGCATCAAGATGTTCAACTATCGTCAATGAGATAGCAGCAACTTTTCTATAAGCCGCTTCAGCTTCTGCTGTTTGGCCATTATGTTTTAAATCAATCACCATTCGAATCAACTCATGTATTTCTTCGTGTGGTTTTTCAACATCAATAATGCCCTGTAGCTGGCCAAAATTTTCGAGCCCTTCGCTATAATACCATTTACCAAAATCACAATTATGATGAGACACAGCCTGATCACGAGTTAAGGTTGCTTTACCGTCTAAAAATGCACGCAAACGGGTTTTCCAGTTTAAGTGGTTTGCTTTTGCCGAAGACAGATCTAAAGATTTATCCACCACAACACCGAACTGACTCACTAAATCTTTTAACTGCTGTGAAATAGTTGCCGTTTTAACACTGGTTTGCTGTGAATCACGGGCATCTTGAGTTGTTGCATCTGCACTTTGTGTAATAGACACAATATTTTGATTAATTTCATTTGCGACCACACTTTGTTCTTCGGCTGCGGTAGCAATTTGTGCATTCATATCATTAATAATATTCACCGACTGGTGGATTTCCTTTAAGACATTTAATGTATCTTCTACTTTTTCAGAACTTTCTCTTCCTTTTATTGATGCGGTTTCCATAACAGCAACGGAGGAATGTACACCATTTTGCAAAGCATTAATCATTCCATCAATTTCATGGGCAGATGTTTGTGTCCTGGTTGCCAGACTTCTCACCTCATCCGCTACCACAGCAAAGCCTCGACCCTGCTCACCGGCACGTGCAGCTTCAATAGCTGCATTTAAAGCCAACAAATTAGTTTGCTCAGCGATACCTTTAATTACTTCAAGAACAACCGTAATTTCCGAGCTTTGTTTTTCTAACTGACTAATTACTTCAGACGCATTATTAATATCAACAACTAAAGCATCAATACTTGTTTTGCTAATTTGCGCCACACTCTCACCAGCATTAGCGGATTCATTTGCCTGCTCTGCCGCTGTTGCAGCCTCACTGGCATTGCGTGCAACTTCTTCAACCGTTGTACTCATTTCATTCATAGCAGTAGCAACCATGTCTGTTTCGAGTTGCTGTTTATGAATATTTTCGTTTGTGCTTTCAGTTACATCAGAAAGATGTGATGCGGTAAAGGATAAATCGTTTATCACTTTAGTTAATGCATTGGCCGATGTTGTATGTCTTTTTAAAACTGAATTGTAACTTTTACAAACCTGCTCAACAATCTGGTTACCCTTAACATTTAAACTCTGCTCCCCGCCCTCTATTTTTTTAAACTGTTGGACTAATTGTTCAAAGGGCTGAAAAAATCGACGAGCTAAAGGTAAGATAAGGATTAAAGTAATGATCGCAACAACAAATGGCATTACGTATGTCTGAGCATCAATATTTAACCACTGTAAAAATAAACCGCCTGTTACAAATGAAACCAGATTAATGATTACGATAAAAATGACTGGTTTGATATAACTTGTGGTACTCATTTTTGGAGAACTCCCAGCATTAAATCCAGACATAAAAGCATTTCACGTACAGGCTATATCGTCCATTAGCAACAAAACTTAAGCGCTTACTCAATGTTTAATATGAAAACAACGGGAGGACTTTATTCTTTAAAAACAGCAAGCTATATTAATTTATATTATCTTTGCATCCATACTCAGCCTCAATCATATTATTTTCTACCGAAGGTGTATTTGATGATCCTGAGCAGGTCATTTGAGTATTAATAAGCAGCAAAGAACTTATGCACAATTGATATAAGAAAAAGAAAGCTAACCGTATCGGTAAAAAACTGAAGATCAGAAAAAATGCACCTGTTAGCAACAAAAAAATAACCTCTACCAGAATAATGGGGATGGGAGACAATTAGCCTGATAAATAATGTTCAATACTTGTAATTCTGCTGAGATTGCACCTCAACTGCCGAAGCTCTTGTCGGCAAAATCTGACCAGCTACATCGACAGAGGGAGAACAGGAAAAGAGCTAAGTAGGCGAGAAAAAGGATAATAGATACACCATAATAACAAAGGGTTATAGAGCCGCCGCCTGTTGTTCAGCAGCATCAAGATAGCCAACAATCTTTGATGAAATCACATCAACTTTCCGATAAGCGGCTTCAGCTTCAGCAGTCTGGCCATTATCTTTAAGATCAATAATGATGCGTATCAACTCATGTAATTCCTCATGTGGTTTTTCTACATCAATAATTCCCTGTAAGTTAGCAAAATATTTTAAACCATCACTGTAATACCATTTACCAAAATTACAGTGTCGATGAGAAACAGCTTCATCGCGAGTTAATGCTTCTTTACCGTCAAGATATGATCGCAATCTTGTTTTCCAATTTAAATGCGCAGCTTTAGCTGAAGAAAGATCTAAAGATTTGTCCCCTTTTCCACCAATCTGTTCAACAAGACTACTTAATTGTTGTGACAATATTGCAATTTTAACGCTGGTTTCCCGTGAATCACTTGCTGCCTGCGTCGTTGCTTCAGCACTTTGTGATATTGAAACAATATTTTGATTAATTTCATTTGCGACCACACTTTGTTCTTCGGCTGCGGTAGCAATTTGTGCATTCATATCATTAATAATATTGACTGACTGGTGAATATTTTTTAATGCATTAAACGTATCCTGTACCTTTTCTGAACTTTCCGCCCCCTTTTCAGATGCTGCTTCCATAACCGCAACAGAAGAGCGCACTCCCTCTTGCAATGCGCTGATCATTTCATCAATTTCCTGCGCAGATGCTTGTGTTCGTGTGGCCAGGCTTCTTACTTCATCCGCCACTACCGCAAAACCACGACCCTGTTCACCTGCACGAGCCGCTTCAATAGCAGCATTTAATGCTAATAAATTCGTTTGCTCTGCAATACCTTTAATCACTTCAAGTACAACGGTAATATCACTACTTTGTTTTTCCAGCTGACTAATAACTTCCGAGGCTTCATTTACATTACCAACCAACGCATCAATACTTGCCTTACTAACTTGAGCAACATTTTCACCCGTATTAGCTGAAGCATTCGCCCGTTCAGCGGCACTCGCCGCTTCGCTGGCACTACGAGCTACTTCTTCTACAGTTGTACTCATCTCATTCATCGCCGTCGCAACCATTTCTGTTTCCTGTTGCTGGTGACGAATATTGTCATCGGTACTTTCGGTAACGCCAGAAAGATGCGATGCAGTAAAAGACAAATCATTCGTCACTTTAGTTAAGTCACTTGCAGACTTTGAATGCTTTTGAAGTATTGAATTAAAATGCTTAGCAACCTGTTCAACAATTTGATTACCCTTAATATTTAAAGTCTGATTTTCAGATTTACCGAGTTGTTCTAATAACTGACTAAAGGGTTTTAAAAACACACTTAAAACCGGCGTCATCATCAGCAAAGAAAGAATCGCAACAAAAACTAACAATAAAACAAATGAAAGTTGTTCTGATATGCCAAACCACTGTATCAAGAAGTGGCTCAAGGTAACCGCTACGACATTAATTGCAGCGATGATGAGAAGGGGTTTACTGTATTTAATACGACGGGAACTCATGGTTATTCCTCAATAAATTCTTGGCCAACTTAACTAGGGTTACTACCTAGTTAACATTAGCGGCCACACACACAAAAACCTTAATTTAATTCCGGAATATTTATTTAGTACAAATGGTTTTAAACTTTAATCGTCTTTTCGCTCAAATTCACCTTCAATAACATTTTGTTGAGTTTCGGTTCTTGAATGTGTTGTTGCTCCAGATGTATACGTGGTGGAATGCATGCTTGTAGCCATAAACATACCTCGGCGCAACAAATGGGCTGCAAAGATCTTGCGCACCTGCGGTATGAGAAAAAGAAAACCAATTGTATCGGTGAAAAATCCGGGGGTTAGCAAAAAAGCACCTGCTAACAACAAAAAAATACCTTCAACCAGAATAGTAGGCGGTAACTGGCCTTTTGCTATATTTTGATTTAATCGTGTCCATGTTGCTAATCCCTGTTGCCGTAGCAAGCTAGCGCCAAGAATGGCGGTTGCGATAACAATAAAAATAGTCCAACCCGCACCAATGATGCCCCCCACCTGAAATAACAGATAAATTTCAATAATGGGGACCGCTAAAAAGGCAATTAATAAGATCTGAAACACGTTTTTTTCCTTTAAAACTGTGCAAATGCACATTTATTGCTGTTCATTATACCGTTTGCATCCACTAAGTATGCTGATATTGTATCGAGATGCCGACGGATGACTATATAATAGTGTTAACTACCTGCAGTTCAAGTGGGCTGGCCTCATCAATTGCTGATAAATTGGTTAGCGACAAACTGGCAGCCTGCGTGAATATCGTAAATGGCGTTGAGTCTGTTTATCAATGGCAAGGGAAAATAGAGCACGATAAAGAAATTTTATTGATCATAAAAACACACCAATCACTGTTTTTACAAGTGCAACAATCGATTCAGGAGCTGCATAACTATGAACTTCCTGAAATCATTGCTGTCCCTATCGAAGCAGGTGAAAAGAACTACCTAAACTGGATTCAGTCCGCAACATTAGCTACGGAAAATAAATAATGAGAATTAACATCCCCACTAAAACATTGCTACTAATACTTTCGTTGTTCCTCACATTCAATACCGCGATCGTTTCTGCCGCAGGAGGCGATGGCGTCGCCGCCATTAGTGATTTGAGTAATGATCTTGGTCTGGGTGGCAACGATGATGAAATTCTCGAGCCTGATGTGGCATTTAAACTCACAACCGACGTTAAAGATGCTAATAACATTGTTGCTAACTGGCAAATTGCCGATAAACATTACCTCTATCGCAACAAGTTTAAATTTAAATTAAAAGAAGGCGATGGCATCCAGCTTGGTAGTGCTGTCTTACCCTCGGGTGAAACCAAAAACGATGAATTTTTTGGTAAAATACAGGTTTTCCATCATGGTGCTGAAGCAATTGTTCCTATCACCCGCACCAGCACAAAAGCGAAGACTGTAAAAATTCAATTTACTTACCAGGGTTGTGCCGAAGAAACAGGTATTTGTTATCCACCCATTCGTAAGACAATAAGTTTTAACTTACCAGCAGGTGACTTAATTTCTACGGCTAACAGCAGCACAACGACGCAAGCACCAGTCTCAAAACAAGAATTTGTTTCAGAACAAGACAAATCTCTGCAGGTTTTGCAATCGGGTGACCTGATTGAAATTCTTGTTTACTTTTTCCTTGGCGGATTAGCGCTTGCCTTTACCGCCTGCATGTACCCCATGATCCCTATTTTGTCTTCTATCATTGTTGGCCACGGTGAAAAAATTAATCGAGGCACAGCCTTTGCGATTTCCATGGCCTATGTTCAGAGTATGGCGGTCACCTTCGGTATCCTTGGTGCAGCAGTTGCTTTATTTGCTGGCGGCATTAACTTACAAGCTTACTTCCAAAGTCCATGGATACTTATTCCTTTCTCTATTTTATTTGTTGGGCTGGCTTTTTCTATGTTTGGTTTTTATGCCATTCAAATGCCGGCATCTGTACAAAGCTGGTTAAGTACTTTTAGTAACAAACAGGAAGGTGGATCTTTGCATGGTGCCATTTTCATGGGTGCTGCTTCTGCCTTGATTATAGGACCATGTGCCGGCCCTGTGATCATTGGTGCCCTGGCTTACGTTGCGGCTGAAAGTGATCCTGTCATTGGTTTCCTTGCAATGTTTATTTTAGGTAACGGTCTGGGTTTACCTTTACTTGCTGTTGGCACATTAGGTGGCCATGTATTACCTAAAGCGGGTACCTGGATGGATACCGTAAAAGCAGGCGCAGGTGCTGTGCTACTTGCTATCGCTATTTTATTCCTTGAACGTATCAGCTTTATTTCATCCACAGTCATTATGATGCTATGGGCAACCTACTTTATTGTTGCTGGTGTTTATCTCGGTGCACTGGATGCTATTAAAGAAGGTGCTTCTGGCTGGTTCAAGTTATGGAAGGGGCTTGGTTTAGTCTTTATTATATATGGTGTTATCGTCATGTTAGGCGGTATTACCGGCGCACGTAACTTCAATGACCCGATGCATGGCTCAAGTTTAACCATGGGTGGCGGTAATGCTGTTGAAAAACAACATTTAAAATTCAAGCGCATTAAAACCGAGCAGGACTTAAAGAACGAAATTGCTGCAGCTAAAGCAGCAGGTAAATACATCATGCTCGATTTTTATGCAGACTGGTGCACTTACTGTAAAAAGTTTGAAGACTATGTTTTCACCAATAAAGAAGTTCAGGCGCTGTTGAAAGATTTTGTCTTATTGCAGGCAGATGTAACAGCCAATGATGAAAAAGATCAGGAACTAAACAGATATACTTCTGTTCAGGCGCCGCCGGCTATTTTATTCTTTGCTAAAGACGGTAAAGAAATTCGTAACTACCGAATTGTCGGTGATATGAATGCAGAAACATTTATCAAACATGTAAAACAGATAATAAAATAATAAGAAGAATACTATGTCAAAACTAAGTTCAACATTGTTGATGGCTGGCCTGGCTGTTGCCGGGCTTATTTCCGGTTATGTTTTTAACAACTGGCAACATCAACAAAAACTTGCTGAATCAGCAATAAGCGGCAATACCGAAACAACAATCTCAAACATTCGTCCTTTATTTAAACTTAAAGATCTTGAAGGTAAAATCCGTGACGTTAAGGAATGGGATGGGATGGTCTTAATGGTTAACTTCTGGGCTACCTGGTGTCCACCTTGCCGTAAAGAAATCCCTGCCTTTATCGAGCTACAGAAAAAATATAAAGATGAAGGATTTATCATCATTGGCGTCGCACTAGATGAAAAACAAGCTGTAATAGATTTTACTGACCCAATGGGCGTGAACTACCCGATTTTACTGGCTGAACAAGAAGGTATCGCGATTACAAAAGCCTACGGCAACCATTTAGGTGTATTGCCTTTTACTGTGATCGTTGATCGCAAAGGCAATATTGTTCATCGCCAGCGTAATGAACTGACGTTTGAACAAGTCGAAGCCATGATCAAACC
>CAZZIS010000108.1:0-7213 GCA_964654445.1 uncultured Thioalkalispiraceae bacterium
CTCGTTTGCAGGATGTTTCCTTCCAAGCTTATGTTTTAATGGGAACACTCATGATTTTTAGATAAAATAATTAACTTCCAGCAACACAAACCTTATTTCGCCCCGTTTGTTTAGCCTGATACAATGCCTCATCTGCACTATGAATCATATCTTCCACTGTATGTTTCTGTTCAGCTTTAAAACTGCTGACTCCAAGACTAATTGTTAAATATTGTTGCTCTTCCAGATCATCTCGTGCTATATGCAATGCTTCAATTTCTTTACGTAATGTTTCAGCCATATTTATCGCACCTTCCGACTCAGTATTCGGTAACACCACACAAAATTCCTCACCTCCAAAACGTGCGACTAAATCCCCTCCCCTGAACACCATCTCAGACATTTTTTGAGCACAAAGCCGTAAAGCATCATCACCAGCAAGATGTCCAAAGTAATCATTAAAACTTTTGAAAAAATCTATATCAATCAAGATAATGCTTAAAGTATTAAGTGATCGAATATGGCGGCGAAATTCCCGGTCCAGTACTTGATCCAAAAATCGTCGATTGGCAATACCTGTCAGTCCATCCTGATTAGCTATCCGAGTCGCTTTTTGTGTTTCTTTGGCTAATTCACGCGATACAATGAGCAATTGTTTACGCATTGCCACTATACGTTCCATTGCATACAACTTTGCTTTTAAAATCACTTTATCAATCGGTTTATGTAAAAAATCATCTGCTCCAGCATAAATACCTTTGGCAAAAGATTCACTATCAACAGAATTACTAAGAAATAAAATAGGTCGCCATCCTTGTTCAATATTGCGTAATTGTTGTACGACTTCATATCCATCCATATCCGGCATGCGTATGTCTAACAAGACTAGGTCAGGTTCTTGTAATTTAAATAAACTAATCGCTTGTTCTCCACCTTCAGCCAATAAAACTTCATGATCCATAGACAACAGGTATCGCCGTACTATCATTCGATCTACCGAACTATCGTCTGCAACCAGAATTTTCACATCTACACCTCTGCCAACTCGACTAAAACATGTTCATATTCCTGTCTTAGCTGCTGCATTTTTATACCCGCTTTTTCTAATTCTTTGTTATCTGCTAACACCTCAATTTCACTCGCTATAGTGCATAATTTTATTGCCCCCAAATATGCAGCCCGCGATTTTAAATTATGTGCCGCTCTTGCAAACTCTGCATTTTTTTCCAATGTTACATGACCTTCAAACTGAGTAAAAAAATCTTTAAACCCTTGCAATATAGTGGTGAATATTTCAGCATAATCATTACCCATTTCAACACGAAATTTTTCTAAAACTTCATGGTCAAGAGAAGATAGCTTAAAACCACTTTCATGTTCTGGAATCATCATTTCTGATGGAACAATTTGTTCGCTTCCAGCCTTACTTTGATTATCTGAGTTGAGCCATTGATTTAAAATTTTAACCAAGTACTCTTTGTTGAATGGCTTAGTAATCACATCATTCATACCTGACTTGATACATTGTTGTTTGCCTTCAGTACCGCTAATAGCTGTTAATGCAATGATAGGAATTATTTTTTCTGTTTCCTGCTCACGAATAGCTCTAGTTGCTTCATATCCATCCATAACTGGCATACGACAATCCATAAAGATTAAATCGTAATCTGCATGCTGCCATAACACAATTGCTTGCCTGCCGTTTTCTGCAACATCAACCTGCAAGCCAAGTTTTGTTAATAAGCTAACAGCGACCAGCTGATTTATTTTATCATCTTCAACCAATAATACTTTTTTATTTGACAGCGACTTATTCAGGGTCTTGGTTTTTTGGTTTCCGGAAAAAGCATCTTCATCTATCTCAGGCAAAAATAAGGTTATCCAAAATCTGGACCCCTGACCTAATTCAGAATCCACACCTATTTCCCCACCCATTAAACTAATTAACTTTTCACTTATCGCCAGGCCTAAACCCGTGCCGCCAAATTGCCGGGTTGTTGATTGGTCGGCCTGAATAAAGGGATCAAATAAATGTGCTATATTTTCTGCGGAAATACCAATCCCCGTATCTTTTATTGATAGTGTTAATTCAACATATGGGTATTCTAGTGATTTGCATGACACAATTAAATCAACACCGCCTTCATTAGTAAATTTTACAGCATTTCCTATCAGATTAATTAAAATCTGTTGTATCCGCAGTGGATCACCCTCAAAATATCGCGGATAGTCATGTGAGTAATCCAGTCTTATTAGTAGCTTTTTATTCTTGGTTTCTGCTAGAAACATATCCAGAACATCCCTGCTCAGTTGTTCAAGATTAAAACTACATTTCTCCAGTACCCATTGTTCGGCTTCCAGTTTTGAAAAATCCAGCACATCATTAATAATTGCTAATAGGGAATTTCCAGAACGTAAAATAATATCGACAAAATGATGCTGTTCTTTTGTTAACTCACTTTCTTCAAGAATTTGAGCCATTCCCAACACGCCATTCATAGGAGTACGAAGTTCGTGGCTCATGGTTGCTAAAAACTCAGACTTGATATTATTCGCCTGCTCAGCGTCCAGCTTTGCCTTTTCCAGTCGTTCTTCAGCTTTTTTTATTTCATCAATATCAATTAACACCCCCCTTAATGAAACTGGGTTCCCCTCAATATCTTTATGAATAGTAACTATATCTCTTAACCATATATAATCGCCATTTGATTTTACCATCCTGTATTCAAAGTCATGATCTCTGCCTTCCTTAGTCTCGTTTATACAATAAAATAGACTTGCCTGTCTGTCGTCTTCAACAATATGGTCCTCCCAGAAGTTTTCTTTTTTCCATTGTTCTAAGGGATAACCTAGCATCTTCTCCGCATAGGGAGATACATAAGTAAAACAGAACGATTCAAGATCCACCTCCCAGGCTACGACATGGGAACTTTCAACCAAATTTCTATATTGTGCTTCACTGATCCGCAACGCCTGTTCAACTTCTCGGCGTGCGGTGATATCTTCTTGTACAGCAACAAAATGGGTAATCTCTCCAAGATTGTTTGAAATGGGAGCAATATTGTCCCAGGCCCAGTATAACTGCCCATTCTTTTTACGATTGCAAAACTCACCTTGCCACTTTTTTCCAGAGAATAATGTTTTCCATAAATTGCTGTACACTGCCTCGTCCATTTTATTTGATTTAAGTATGCGTGGCGTCTGCCCTATTGCTTCTTCTTGTTGATAGCCTGTAACCTCAGTAAACTTTGGATTGATATATTCTATAATACCTTTTTTATCAGTAATAACGACACCGTTCGCACTTTGCTCTACCGCTAAAGAAAGTTTTTTTAGCAATTCGTTACTACGAAAGTTTTCTATCACCAATGTTGTGAGTATAGAAAAATCGTGTATCAGTTTTAAATCAGATTCCGTTGGAGCTTTAGGTTCACGGTAATAAATTGCAAAAGTCCCCAGCACCTCGCCTTTTGATGATAAAACAGGCTCTGACCAGCAGGCACGTATACCTGCTTTTTGTGTTAAATCTCTATATTTTTCCCAATACGGGTGAGTCATAACATCCTCGACTATCACCCTTTCGCCTGTATATGCAACCGTTCCACATGAACCCACCCCCATGCCAATTTTAAGACCATTAACCGCCTGCATATAAAATGCAGGCAAACTAATAGCAATTCCGTTGACTAAATGCTTTTTTTGTTCATCTAATAGCAAAATAGAACCTATCATTTCTGGATTTGATTCTTGCAGATTTTGAACCAGCATTTCCAAAACTATTTTCAGATGCGTTCCTTTAGCCAATAACTCAAGAATAGCATTTCTAAACTCAAGTATTTTTTGATTATTATGTAAGGCTTGTTCAGCTTGTTTTCGAGCTTTTACTTCTTGGGCTAAACGCCAATTCCAAAAAAGAATAAACAAAATAAAAATGACTACAACAACACTGATTATTATGATTTTTTCATAATCCAGAACTTGCTCGTAATTAAGTGAAATCCATTTATTTCGGATCTCTGTCTGTTTTTCTTTACTGATACTGTCTAAGGCTTTTTGAATAATAGCCAACAATGTCTTATGTTGATTAAGCACAGCAATACTCAGTGCGAATTTGTATGGAGTAGTACCACTAATTCTTAAATTACTAATGCCCAACTCAGCAATGGTATAACTCAATGAAGCCAGATTATCGACAACAGCATCAACTTCTGCAGAAGAAACCATTTTTAATGCTTGTTGCAAATTTTTCGCTGTTTTCAGGCTTATACCCGGGTGATTTGTCCGCAAAATATCTTCGGTAACATATCCCTTAACAACAGCAACCTGTTTATTATTCAGTTGTTCCAGACTGCTAATAAATGCCTCATCTTTCCTCGTTACGATTACCATTGGGTACTTAATATGAGGACTGGAAAAGTTTAAATACTCACTGCGTTGTTGAGACTTCATGGCAGCAGGTAATAAATCAAGAGTACCAATACGCGCATTTTCCATCACTAACTGCCAATTCGGGTTATTTTGAACAACAAATTTAAGCCCCGTTTTCTCTGCTATTAAATGTATATAATCAGCCCCCATCCCTGAATATCTACCTTGTTCATCAATAAACTCAAAAGGGGCCCATGCTGGATCAATACCTATAACCACTTCAGAGTGAAGCTTAATCCAGTTTTGTTCTTGTTCGGTAAGATCCAAAGAAAAAGCTTTACTGGGAGCCTGATAAACAAAACCATCAAGCGTAAATGTATTAGGCAACATTTTTAGTTGCTTATAAGTATCGATAATGCGTCTCAAACGCTCTAAATCAATCGTGCCTAATTCTATATAATCTGGCAGAATAAAGCGTTCCAAAGTTTCAGCTTCATAAATCAATGCCTGACGGGTTTTTTTATTTGAATATTTTTTTAAGATTAACTCAATAATTTCTTCAGGATGATCTAACGCATATTGCCAGCCTTTGAGACTAGCTTTAACAAAATGAGCCACTTGTTCAGGGTGATCTCGTAATTGTTTTTCACTGGTAAAAATATTATCACCATAAAAATCAATACCATAATTGATTGGGTCAATTATATTAAATTTAACTTGACGTTCTTTTAACACCCCAGGTTCATTAGTCATATAAGCACTAACAACATCTACTTTACCGGTAATAAAATCTTCTATATTAAAGGTATGCTCTTTGACATCCATCTGACCCAGTGACACAGACTCCGAATTAAGCATTGCAACAAGAGAAGCGTTGTCTTTTTCAAAGTTTGCAAGCATGATACTTTTGCCTATCATCTGAACAGGGCTGTAAATCTTTGACTCCGCATGACTTAACAGCACCAAAGGAGAATGTTGAAAAATATTCGCCAGTAACACAACGGGAGCACCCTGACTTCTATCAATAACCAATGAGGAAAGACCAACGCCATATTGTGCCTGACCATTGACTACCTCATCAATTAAATCTAACTTGTTTTGATATTCTTTGATTGTTACATCTAAGCCAAGTTCTTCATAGTAACCTTGCTCTATCGCTGCATAAAAACCAGCGAATTCAAACTGGTGCTTCCAGGGCAGTTGTAATGAAATAGCACTAAGTTCTGCTGAAGCAGTTTTGGCATGAATAGCAGGAATCATTAGCCAAAGCACACAATTGATGCATATTAAAAGACCAATTCTCATATTTCAATTGTCTCATGTTTTGAGGAAATCACTGATTTCTGAATACTACCAACTATCTGCTATCCACCTGTGACAACAGCCAGACGATAGTGTAATCATATTATTTACTAAAAGAGGTCTATATAGCAAAATTTATTTCATAAAATCAATTTATAAAGACAAACCTTGAAAAGCGTTAAATTTCCCCCAATTTGACCTATAACATGTAGAATTATCGGATTTAACTTTTCTTAGTGGGTATAAAGTGAGTTTTAGAGGTACAACAATACTTTCAGTTCGCCGTAACGGCAAAGTGGTAATCGGTGGAGACGGTCAGGTCTCTTTAGGCAATACTGTTATGAAAGGCAATGCACGCAAGGTACGCCGTTTATATCATGACAAAGTCATAGCCGGCTTTGCAGGCGCAACCGCTGATGCATTTACCTTATTTGAGCATTTTGAAGGCAAACTTGAAAAACACCGGGGTAATTTGACCCGGGCGGCTGTAGAGATGGCCAAAGACTGGCGTACAGATCGTGCTTTACGCAAACTTGAAGCTTTATTAACCATTGCTGATTCAAAAACTTCTTTAATTCTTTCGGGTACAGGTGATGTTATTGAACCGGAGTATGACTTGATGGCTATAGGTTCAGGTGGGTCTTTTGCCCAGTCAGCAGCTCGTGCATTACTGGAAAATACTGATTTGAGTGCCCGTGAAATTGTAGAAAAATCCCTACATATTGCTGCTGACATCTGTATTTACACTAACCATAACCTCCGTATTGAAGAATTAGATGCTGAACTCAGCAATGAAAAAGAGTAATTAGAATGAGTCAAATGACACCCAAAGAAATTGTAAGCGAGCTGGATAAACACATCATAGGTCAGGCCAGTGCCAAACGCTCAGTTGCTATAGCCTTACGCAACCGCTGGCGCAGAATGCGCGTTTCTGAAACATTACGTGAGGAAATTACACCAAAAAATATTTTAATGATAGGACCGACTGGCGTAGGTAAAACTGAAATAGCTCGTCGTTTGGCACGTCTTGCTAACGCACCTTTTATAAAAATTGAAGCGACAAAATTTACTGAAGTAGGTTATGTCGGCCGTGATGTTGAGTCCATTATCCGAGATTTAGTTGATACTGCCGTTAAGATGAATCGCATGACTGAAATGGAAAAGGTTCAAAATCGAGCGGCAGATGCGGCGGAAGAAAAAGTTTTGGATATACTGTTACCGAGAGCTGAAGGTGGCATGATTTCTGACAGCGAGGCCAGTACTCGACAAAAAATGCGTAAAAAATTACGTGAAGGTGATTTAAACGAAAAAGAAGTAGAAGTTGACATCACAGCACCCTCCATGGGTGTTGAAATCATGGCGCCTCCAGGTATGGAAGACATGACCAACCAATTACAAGGCATGTTTCAAAATCTGAATAGTGGGAAAACTAAGACCCGCAAAATGAAAATTTCAGAAGCGTTAAAAGCATTACAGGAAGAAGAAGCCTCTAAGCTGGTAAATGAAGAGGATATTAAATTATCAGCCGTTGAATCTGTTGAACAAAATGGTATCGTATTTCTGG
>CAZZIS010000109.1:0-7120 GCA_964654445.1 uncultured Thioalkalispiraceae bacterium
TACTAAAACTTGTTCCGAGACATGAATTTGAAACCCTTGCAAAACAGCATCATTCAGGTCGCGCCTTCCGAACGGCGTCACGTTGGTCACAATTTGTGACACTCACAATGGCCCAACTATCAGGACGAAACAGCTTGCGTGATATCGTTGATAATATCTCAGCACAGGCACATCGCTTATATCACCTTGGCAGCACTAAACTTTCGCGTTCAAATCTTTCCAGAATCAATGAGGGTAAAACTTACCGTTTATATGAAGTGTTGTTTGGTAAACTCTTAAATCGCTGTAAAAGCAACACAACAGGGCATTCGTTTCGTTTTAAAAACTCGCTTTATTCACTCGATGCATCCACGATTGATCTTTGTTTGTCGGTTTTTCCATGGGCTGATTTCAGAACAACCAAAGGCGGCATTAAACTACATGTCGGCTTAAATCATGATGGTTACCTCCCGGAATTTGTCACCATCACTGAAGCAAAAAATACATGATGTTATCGCCGGTCGAGTCCTACAATTTCCTAAAGGAAGTATTGTTGTCGCTGACCGAGGTTACAACGACTATGCATGGTATAAGCAGTTGACTGATAAGGAAATATTCTTTATTACACGCTTAAAATCCAATGCTAAAGTTCGCATAATAGAACGCCATCCCATCATAAAAAACAGCGGTGTTACCAGCGATCAAACCATTGAGTTTAACGGCGCTCAAACGATGAAAAAATGTCCCATTCAACTGCGTCGCATTGGCTATCGAGATTCTGAAACCGGTAAACATTACATTTTTCTAAGCAATAATTTTAAGCTATCAGCAAAAACAATCGCAGATATTTATAAAGCACGCTGGCAAGTTGAATTGTTTTTCAAATGGATAAAACAAAACCTGAAAATAAAATCATTTATTGGTACGAGTAAGAATGCTGTCATGACACAAATTTGGATTGCGCTTTGTGTTACCTACTGCTTGCCTATATTAAAGTTCAATCAAAGATGACAAAAAGTATGCAGCAGATTTTACGGTTATTGCAGCTTAACTTATTCGAGAAACGGGATCTTCAAGCACTACTATTTGGTGATCCTCCTAATAACAAAAATGATGCTACTACTCAGTTGGCTTTGTTATGAAAGTTAACGGGACAACAGTGATAAATCATATTGCGTGACGAGAGTCCATAACTACAAAGGAGAGTCAATGAATAAACAGAGATAAAGGTGCGGCCTGAACAATTCCCACCAATTAAATTAATTAACGTAAATTGAATTTTATAAACTTTAAATTTAATTAAATTGGAGGGATCATATGAGCCCAAACAGCAATAAATCAGATGTAATGCTATTAACAACAGGTGTGATTTTTGTCGGAAAGAACACTGAAACCCGACAACAAAACCTACTCAGCCAGAACATACCAAATGCAGTCGACAAAAGAAATGATGACATGCGGACGGGACAATTTTATTTTTCAAGAGCTTTAAGCAAAGTTGAGCCCAGTTCAGCCGGAGATGTTGCAGTATAAACCCCCGCATTTTCAAGCGCAGTATATTTTTCTTTTGCTGTGCCTTTACCTCCGGCAATAATAGCGCCAGCATGCCCCATACGTTTACCTTTTGGTGCAGTGACACCTGCAATATAAGCAGCAACCGGTTTACTCATATCTGACTGAATAAACTCAGCCGCTTCTTCTTCAGCTGTACCACCAATTTCTCCAACCATAATGACGGATTCTGTTTGCGGATCATTTTCAAATGCTTGCAGGCAATCAATAAACGTTGTTCCAGGAACAGGATCACCGCCTATACCTATACAGGTACTTTGACCTAAACCTATATCGGTTGTTTGTTTAACCGCTTCATAAGTTAACGTACCAGAACGTGAAACAATACCCACTTTACCCGGTTGATGAATTTCACCTGGCATAATGCCAATTTTACATTCGCCCGGTGTAATGATGCCCGGACAATTTGGTCCGATAAGACGAGAGCCCGAATGATGAACAACATGCCAGACGTCGAGCATGTCTTTTGTTGGTATGCCTTCTGTAATACAAACAATTAGCGCTATCCCTGCATCAACAGCTTCCAGAATAGCATCTTTACAAAAAGCTGCGGGGACATAAATTACAGTGGCATCAGCCTGAGTTTCATTAACCGCATCTTTAACGGTATTAAAAACAGGTAAACCTAACGATGTTTGTCCACCTTTTCCGGGTGTAACTCCACCCACCATTTGCGTACCGTATTCCATCGCTTTTTCAGAATGAAATTGTCCTTGTTTTCCGGTAAAGCCCTGACAAATAACTTTTGTACTTTTATTAATCCAAACGCTCATTTTAATTTAACCTGTTTAACAATTTTTTCTGCAGCATCATCAAGATTATGTGCCGTTTCAATTTTTAAGGGACTGTTATCCAGTATTTCCAAACCTTCTTCAGCATGATTACCTTCTAATCTAACAACAACAGGTACTTTAACACCCACTTCTTCTACTGCGGCGGCTATACCTTCTGCAATCATGTCACAACGTACTATTCCACCAAAGATATTAACTAAAATCCCTTTGACATTTTCATCGGATAAAATAATTTTAAATGCTTCCGCAACACGTTCTTTGGTTGCCGTTCCACCTACATCGAGAAAGTTTGCGGGTTCAGCACCATGCAATTTAATTAAATCCATCGTTGCCATTGCCAGGCCAGCACCATTGACCATGCAGCCAATTTCACCATCAAGGGATATGTAATTCAAATCCCATTCTCTGGCCCGAACTTCACGTTCATCCTCTTGAGTGATATCACGTAATTTTTCCAGTTCGGCATGACGATACAACGCATTGTCATCAATATTAATCTTGGCATCGAGACATAACAAGTCGCCTTGTTTAGTCACTACCAGTGGATTAATTTCCAGTAAGCTGAGATCCTCTGCAACAAACATTTTAGCTAAACTTGAAAGTAATTTACCAAATTGTTTTATTTGCTCACCTTTTAGCCCCAAAGCAAAAGCAAGATCACGGCATTGATATCCTTGTAAACCGACAACAGGATCAATTGCCGCTTTCAAAATTTTATTCGGCGTTTCTGCTGCTACTTTTTCAATCTCAACGCCGCCTTCTGTAGAAGCCATGAAAACAATCTGGCGTAAAGATCGATCAATCACCGCACCTAAATACAACTCGCGTTCAATCTCACAGGGTTGTTCAATCAATATTTGATTAACAGGTTGTCCTTTGGTATCCGTTTGGAAGGTGACCAGGTTTTTTCCTAACATTGATGAGACAAAATCTTCTACTTCCTGTGCTTTGTATGTTATCTTAACGCCACCCGCTTTACCGCGACCACCGGCATGAACTTGTGCTTTAACGACCCAACGCGGCCCACCTAACTCATCAAGTTTTGCTTTTACCTGTGATTGTTTGTTAATCACCCTGTTTTCAGGTACAGCAATACCATATTGTGTAAACAGTGCTTTAGATTGATATTCGTGTAGATTCATAATAATTACCTGATTCGTACTATTTAAATTTTTTTCTGATGTAATATTTTGCTAAATAAGCATTCCTGATACCAGAGCACTTTTACTCTGTAGGCTGGATCAAAGAGCACCCCAAGAGTGCTTCCTTAAGTTGTTTATTAACAACCTTCAGGGCGTAAGACGACGGATCCAGAGGTTCAGATTTTAGATGGATCCGCTTCGCTTGATCCCCCCTACATTTGTCTTAATGTTCTTGATATCTTACTGGTCTTAATTCTTTCGCGGCCTGGCTTTATGAATCGCGCGAGCATCTACATCCAATGCGGCTTCATGCACGGCTTCTGAAAGTGATGGATGAGCAAACATGGTCATAGCCAGATCTTCACTACTACTTCCAAATTCCATCGCAATCACAGCCTGACCAATAAGTTCTGAAACGTGAGCACCCAGCATGTGCACCCCGAGTATACGATCAGTTTTTGCATCGGCTAGTATTTTTATCATACCATCTGTTTGCGCAGTAGCACGAGCGCGACCATTACTGGCAAAAGGAAAAACACCAACATGATAATCAATAGCCGATTTTTTTAACGCTTGTTCAGTTTGGCCACACCAGGCAATCTCGGGCTCAGTATATACGACAAAAGGTACCGTTTCATAATTTACTCGCGCAGATTGTCCCGCAAGTAACTCAGCCACCATCATGCCCTCTTCTGACCCTTTATGCGCTAACATTGGTCCACGCACAACATCACCTATTGCATAAATACCCGCTATACCGGTTTCACACTGTTTATTAACTTCAATAAAACCTTTCTCATCCAGTTTTATACCTGCATCTGCTGCAATAATATTTTGACTATTTGGTTCTCGTCCAATAGCTACAATGATCTTATCAAAACATTCTTCATGTTTACCTTTCTCATTCACATAAAATAAACAAACCTGGTTATTCCTGATTTCATAACCTGTAATAGTTGTAGCAAAACGAAAATCAAGCCCCTGCTTTTGAAATAAAGTGGATGTTTGTTTCATTATTTGTTCATCCGCAGCAGGCAATAATGTCTTGCTTGATTTGAATAAACTCACTTTTGAACCAAGGCGACGCCAGACACTTCCCAGTTCAAGACCAATAACCCCGGCTCCCAGTACTGCTATCGAGTCGGGTACTGAATCAAAATCCAGAGCAGCGGTTGAATCGACAATTAAATCATCGGTATACGGTATATCTGGATAGGCTTTTGCCAATGAACCCGGTGCTAAAATAATATTCGTCGCTTTAATTATATCCTTGTTTCCATTTTCCTTAAGTATCACTTCAACTTTCTTATCCTTTAACAATTTTCCATGGCCTGATAGTAAAGCAATACCATTAGCCTCAAACAGCGCAGCAATACCACCGGTTAATTCTCTTACTACCTGCTCCTTACGTTTAATCAACTTTTTCAAATCCAACGATAAATTTTTTATTTTAATACCGTGATTTTTAAACTGATGCCTGGCTTTTTCATATAACTCAGATGATTCAAGCAATGCTTTGGAAGGAATACATCCTACATTAAGACAAGTTCCCCCTAATGAAGGTTTACCATCATTATCAAACCAGTCATCAATACATGCCGTTTTCAGGCCTAATTGGGCACAACGTATTGCAGCAACATAACCTGCTGGTCCGGCTCCGATCACAATGACATCATATGTTTGCATAAGTTATTGCCTTTTATATTTGTAATATCAATCTTGCGGGATCTTCAATCATTTCTTTTATCGCCACCAGAAACTGGACAGCTTCTTTGCCATCAATAATGCGATGGTCATATGAAAAAGCCAGGTACATCATTGGCCGAATAACAATCTCATTATCTTCAACCATCGCACGTTGTTGTATTTTATGCATACCCAGGATGCCACTTTGTGGAGGATTTAATATTGGTGTTGAGAGTAACGAACCAAATACACCTCCATTAGTAATGCTGAAAGTACCACCGGTAATTTCTTCAATCGTTAAAGCGCCTTCTTTTGCTTGTTGCCCAAAATAATTAATTTGTTGTTCTATTTGAGCAACACTGAGTTGTTCTGCATCTCTTAATATGGGAACAACCAGGCCACGAGGTGATCCCACTGCAATACCTATATCAAAAAAACCGTGATAAACAATATCATCACCGTCAATAGAAGCGTTCACCCCGGGAAAACGTTTAAGTGCTGCAACAACCGCAGTGACAAAAAAAGACATAAAACCCAGCCGGACACCATGTGTTTTTTCAAATTTATCCTGATACAGTTTCCTCAACGTCATAACAGGCTGCATATTAACTTCATTAATGGTTGTGAGTATTGCAGCGGTTTGTTGTGCTTGCAGCAAACGTTCAGCAATTCGTTTCCGTAATCGTGTCATAGGTACACGTTTTTCTATCCTTTCACCTTCAAAAGCTACTGGACTAATTGAATCTGATTTTTCTTTCTGCTTATCTGATTTATTTTCAATGAATGAAATAACATCTTCTTTTAATACACGCCCACCTTTCCCTGTGCCGATAATTTGTTTTGCTTCTAAATTATTTTCATTGATCATTTTTTGAGCTGAAGGTGTAATGATGGCTTCTTCGCTATTCTCCTTGTTTTCTTTTACTGCTTCAGAAGCCATAACTGATTCTGCTTGCTGTTTTATTCCCGTTTGTTTAGTGATGTGTGCAATAACCTGACCGGATAAAACTATTTCACCTTCTTCAACCAAAAGGTCATCAATAACACCATCCTCAAGACTAGGCACCTCAAAAATAACCTTATCTGTTTCTATATCGACAATAACTTCACCATGAGCCACCCGATCACCTGGTTTTTTATGCCATGTGGTTAAGGTTCCATCAGTAACGGACTCAGGGAAAACAGGTACTTTAATTTCAGTTGACATAATGTCATTCCTTATAACTTAAAGATCATTACTATTTTTAATTTAACCCAATGCTTCACATAATAAATCTTCTAACTGTTTTTTATGTAATGACATATATCCTACAGCTGGTGCAGCAAGCGATGGTCGTCCAACATATTCAAGATAATGTTCACTTTTCCCTATTGCTCGACGTACATGATGTTGACTTGAATACCATGCACCCTGATTCATAGGTTCTTCCTGACACCAGATAAATTTATTTGCATTAGAATAACGGTTAGTTTGTTCACGCGTTAATTCATCGGGGAATGGGTACAGTTGTTCAATTCTTATAATGGCGACATCATCACGCTTTTCTTTATGACGTTTCTCCAGCAAATCATAAAAAACCTTACCACTACATAAGATGACGCGTTTAACTTTTTCATCCTCAAGGTCATCAACTTCAGGAATAACCATTTTAAAGTGCCCGTCAGTTAATTCTGAAAGTTCACTTGCAGCAACGGGATGTCGTAATAAACTTTTTGGCGTCATAACAATTAATGGGCGACGACATTTCATTAGCATCTGACGACGTAACAGGTGAAATATTTGCGCTGCATTCGTTGGCATACATACTTGCATATTATGTTGTGCACAAAGTTGCAGGTAACGTTCTAATCTTGCTGAAGAGTGTTCCGGGCCCTGACCCTCCAGTCCATGGGGTAAAAACATAACCAGTCCCGACAGGCGGTTCCATTTTTGTTCACCGGCACTAA
>CAZZIS010000110.1:0-6902 GCA_964654445.1 uncultured Thioalkalispiraceae bacterium
GGTTGCAGAACCTGCACCGATGCCTGTGTTCATGCCAGAACCAGTAGAAGCTGTCGTTGAGGCACCTGTACCAGAAGCGGTTATTGAAGTTGAACCGGTTATCGAAATGGTTGAACCTTCTGTTGATATTCCTCCTGCTCTTGAACCTGTATATGAAGAAGAATCAGCACCGGTAGCATTTGATCCAGATTCTATTTTTGAAGAAGATACCTCTGATGAATTGTGGCCACGTATTCCATTAACGGCTTATAGCGAATCAGATGAATCTGTTGTTGATGAAGAACCCGTTGAAGTTCTGGTTGCTGAGGGTGAAATGGGTGATTTGGATTACGGTATTACTAAAGCAAATGATAATCTTTGGAATATTGCCGAAAAACTTCGTCAAGGTGATGAAAGCGTTAGTATTTATCAAGTCATGATGGCACTGTTGCAAAGTAATCCAGATGCTTTTATTGATAACAATGTTCATCGTTTAAAAGTCGGTCATGTTTTACGTATTGATGATCCATCAGTATTGACTTCATTGTCACGCAAAGAAGCGGCTAACTCATTTATTGAACAAACTGAAAGATGGAACAGTTATCGCCAACAAGTTGCTGAAGCAGCGGGTGTACAGCCTATTATGGCAGGTGGAGAAGTTGCAGATCATGATGTTGCCGCTACCGATACCACAGGTGAGTTAACCTTATCAGCACCCGAAGGCGAAAGCTTAACAGCGGGTGGTGGTGCTAATGAAGAAAACCTAAGCAATGATTTGGCTACAATGCAGGATCAATTACGTCAGGCTAAATCTGATGCGGGTACTATGCGTACACGTAATGTCGCATTAAATGACAAACTTCAATCACTTGAAGATGAGCTTAATCGTTTACAACGTTCAATCTCGGTTAAAGATGATGAGCTGGCTGCACTGCAACAACAGTTGTCCAGTTTAAATCAACAACCAGTAGAAGTTCCTGTTCAGGAACAACCTGTTATAGAAAAGCCTTCTGTTGCAGATGTTGAAGAGCCGGTTGTAACAGAAGAACCTAATAAACTAGCTGTAAAAGAACCTATTCCAGAACATGCTAAACCTGAAAAATCCCCGGTTGAACTTGCGGCAGAAATTGCTGAGCAAGGGGATACTGATGCTGAATCAGGTATTATGGATACGGTCATGGGCATTATTGCTTCGGTTGGAGGAATAGTAACGGGATTTAGCCTGGGTGGTGATAACTTACTCTTTATTGCTGCTCCTATTGCATTACTCTTATTAATTATTATTGTGATTGTCATTAAGCGCCGTCGTCAACGTGATAATTTTCAGGAAAGTATTCTTACCGGTGCAGCAGCAGCAGATACAGCTAGTGCAGTAAGTGGTGATTCAACTACATTTTCTGAAGAGTCTTCATTTTTAAGTGACTTTGCCATGAGTGGCGCAAGTGCGATTGAAGCGGATGACAGTGAAGTTGATCCCTTAACTGAAGCCGATGTCTTTATGGCATATGGCCGTTATGAAGCTGCAGAAGAACGACTTAATGAAGCGGTTCAAAATGAACCAAATCGTATGGAACTTCGTGCCAAGTTACTTGAGTTGTATCATGCAACTCAAAATAAAGCTGCCTTTGAATCTTCAGCAGAAGACTTTTACGCCAGCCTTGGTGGTAATGAAGCAGAAAATCCGTTATGGGCAAAAGTTGTTAGCATGGGCACCGAGATTGCACCGGAAAACCCTTTGTTTAATCAGGGTAGTGCAGTATCAGATATTCCTGTTACAAGTGAAGTAGCGGCGATTGATGATCTTGGTATGGGTATGACAGATAGCCAGGTTATGGATATCGGTTTAGAAACAGGTGTTTTTGCAGCAGCTGATTTAAGTGGTTCAGCAGATACATCTGCTGATGATATGGACTTTAACCTTGATTTAGGTGAAAGCACAGCAGCTGAACCTGAAGCTGCGGATATGGATTTTAATCTTGATATTGGTGGTGATGAAACTGCTACTGAAGAACCAGCGGCTGATCTTGATTTTAATCTGGATATGGGGACGACAGACACTGCTGAAGAATCTGTAACTGAAGATGCCGGTCTTGACTTTAATCTGGATATCGGTGGTGATGAGGCTGCTGCAGATTTAGATCTTAATCTTGATTTGGGAACAACAGATTCTACGGAAGATGCTGGTTTGGATTTCAATCTCGATATTGGTGGAGATGAAACTGCCGACGCAGGTTTAGATTTAAATCTAGATGCTTCAGATACCGCTGATGCGGATATTGCTGGTGGTGATGAAGTAGGAACAAAACTTGATCTCGCAAAAGCCTATATTGATATGGGTGATCCGGAAGGTGCACGTAGTATTCTGGACGAGGTAATGGACGAGGGAAGCAGTACACAAAAAGAAGAAGCGCAGTCGTTATTGGGACAGATTGCGTAAAGTTCCATCAAGTTGATTAAGTTTTTAATCTTAAAAACTTCCAACTTTATTAAGGCCACACCACAATTGGTGTGGCTTTCTTGTTTCTACATTTAGGTAAGTAAGTAAAGTATATAAATTATGAGAACCGGACTATGAGAACAGCAATATGAGAATTGCTTTAGGCATAGAATACGATGGCCGTGCATTTTGTGGATGGCAGTTTCAGGAACATTCACCTTCTGTGCAAGAAGCTGTTGAAAAAGCATTAAGTAAAGTTGCTAACCATTTTGTGCGTGTTGTATGTGCTGGTCGAACTGATACGGGTGTACATGCCACCGAACAAATTATTCATTTTGATACTGAAGTAACACGTGAACCCTATCAATGGGTAAAAGGAGTTAATGCTAACTTACCTGATGCTGTAACTATCTTATGGGCCCAGGAAATTAGTGATGAATTTCATGCACGTTTTAAAGCCTTTCGCCGTGCTTATCGTTATGTTATTTTTTCACGAAATACCAGGCCGTCTTATCTAAATGGTCTGGTTACGTGGGATTATCGGAAGCTGGATGAACAACGCATGCAACAAGCGGCTAATCATCTAATTGGTGAACATGACTTCTCCTCTTACCGAGCTTTAGGTTGTCAGGCAAAGTCACCCATTCGTACTCTTCATCAGTTTGATATCACACGTCAGGGAAATTTTATTTTTCTGGATATTGAAGCAAATGCTTTTTTACATCACATGGTAAGAAACATGGCGGGTGTATTAATGACCATAGGTGCAGGTGAGCAGGAACCTGGATGGGCTAAAGAAGTATTAGAATTAAAAGATCGTACTCTGGGTGGTATTACTGCTGCTCCTCATGGTTTGTACCTGGTTCGGGTAGATTATCCGGAAGAATTTATTTTGCCCAAAGTACCCAACCTACCATCGTTTGCATAGTTGTAAAATCCCATTTTATTTTTATTAACTGCTTTATATTACCTGCAGTATCTTTATCTCTTGATGTTGTTCTTTATTTATAAGCTGCCATATTTAGTTTACATAATTAAATACATCAAACTGGCGTAAATAAAAATGAAAAAAATTATTCCCACTTTGTTAAATATTATATTTCTTAATGTTGTTGAATTATAGTTATGGCTTGCCGTAGTGTGTATAAGACCACTTCATAATAAGAGGTGGCAATATGGTGGTCAGTGCAATAACGATGACCATGCCTGCATAGAGTTCGTTATTAAAGATACCGCTTACACGTCCAAGTTCAGCAAATATTAATCCAACTTCACCACGGGGTACCATTGCAAGCCCAACCATTATTCGCATTTTCCATGATTCGTTTATAAGTAAAGCCCCTGAAAATTTGCCTAACACGGCGATAGTAAAAAACAGTATAGAGAAGCTCCAGATAAAGGGGGATGACCAGTCAATTTCCCTGAGGTTTAATGATAAACCCACCATGACAAAAAAGATGGGGGTAAACAAATGAATAATAGGACGCATTTGATCGTCAATTCGTTGGGAAAAATTTTTATCGGTACTCAGGGCGATACCAAAGGGGAGAAAAAAACGTCTCGACAGAGCAAGTCCTGCAGCAAATCCCCCTAGTAATTCGGGTGCACCGACTTCATGAGCTAGCCAGGCAAAGAACAAAACAAGAGACACAATCGTGGTGGGTATCAATCCAGGTATTTCACTGATGGCATCATATCGATGAATTAGAATCGAAATCACTTTTGCCGCGAGTGGCGCTAAAACAAAAAAAGCACCAACAAAAATTAAAACTTTACTGGCATTTACCATACTGATGCCACCGCCAATGGAAAATTCATACAGCAGTGCTAATAGTACAACACCCATTATGTCATCCAGTACTGCTGCACCTAAAACAATTTGTCCTTCTTTTTCCTGTTGCCGTTTAAGGTCAGATAACACTCTAATAGTAATGCCGATGCTGGTCGCAGTTAATGTGCCACCAATAAAAAGAGATACCAGTAGTGACAAATTAAACAGCCAATATCCGAGACTGAAACCCAGGGCAAATGGAATAAAAAATCCGCCGATAGCTACAATAAAAGATTGTTTACCTGTATTTACAAGACGTCTGACATCGGTTTCCAAACCAACCTGGAATAATAGAAGAATGATGCCGATTTCGGCCAGTAATTTTAAAACCTCGTTAGGTTCTAACCAGCCTAACAGACTTGGACCAAGGATGACTCCTGCCATTAATTCACCGATCACTGAAGGAAATCTCAGCCGAACAGCAATTTCCGCCATAATTCGAGCAGCTAATAATATGGTGAGCAGGTAAAGAAAGAATGTATGTGTTGCCACTCTAATATATCTATCAATGATGAAATGTTAAGTTATTTATACATGATTTAATAAAGAACTGTAAGTGAAAATTCTATAGTAATATTTATATGGTGCTCCTACTTCATTCATGTTCGAAACATAACGAAATACAAGAATTCAAATTTTTAGTTCATAAGAAATATTAATTGCTCCAAAATTCGTTTCATCTTTCTGAGTTTTATATTCTTTGGTTCTAATCATATTGCTTATGGAAAAACGCAGGCTACCTGCCTGGTAAACAATTCCATATTGAAGATCCCCTACTAAAGGTTCTTTATCTACACTGTGGCTATCATTAAATGAGTTTCCGTCAAGGAAAATATTTCTAACAACTGCACGTCCTTCAATACCGGAAAAAAAGTACCAGCTGTTTTGACTCTTAGTCCCAAATAATGACAAGCCTGGAAACCCCGGTCGAATATTCGGTGGCGCTAAATCACTATCAAGGTGTGTTCCAAAACGAAACATGACGCCTGTTGCTGCGTAAGTATATACATTACCCAATACAAAGTTGATATGCGGTGTCATACCAAAATTAAAAGAACCAATTGAATTTACTTGCCGCCAAAATCGAGTGTATGAAACACCTAAAGCTAATTCGTCATCTAATTGGTTGTCCCATCCTTTAGGGCTGGAAATGCCCATTAAATTATGAAAACCAGTTTGTACGTATTCTGCCTGAGCACTTGGACCAACGATACCTAAAGTGACTTCAACTATATTTCCTGTATCAATGTTGTTTTTCTTTGAGACGCTCGAGAGCATTGCTGCACTAAGATACAAATAGCCCGCATAAGGTCGATCATCAATGACAATTGATGATGTGTCAGTATTATCCGGTGTAAATATTTTTTGTCCTAATCTATAGTTAACACCATTAACTACTCCATCAGTATCGAAGGCCCAAAGGAATTCTGCTACATCTTCAAGCCATTGTTCACGATGTCCCATTAGTGTACGTGATAATTCTGTTCCATGGGTGTAATAACGATCACCAGACTGAGAAAAAAAATCATTTTCCAGTTGAATGCTCCAGTATTCTTCCTTTATTGTTTTCATCCCACCATCAAAAGCATTTACCTCATTAGTACTGCTTACGCATAGAATAAGAAAAAGTATGAAGCAAAGATTAATTTTTTCTGAGTGTCTGTTATTTAATTTGTATAAATTCATTGTTAAGTTACCTCAGGTAAAGGTTGAGGTGTCTTTGCTGGAGAAATTTCTTCACCTATCCAATGATCCATTACTATGCATGCAGTTAAATCACCGCTAACATTAACTGTCGTTCTGCACATATCAAGAATCCGATCAACACCCAGGATGAGTGCGATACCAGAGGCAGGTACTCCTATGCCTTGTAAAATTGTCGCAAGAATAACAATACCCACACCGGGTGTACTTGGAGAACCTATAGAAGCACCAATGGTGGTTGCAGTAAGTAACAATAAATCACTCATAGTAAGATCGATACCGAAAACCTGGGTTAAAAAAACTGCAGCAATAACTTGATAGAGTGCTGTGCCATCCATATTCACCGTTGCACCTAATGGAACAATAAACTGTGCAATTGATTTACGCACGCCCAGCTTTTCGTGAGCTGTTTTCATGGATAAGGGCATAACAGCAGCAGAACTCGAGGTTGAAAATGCAAGTAATTGAGCTTCGCGAATCGCGCTTAGGAATTCTTTAGGACTTTTTCCAGAGACAAGCTTAACAATTAAAACATAAACTGCTAACAATAACAGTAGTCCCAGTATTACTGTTACCACATAGACCGACATGCCTAGTACGGCATTTATACCAATCCGAATAGTAACGTCGCAAAGTAAACCAAACACTGCAAGTGGTGCAATGATCATTGCCCAATTAACAATTTTCAAGGTGACAGCCTGAATACTAGATACCAAATCTAAAATTAGTTTGCTTTGACGTTTTTCTAATGCAAGCATCGCCACCCCGATAAAAATGGCATAGATCACAATGGCTAACATGTCTTTGTCAATAAGTGATTTAAAAAGATTTGAAGGTACCAGTTGTACAATGTGTTGAGGTAAAGCAATATCCACATGTTCGGCAGCCCCCGCAGTCACTGTAGCAGGTGTATCGCCGATCATCGCCTTCACTAAATTAGAATCAATAAAA
>CAZZIS010000111.1:0-6467 GCA_964654445.1 uncultured Thioalkalispiraceae bacterium
GATTTTTTATGCCTGGAATATTTAATTAGGGTAGTTGGCCGTTTGTACCGGGATGTTAATGATATGTAAGCATTTGTTGCCGAACAAAATAAGGTATATTGGTATCGACTATAGTGTCATTAAGGGGATAGCCGGGTTTAATTTGGGCATCAATAATTGAAATGAAAATAAAAAAAGATGTGAGTGAGTTAAAAATTGGCATGCATGTTTCTGATCTTGATCGTCCCTGGATTGAGTCATCATTCATGTTTCAGGGTTTTGAAATTACATCTGACAAGATGATTGCCGAACTGCAAAGTGAATGTAATTTTGTTTATGTTGATACTGAAAAATCAGCCGGTCACAAAAATTCTTTACTCCATACTGAACAGTCAGACGATAAAAATAAAGGCCTTGAATTTGTCGATACGGTTATTTTAAATGTAAAAGATCTGCATGATGAAAGTGCTGAGGAAACGATTAGAAAAGGTAAACAGTTACATGAAAGAACCTGTGACTATGTTGATGGAATTTTTAAAACCTTAAACAAGGGCGGTCAGCTGGATATTGACTCGGTTAAAATCGTAGTCAGTGAGCTTGTTGAAACGATTATCACAAATCCGGATACCATGATTTGGTTAAGCCACTTAAAAGACAAAGATGAATACACCGCAATTCATTCTGTTAACGTTTGTATTTTATCTCTTACATTTGGTCGTACGATTGCCTTATCTGAATCAGAACTGAATACATTAGGTATTGGGGCGTTATTACTTGATATAGGGAAAAGTAAAATACCGGATGATATTTTAAAAAAGCCGGGTGCATTAACAGAAAATGAATTTATGCTGATGAAAGCTCATGCTTTTCTCGGTTATGCCAGTCTGGAAGGAAATGAAAAAATTCCAAAAGAATCTCTTCAGATCATTCTTAATCATCATGAACGGTTAAATGGTAAAGGTTACCCAAATGGTCGACATGGCGATGAGATATCCAGGTTAACCCGAATTGTTTCTATCATAGATGTATTTGATGCCATGACCAGTGACCGTTGTTATCACGATGCTTTTCAACCACAGCATGCCTTAAGTGAATTATATAATATGGCACCTGCGCAACTGGATCAGGAACTGGTTGAAGGGTTTATAAAATGCATTGGTATATATCCGGTTGGTAGTGTTGTTGAATTAAATACCGGGCATACAGGGGTTGTTGTTAAGTTAAATGAAACTAACCGGCTAAAACCCATTGTTGGTTTAGTCCTTAATAGAAAAAAAGAACCTTATGAAGAGATTAAAATGTTAAATCTATCCAGTGATGTCTGGCAAAAAAGTAGCGGAACGAAAGTTGAAATTGTAAAGATTCTTGAACCTCATGCTCATAATATCAATATTAAATCGATAATTAAAAATATTTCAGGGCTATAAATTTAATCGTGTTAAAACAATTTTTTTATCCTATTTTAAATTGACCTACAAGGCTTTGTAAATCTGCAGCAAGTTTGGAAAGTTCTCCACTTGCACTCATGCTTTGTTCTGCACTGTTCGAGGTTTCATCTGCAAGCTGATTAATATTAATAATATTTTTATTCATTTCTTCAGTGGTGGCAGCTTGTTCTTCTGCTGCACTGGCAATGTGAGTATTCATTTCATTAATCGTGGTAACGGCACGGGTAATGGCGGCAAGTGCTTCACCCGCCTGTTTGGTTTGTTCTACACCAACAGAGGCTTTCTCCTGTCCTGCATCCATTGCTGTTACAGCATTTTTTGCACCTGATTGTAATTTATCAATCATTGACTCAATTTCCTGAGTTGACTCCTGGGTCCTGCCTGCTAAAGTTCTGACTTCATCGGCGACAACAGCAAATCCTCTGCCTTGTTCACCTGCGCGTGCTGCTTCAATTGCGGCATTTAATGCAAGCAGGTTTGTTTGTTCGGCAATACCCTTAATTACATCCAATACTGCTCCAATAGCATCACTATCACTGGCTAACTGTTGAATTACAGCCGCTGCATTTTCCACTTCATTAGCGAGTTCATCAATAGAGTGAGATGCCTGTTGTACAATTGAGTTTCCTGCTTTAGCTTCATTGTCAGCATTCGCGGCTGCACCGGAAGCATCATCGGCACTTCGGGAGACTTCCTGAACTGTTGCTGACATTTCATTCATTGCCGTTGCAACTTGCTCAATTTCTGAGCGTTGATTATTCAGATTGGTAGCACTTTGTTGTGAAATGACAGCAACTTCTTCAGATGCAGCTGCGAGTTGTGAGGTGGCGCTTATTATTTGTTGCACTAAAGCTTCAAACTTTTCAGCCATCGAGTTAAAGTCGGTTGCGATAAGTTGCATCTCATCGTTTCCTTTTAATTGTAAACGTGTATTCAATTCACCATTTGACATTTTTTGTGTGGCGTTACCGACACGATCAAGGTTATTCATAATGGACATATATAAACCGACAGATAGATAAAAAACAATAAACAGAACAATAACTACGATGCTCATTTCGACAATTTCTTTATTTACATCTTCAGAAATACGTTCATCAAAAATCCTGGTAAGTGCTGGTGCCATGACATCAAATAGTTTATAGGAACCGTTAATAGCCTGAGTTGCTGTATTAAATACCTTGTCACCGGAAATGGTTATTTTTTTTGGTTTCAGAAGGTCATTTATGAGCAGGTTCTTCATGTCAGCAACGGCCTTGTTATTACCATCAATTATGGAACCTAGTGCACGCTTGATGTTGTCATTTGCATTAACAGTAGAAGCCAGACCTGCTTCAAGCCGGGATGCAAGGGTGTTAATACTATTTACCAGTATGGATAAACGAACAAAAGTTTTTTCAGTGAACTCACCTTTAGCCGCTACAGCAGAACCTACAGCGCGTGCTTGCCCCATGTTTTCCATCAGGTTAGGTAAAATAGAAACCAGTGATGCCCCCATATAAGACGTATCCAGGTTTGGATCGAGTGTGATACCGGAGTTATCCGCTGCTTTCACCATTAATAAAAGTATATCTGCGACAAGTTTTGAGTGATGTTTGATAGCGACAGCCGTTTTTTGATTCATTGAATTGCTTTTAATGCTTTGCCATTGCTCTATTAACCGGCTTGTCGAGCCTTTTAATTTTAATGTGTCTCCGAGTTCATTATCTGCATTTTGTAATTGTATAAAATATTTATCGACCTCCTGACGTTTACTTATGATGCGGGACTTAAATTCAGAGCTACCATTTAAATAGGCCGCTGTCATTCCCCGGTGCTGTTGTATATATTGCATGGGTAAACGGGCTGCCTGTATATACTTAATTCCCAGCTCTTCTTTTTCAACAAAATTTATTTCTTCTGTGATTATGTGAATCACATTGTAGGAGAGAACAATAAGTGGAATCAGTACAATGCCAAAGATAAGCCCAAATTTAACCGGATACTTCATTTTCCCCATTATTATCATGGCTGGAGTAAAAAAAGACTTCATAATTAACTTCCCTTTGTTATTTATCTTACAAAAATCATGTATTTAACAAGGTAAATATCCATGATATTGATGAAAAAATTGACTAGTTATAATAAGTTATCGCCTTTGTAGTGAAAAAACTTTAGAACATAAAGCAAATTAATTTAAATCAATATATTTTTAGTGTGTATAATTTTATGTTTGGTTCTATTTGTTCAGACGCGGTATGTTCTTTTAATGGTTACGATTCAATCTCTTTTAATAATATTGTCGGATGGAAAATATCATTCAGGTGAAGAACTTGGTCACTTGCTTGGTGTAAGTCGTGCGGCTATCTGGAAAGTTATGCAAAAGCTTGAACTTAGTTATTCTTTAAGCGTATTTGCGGTTAAAGGAAAGGGTTATCGTTTACAGCAACCGCTAAATCTTTTAGACAAAGAAAGAATTTCTAATAACTTATCTAACAAGACACTTAAGCAGATAAATAAGTTTGAGGTTTTCTTTGATATTGATTCAACTAATAGTTACTTAAATAATAAAAGTATTGATGGTGCAGCAAGTGGTTACCTGGTTTTAGCTGAACAACAATCTAAAGGACAAGGTCGTCGAGGCAGAGAATGGATTTCACCTTTTGGCAGAAATTTAATGCTTTCTTTATTATGGCGCTTTCAGTATGGAGCAACACAATTAGGTTGTTTGAGTTTATATATCGCGGTGGCTATTGTACGTGCCTTAAACAAGGCAGGGGTTAAAGATGCAGGAGTAAAATGGCCAAATGATATATATTGGCAAAATAAAAAGTTAGCCGGTATTTTATTAGAAATGCGTGGTGAACTTTCTGGTCCTAGTGCAGTGGTTATAGGTGTGGGACTTAATTTGAGCATGCCTCCTGATGTTAAAGATATTGATCAGCCCTGGGTCGATCTTGAAACAATATTAGGATTAAAAATTGATCGTAATGAGTTCACATCTTTTGTGATTAATGCTTTATTTGACGTTTTAAATGAAATACCAAATGAACAACATAAATTACTCGATGAATGGCAGGAAATGGATGTGTTAAAAGGTCAGAATATTGAAGTCACTTTTGCAGATAAAATATTAACTGGAAAGGCTTTGGGTATTAATCATGACGGGGCTTTAAGAGTGAGTCATGAGGGTAAAGAGATTCTTTGTCATTCGGGTGAAGTGAGTATTCGACGTGGCTAATAATATTTTATGTATTGATGCTGGAAATAGTGCCATAAAGTGGGCTTTATCAAATTCTGATGATTTATCTGAAAGTATGTCTTTGCCGTATCCTGAAAATATGACAGCAGACTTTATTATTGAGCAGTGGAAGCACATTGAAAAACCAATAAATGTTATTGCGAGTTGTGTTGCTGCAGATGCTATTTGGCAAGCTTTAGTGAAAGCATGCAATGAACTTTGGGGCAAAGAAGTACAAAGAGTGACTTCTTTAAAAGAAGGTTATGGTTTAACTAATGCCTATGACAAACCATCTGATTTAGGTAGCGATCGTTGGTGTGCAATGATTGGTGTTTTTCATTCGACAGATTCTGCTTTTATTATTGTTGATGCCGGTAGCGCTCTTACTATTGATATGGTTAATGAATCCGGACAGCATATCGGGGGGTATATTACGCCAGGCCTAAAAATGATGAAGCAAAGTTTAGGTTTGCAGACGGCTCAAATAAACGTCGATGCAGAACAAAATTCAACGCATTCTTTTTCGCCAGCAAATTCTACAGTTGAATGTATTACTGCGGGTATTTATTTATCGGTGGTGAAATTAATAGAAGCTGTTTATGAAAAAGAATCAAAACAGGAAAAAAAACTCGAATGTTATTTAACCGGTGGTGATGCAAACTTAATTGCAAAATTACTATCATTCAAATGCATTATTAAGCCGGATATAGTATTGCGCGGTTTAGCTGAAATTCAGAAGCATAATCAGGATTAGTTTTTTATGAAATGGCTTATCTATTTTTTACTTATTTGTAATATTGGCTTTGCAGCATGGCATTTTCGTGGACTGGATGTGCGAGAGGATGGTGCAGTTGATATCCTGGAAATAAATAATGAAAGTCAGTTGGTATTACTGAGTGAGTTTCAGCAACAACAGAAGAAATTAAAATCATCAGTAGTGGGTCAGTTATGTAACAGCCTTGGGCCTTTTACAAAAAAATCAAAGTCAGAAAAGGTGCAGGCTTTGTTACGGGAAAATGATTTTGAAACAAAGCAACTTCGCCTGCGGGATACCAGTCGTCGTGGCTACTGGGTAATCTTACCCGCGAGCGATTCGCGAAAAGAGGCCAACAAACACATCGATAAGTTGAAAAAGCTCAAGATTAAGGATTATTTTCTGGTAGCAACAGGCGCTCACGAAAATGCAGTTTCTCTTGGAGTCTATTCGCAGAAAAATCTAGCGAGAAGACGGGTTGATGAAATGATCCGTCTGGGATTTATTCCCCGGATGGAGAGTGTGGCATTGCCACGGAAAGTGTATTGGCTGAACTGGCATAAAGAATTAAAGATACAGCCCGATGATTTAATCATCAACATGATTAAAAAACAGTACCCCCAGGTTTCAATAATTGAAAGAAGTTGTAAATAAATGCTCGAAGGTTGAAATTAGCTGTTTTGCGGGTTAATTTGGCTTGATTTGTTTGCGTCATATCTCTAAAATGCGCCGCACTGTTTGAGATGCGGGTAGTAATATAGCATTGAAAGAGTAATTGCCGGCATAGCTCAGTTGGTAGAGCAACTGACTTGTAATCAGTAGGTCCCGAGTTCGACTCTTGGTGCCGGCACCATATTTAAGGCTTGGATTGATAAGTGTTCATTTTGAGCCTGAAAAATATAAACCCGAGGATAAAATCCCCGGGTTTTTTTATTGTTTTTAGAATTCTGCGGTGATTTAGAGCAACTTGAAATAAGTTACGCAGGTTGTGGAATTTTAAGGGAATAAATGTGTTTCTGTGTTGACAGCTTGTGTCCTCTCAAGGACAATACGCAGCTTCGTTCGC
>CAZZIS010000112.1:0-6218 GCA_964654445.1 uncultured Thioalkalispiraceae bacterium
ATTTATTGCTCCTTTACTACTCATAACGATTCTCTAATGCATAATCCGGGTTTAACCAATAAAACACCACTTTTACATTGATCGTATAGTTATTATTCGTATCATTATAATGACTTTCAATGTCATCAATCAGATATGATAAAAAAAACGTATTAGATCAATCAGGAGCTGTTCTGAATTACTTCAATTCAAGAAACCAATCGTGCTTTGAGCATACTGAGGCATTCGAGTTATTTAATTCTACAGCAGAAAACACAGTGCTGAAGTTACTTAGTGCCTGTAAGAAAACAGACGATTTTTACAAAATAAAATCTTATTGATGAGATTTTTAATTTCTTTTAAGGAAGTGATGCCTGAGTGGCATTTGCTAGCAGAACACCTAGTAAAGGAGGCCAAGCATTATATTGGATATTACTCGGCACTTCAACTTCACAATCTGATCACTCAGCCTTCTTTAAAAGAGCAAATTGTTGTGTCAAAACAAATCAGACCTTCCGCAATAAAGATAAAGAAAGTCCCATTCCAGTTTATTTATCATAATGAAAAGCACTTCTTTGGAGCTAAGAAAATTTGGATTGACAGCTTTCACAAAGTTCTTTGCTCAGACCTTGAAAAAACATTAATTGATTGCTTGTTCAAACCGGATTATGCCGGTGGCATAGTTGAAATTGCCCGAGCATTATACACCTCCCGAGATAAAATCAATTACAAAAAACTGCTGGAGTATGCAGAAAAGTTCAAGTCACAGGCGGTTATAAAACGGCTGGGTTTTTTACTCGAAACATTAGAATTAAAAACTGGCATTATCAATAAACTTCAAGAATCAAAGACGGCCTCATACATTGTTTTGGACACTGAATTGCCTAAATCCGGCAAGATGATAAGCCGTTGGAGTATTCAACAAAACTTAGAAATTGAAACCATAAAATCAGCCATCTACACATGATTAAGCCCGGTGAAATACAACAGAAAGCACGTGAGGTTGGTGTGCGGGATCAGCAAATAGAGAAGGACTATATCCTTTCATGGATATTGCAAGGCATTGCCCAACAAGCATTAAATCCTGATGATTTTCATGCTAAACCTGAACAACGAATGCCGCAATACAAAGGCCGTTGGCAAAAATCTATGAGTGAGCAAATTCACGACCTGCCGGATTTTGAACAAGTGGAAAGAGAAACGATGAGGAATTTGAAGAAATTAAAACTGTAAAATGAATTCGATAGTCTTCATAGATACAGAAATAGAGCCGAAAAGCAGAAAAATCCTTGATATTGGAGGTGTTGGAGATAATGGCAGTCAGTTCCATTCGAACTCAATAGCAGACTTTATTGATTTTCTCAAAGGTACTCAATTTATTTGTGGGCATAATATTATTAACCATGACCTCAAGTACATTCAAAATGCAATTGTAGATGCTGGCATCAATCCAACCAATGTTATCGACACTCTTTTTCTATCACCATTACTTTTCCCAAGCAATCCATATCACGCTTTGCTAAAAGATGATAAGCTACAAACCGAAGACATAAATAATCCATTAAATGATTCAATAAAAGCAAAAGACCTTCTCTATGATGAAGTTGCAGCTTTTAATCAAACCAAGGACAGCCTAAAACAAATCCTCTATTCATTGCTGAATGACAAAAAGGAATTTAAAGCCTTTTTCCAGTTTGTCAATTACAAAAGCAATGGCTTGAATCTTGAAGAATTAATTCGTAAAGAATTTCACGCTGAAATTTGTGAGTACTCCAATCTCTCAAAAATAATTTCAGAACAACCAATTGAACTGGCATATTGCCTTGTGCTGATTAATTGCAGAAACAGGTATTCAATTACACCTCCTTGGGTATTAAAAAATTACCCGAATGTAGAACGTGTAATGTTTTCACTAAGAAACAAACCATGTTTAAGTGGATGCATTTATTGCGACCAAGCTTTGGATATTCACAGAGGGCTAAAGAAGTATTTCGGATTTGATTCTTACAAAACATATGCAGGAGAACCACTTCAAGAAAATGCTGTAAAAGCAGCAATGGATAATAAGTCCCTCTTAGCTGTGTTCCCAACTGGCGGAGGCAAATCAATCACTTTTCAGGTTCCTGCATTGATGAGTGGCGAAAATGCAAAGGGGCTCACAGTTGTAATTTCTCCCTTGCAATCTTTAATGAAAGATCAGGTTGACAATCTGGAAAAAGTTGGAATCACTGATGCGGTAACGATAAACGGAATGCTTGACCCTATTGAAAGAGCAAAATCCATTGAAAGAGTCGGAGATGGGTCAGCGTCAATTCTATACATCTCACCCGAATCATTGCGTTCAAAAACTATTGAACGTTTGATACTTGGAAGAAAAATTGTACGATTTGTAATTGATGAGGCTCACTGCTTTTCTTCTTGGGGGCAAGATTTTAGAGTCGACTATTTATACATCGGAGATTTTCTCAAATCAATTCAAGAGAAGAAGAATCTTGAGGAAGGAATTCCAATATCCTGTTTTACCGCAACAGCGAAACAAAAGGTGATTGAAGATATTCGAGATTATTTTAAAGAAAAACTCTCTATTGAATTAGAACTATTCACTTCAAAAGCATCAAGAACAAATCTTGAATACAAAGTACTTCCAAAAGAAGATGATGAGGAAAAGTACAATTCGGTGCGCGATTTAATTGAAGAGAAAAATTGCCCAACTATCATTTACGTTTCCAGAACTCGAAAGGCATACGTTCTTGCAGAAAGATTAACGAAAGATGGTTTCAATGCAAAACCATACCACGGCAAAATGGATGCACAAGAGAAAACAGCCAATCAAAACGCATTTATCTCAGGTGAAGTGCCCATAATGGTTGCCACATCCGCTTTTGGAATGGGTGTTGACAAGAAAGATGTAGGGATGGTAATTCATTATGAAATATCAGATTCGCTTGAAAACTATATACAGGAAGCTGGTAGAGCGGGTCGAGACGAGAAGATTACCGCAGAGTGTTACGTACTGTTTAATGAGGAAGACCTTGGCAAACATTTTATATTACTCAATCAGACCAAGTTGAGCATTAAAGAAATTCAACAGATTTGGGTAGCAATAAAAGGTATAACAAGATTTCGTTCATCGGTATCAAATTCTGCATTGGAAATTGCACGTAAAGCTGGTTGGGATGATAATGTTGTTGAAATAGAAACCAGAGTTACAACTGCAATAGCAGCTTTGGAAGATGCAGGTTACTTGAAAAGAGGGCAAAATATGCCTCGCATTTTTGCAAACAGTATTTTGGCTAAAAATGCCCAAGAGGCTATTGATAGAATCAATGCGTCACAAAAATTTGAAGAAAAACAAAAAGAAAAGGGAGTCCGGATTATTAAGAAACTTTTTTCAAGTAAAAGCCGGAAACAATCAAATGATGAAGCAGCAGAATCACGAATAGACTACATTTCAGACCATTTGGGAATTGTAAAATCAGAAGTAATCAACATTATTAACCTGCTTCGGGAAGAAAAAATATTAGCTGATGCAAAAGATTTAACAGCATTCATCAAAAAGGGAGAAAATAAAAACCGGTCATTAGATATTGTTCAATCCTTTAGTAAGCTTGAAAATTTTCTTCTGCCAATATTTAACCAAAAAGAAAAAACGTACCACATAAAAGAACTGAATGAACAAGCCGAAGAAAATGGGTGCAAAAATGTTAACCCGAACAAGTTAAAAACCATTATCAATTTTTGGGCTATAAAAAATTGGATCAAACGTCACAATCAGGAATACTCCAAAAATCATGTAGTTGTTCTGGCTAACCAGCCACAAGAAAAATTAAAGAAAAAATTAGAAAAGCGACATGAACTTGCAAGCTTCATTGTGGGATTCCTGTATGACAAAAGCAACATCAATGCTGATGATGAATCCGATAGCTATTGGATCGGAAAAGAAGAAGTATTGGTTAAATTTTCGGTTCACGAATTGAAAGACGAGTATGAAAAGAAACCGAAGCTATTCGAAATTCAAATCACAATTGATGATATTGAAGACGCCCTCTTCTATCTTTCAAGAATTGAAGCAATCAAAATTGAAGGAGGATTTTTAGTTGTTTACAATCGTTTAACGATTGACCGAATAGAACAAGACAATAAGAAAAGGTATAAGAATGAAGATTACCAAAAGCTAAATCAGTTTTACGAAAACAAGGTTCAGCAAATTCACATTGCAGGTGAGTATGCTAAAAAAATGATAGATGACTACAAAGGAGCCTTGCAATTTGTAGAAGATTATTTTCAATTGAACTATAACTCCTTTCTTAAAAAATATTTTCCGGGAAGTAAACTGGACGACCTTAGACTCAAAATGACTCCCTCTAAGTTCAAACAGTTATTTGGGGAGCTTTCCCCAGCACAATTACAAATCATAAAAGACAATGAAACCAAATACATTGTCGTTGCTGCAGGGCCTGGAAGTGGAAAGACAAGAGTTCTGGTTCATAAATTGGCTTCTTTGCTCCTGATGGAAGACGTAAAACATGAACAACTTTTAATGGTAACCTTTTCGCGAGCAGCAGCGACAGAATTCAAAAAAAGGCTACTTGCTCTCATTGGAAATGCTGCTAATTACATTGAGATTAAAACCTTTCATTCCTATTGTTTTGATTTATTAGGCAAGGTTGGGAGTTTAGAGAAATCAGACGTGATTCTCCAAATGACAATTGAAAAAATTAAAAATGGAGAAGTAGAAGCAAACAGAATCACCAAAACTGTTTTAGTGATTGATGAAGCACAAGACATGGATGCGGATGAATTTGCTTTGATTAATGCGTTGATGGAACAAAACGAAGAAATGCGGGTGATTGCAGTTGGGGATGATGACCAGAATATATATGAATTTAGAGGAGCAAGTGCAAAACATTTAGTTCAATTTATTGAAGAAAAGGAAGCAAGCAAACATGAGTTAATTGAGAATTATCGGAGCAAAAACAATTTAGTAGAATTCACAAATGAATTTGTCAAGACGATTCACAAACGGTTAAAAGAAACCCCCATAATTGCAACACAATCAGACGATGGGAAGATAAAGGTGATTCGCTATCAAGGAAATAATCTCATAGTACCATTGGTATCTGACATCCTTTCATCTGAACTCATTGGAACAACCTGTGTCCTGGCAAAAACAAATGAACAAGCATTGCAAATAACAGGGATTCTCTTGAAAAACCAAATGCAGGCAAAGTTGATTCAGACAAATGACGGGTTCAGTTTATACAACCTGTGTGAAGTCCGTTTCTTTTTAAGTCACCTGAATTTATCAGATGACATATTCATCATTAGTGATGCATTATGGATCAATGCAAAACAAAAACTAGTAAATAAATACCGTAACAGTAATAAACTCGATATATGCATCAACATTATTAAAGATTTTGAAGCAACGAATCCGAAGAAAAAATACAAATCTGATTTAGAGGTTTTTATTAGAGAATCCAAAATTGAGGACTTCTTCAGCGAAAACGCCCGCCTGCCAGACGGACAGGGAGAAACCATTTTTGTTTCAACAATACATAAGGCAAAAGGTAAGGAATTCGACAATGTATTTCTGATGCTCGAAAATGTTAATTGCGCAACTGATGCTGACAAGCGGCAACTATATGTCGCAATGACAAGAGCAAAACAAAACCTAACGATTCATTTGAACGGAAATTACCTTGACAATTTCCGCAATGAAGGACTGGAGTGGATTAGTAATACTGAAATTTATGCGCCACCAAATGAACTTGCAATGCACCTCACTTACAAGGATATTTGGCTAGATTATTTCAGTAGAAGACAATATTTAGTTTCAGCATTGATGAGTGGATACGAGTTAGTATTAAACGGTGATGAATGCCTGAACTCCAGGGGGCAATCAGTTTTGAGGTTTTCTCGAGATTTCATAAAGATAATTGAAGAGAGAAAACAAAAAGGGTATAAATTGAAAACAGCAAAAGTGAATTTCATTGTCCATTGGAGAAAAGAAGGGGAAGAGCAAGAGATAAAGATTGTTTTACCAGAACTGCACTTTGAGAAATGTCTAACTTAATTCAACCCGCACACACATTGCCAAGCCGCTTCAAGCCCATCGCACAGGGCAAAGCTTGCCAAAGAGTGTGCTTTACAAAAGAAAAAGAAATTATTAAAAACACTCAACCGCACGACAGTTCTAAAATTGGAGTGAAGAGATTGATCATTCAACGGTAAACACT
>CAZZIS010000113.1:0-6174 GCA_964654445.1 uncultured Thioalkalispiraceae bacterium
GCGTTAACAGCTGCATCTCGTTTAGTCGCACCGCGTATTCTCTCAGCTATAAATCGATTTAAATCCTGTAATTCCTCGTATTGCTGTTTAAGTTCAACCAGCTGATCCTGATCATTTTTATCTTCTTTATCATCAAAATACTTTTTTAAAAATGTTGCAGACACAGCCCTGAAAATTGTTTCTTCGTGAGTCGCAAGTGGCAGGTGAAAACGGGCAAGTGGCCTTAAAAATTTCATTTTAGGGCAGGCACTGCTACTCATTAATAATCCAAGCAGTGAACTAACTGCGCGTTGTAAACTCGTATGTGCACGCACCTCACGTTCTGCAGAGGTGATGGTGACATCAACCTCATCATAAGAGGCAAGTTCCTTACACCAGTAAATAATCGGCACCAGGTTTACTGCTAAAGGACAGTAGAGATAATCTTCGCTTGTTAAAGGGCAATTTAAGCATTGGTGAAATTCTAATTGTGCCCAGTCAGGATATTGATTACCCTCTGGCAATACCGAGCGTAAACTCTGATTATCAAAATCAACCATGAATTCTTTTTGATTTCCATCAGGAAAATCAAATTTATAATTATAAAAAATATTATTCACTAAAATTATGCCATCTCTTAAATATGCCTGTAGGTATTAACTATACAAGCTCATTAAGAAATAGTTTTAACATGAAACGATTATTAACAATTAATGCACAAATATGTGATGAAAATCATAAACATAGTATGATGAGGTTCACAAACCAGACAAACCCGAATAAGTCTGATTAAATTGCAGCCTGGCAATTATTTCGGCCGTTTTCTTTTGCTTTGTATAATGCTTTATCTGCGCGGATAAATAAATCTTCGCCCTCCTCATTATCCTTAACTTCTGCAAATCCTGATGAAACAGTAACATTGACAGCTTCTTCACGAAAATGAAATTTACTCGAAGCAATTAATTCTCTTAATTTATCCGTTATTAATTGGGCACCCTTTATGTCTGTGGACGGCAAAATTGACACAAACTCCTCACCTCCATAACGAGCAATAAAATCTGTTTCACGCATGTTTTTATTTAATATAGAAGCTACAAGCTTCAATACCTGATCACCTGCTGCATGACCATAATTGTCATTTACTTTTTTAAATAGATCGATATCCCATACAACAAGCGTAAAAGGATCATGCTTACGACGATAATTCGCCAGCTCAAGGGTCAATCTTTCATCGTAAGCTAATCTATTCGGTATTTCTGTTAATACATCACACAAAGTTTGTTGTCGTTCTTTTTCAATTTGTTCTTTTAACTCTAGCGCTTCTTCTTCCATTACTTTTACTTGTTTTTTTAACTGCTCAATTATAACCGCTGCTTCTTTATCTTTTTCATCTTCCTTTATAATAAAACTATCAACATGATTGCGTAATAAGATAACTCGTGACTGGATGGAAGTTTTTAATTCATCAAGATTATTAATATTACTTATTCCTGCCTGCATGGTGTTCATTTCAGTTTTCATATCAGTTGTCATTTTCTTTCCATGCAAGTGAGTTAACTCTCTGATTCTTGCTGTTTCTCTTATATCCTTATCCAACTCATGCAGACGACCTGTTAACTGCTTTAAAAAATCTTCTATTTCTTTTTTTTCTTTTTTAACCCTGCCGAGTACATCAGCAGTAATACCAACCGTTTGTTCAAGTGAGGATAAAAATATATTTTCATCTGCTGATTGACTTAACTTTCGTTTAATCAAATTAGCTTCAACTTGCAAATCTACTGGTAAAATCATTTTTTCCAGTAAGGATATTAAGCTGTTAATTGCATTATCTAAATCCAGTCCTGTTTCTTCAGATGCGGCAGACTCATTTATTTCTTCTGAATTATCGGTTTTATTAACTTGTTCATTTTTATCTCTTAGCGATGACAAAAAACCTTTGCCTTTCTTTTTCTCTGCAAAAGACAAACCATAAACCAGTAATTCAGCCAGTTCATTTATTAACGGTGATATTTGCTGTTGCGTAGAGGTTTTTGAAATTTTGCCGGAGACTTTGGAAAGCTTTTTTTCTATTTTTCCTGCAGGTTTGATTTTTTCTATAAATTCAACAAATTGCTTACTGGCTTCTGTTTTTTTCTTTTCTCGTAAAGCATCCATATCAAGAATGCTCTCAGCAACTTCATCAATTGCTTTTTTTAATTTATTTGCAGCAACATCTTTGTTAATGGCTTCTCGCAATACAGATAATTGTTCATTTAGTTTTAAAGATGACGTATCTGCGGCATTGGTTAAATGTATTATCAAGGCACGTAAGTTTTTTTCACTATCACGCCATTGCTGCTCTTTTTTTTCAATATCTTCTAAACCAGATAAATACTTATCTTTCCATTTATCCTTCTGCCTGGAATCATCATCAAGATCAGCATATTTATTTTTGGCCATTTTAAGCCACTTCTATGTTTTTGGAGATTAATGATTTATGTTCTATCTCAAGAGTTTCAGGTAATTTCACTTCCATCATAATAGGAAGGTGATCCGAGCAAACATGTTTTAGTGACTTTGCTTTCACAACTTCAAGCTCTGTTGTGACTAATATATGATCAATATGGTGTTGTGGCCGCCAACTTGGGAAGGTGTGCAATTCTTCTATCGGCTCATGTAATTTTGTTTGACTAAATAAATGTCGCATTTCATTACTGTCAACTTTGCAATTTAAGTCCCCCATTACAATCGCATGCTCATACTTATTCACCTCATCACTGATCATCACAAGTTGCCGCATTCGTGCGCGCTTACTTAATGCGAGGTGTAAAACAAAGACGGCCAGGGTCTCTTTTTCGCTTCCATATTTTGCAAGAATAGCCTGCCGACCTGGAATTAATCCTGGTAAACGAATATTTTCTATTTCATAAGGCCTTAAGCGACTTAATAATCCATTACTATGTTGAGCGATATGACCCAGGTTACGGTTGACCTGATGGTACCAGTTAGGAAACCTGGCACGATCTGCAAGATATTCTGTTAAATTAATATAATTACTACGCAGACTACCTCCATCGGTTTCCTGCAGACCAACAATGTCATACATTTCTAAAAAACTAATGGTGTCGTCAAGGTTACTTAAACGTTGTGAATGTGGAATTAAATGTTTCCAGCTACCCGTTATATACTGACTCGGACGACTTGTTTTAATTCCAACCTGAAGGTTGTAACTTAATATGCGTAATATTTTATTTGTAGGCATTATATTGGACAAACCATTTCACCTAACTTGCCAGTGAGTTTCAGGTTTTCACTGTAATCTACCGGGCAATCAATGATACTTACTGTTTTATCTGCTAAGGCTTTTTTTAATACAGGTAACAAGTCTTCACTTTTATTTATACGATAACCTGTTGCACCAAAAGATTCCGCATACTTAACAAAATCAGGATTCTTAAAATCAATATTTGATTTACGACCAAATTGATTCATTTGTTTCCATTCAATTAAACCATAAGCGGAATCATTCCAAACCAAAATAACGATTGGTGTTTTTATCCGTAAAGCTGTTTCGATTTCCTGTGAGTTCATTAAAAAACCAGCGTCACCCGTTACAGCAACAATAGCGCGATCAGGAAAGGCAAGTTTTGCACCTATTGCACCCGGCACAGCAATACCCATGCTGGCAAATCCATTTGAGATAATACAAGTATTAGGAAACTCACAACGGAACATACGTGACATCCACATCTTATGTGCACCTACATCAGATATCGCAATGTCTTCCATATTCATTGCCGTACGCAAATCCCAAATAATTTTTTGTGGCTTCATTGGTACACAATTATCATCTTTGTGCTGATTCATATCTTCGATAAGCGCTTCACGCAATGCACGCATATGATTACCAGTATTTGGACTAGCTAAATCCATAATACGTAATAATGAATGTTTAATATCACCTACAACACCACACGCCACCGGATAATAGGCATCTACTTCAGCGGGAGACTGATCTATATGAACAATGATACGGTCTTTTGTTGGATGCCAGAGATAAGGATGATATTCAACCAAATCATAACCTATGCAAATAATGACATCGGCTTTACTAAAACCACAACTAACATAATCGTTCGCCTGTAAACCGGCACTGCCTAACGCCATATCATGCTTAAAAGGTATAACCCCTTTAGCCATAAACGTATTGGCAACGGGAATACGTAATTCTTCAGCAAAACTATCGAGTTGCTTCCACGCCTTGCCACGCACAACGCCATTACCCGCAAGAATAATTGGGTTTTTGGCGTTAGATATAATCTCAGCTGCACGATCAACGCGTTCACCAGGCGGCTCCGGAGAGTGAGCATGTTTTACCGGCAAAGGTGTATCCTCTACCTCCATTTCCATCTCGGCAATATTTTCAGGAAATTCAATAAAACAGGCACCGGTTTTTTCAGTTTGCGCAACTTTAAAGGCTTTACGAACCACTTCTGCAATAATATCCGGCGTTAATAAACGGGATGAATACTTGGTAATCGGTTGGAACATCAATTCTAAATCCAGAACCTGATGTGATTCTTTATGCAAGCGGTGAGTGCTGGCCTGACCTGCAATAGCAATAACGGGAGCATGATCCATATTTGCATCGGCAACACCCGTTATCAGGTTCGTGGCGCCGGGCCCCAGTGTTGCCATGCAAACACCGGCACGACCAGTTAAGCGGCCATACACATCCGCCATAAATGCCGCACCCTGCTCATGCCGTACCGTAACAAATTGTATTGATGAGTCCAGCAAGGCATCCATCATGTCCAGATTTTCTTCACCCGGAATACCAAAGATATATTCAACACCTTCGTTTTCCAGACACTTTACAAATAATTCTGCCGCTTTCATTAATACTTCCTTATGCCTGTTAATTCTATCGGCGTTGTTATTTAAAGCTTAAATCCTAAAACTATTTTTTTGATTCTTTTTTAATTAAAAAATCCAATACTTTTATCATACCTTTACGCCCACCAGCCATTGGTCCATCCGTTCGATATTTACCATTTACTATTAAAGTAGGTACACCATCTAATTGATAACGTTTTGACAAAGCAGCCGCACGATTAACTTTAGTATTCACAGCAAAAGATTCAAACGTATTATTAAAGTCTTCTGCTGAAATGCCAAATCGAGCAAAAAATGCCTGTAATGCTTTTTTATTACTTAAGCGTTTTTTGCGTTTATGAATTTCATTAAATAAAGCTTCATGAAATTCCGTTTTACCATTATCAAAAAGCCCTAATGATTTAGCCGAATAAAATGCACGCGCATGTAATGCCCAGGCAGGGTTAAAAATTGCAGGAACACGATAAAAAACAACATTATCCGGCTTCTTCGCTAACCACTTCTTCAAATCTGGCTCAAAATGGAAACAATGAGGACAGCCATACCAAAATAACTCCACAACCTCGATTTTATTTTTTGTAATTGTTGGCTGAGCAGGGGAAATACGCTTGTATTCAATCCCTTCATCAATCGCGGCTATCGCCATATTACTGAGCAAAACACTAAGCATAAGTGCCAAAAATATTTTAAATTTCATTCTTATCAATTTCCTTTTACATTACAATGTTCTAAATTTTAGAGTATTCAATCTCAAGAATAAGCGCAAGCTGCAGATAGTCATACTCTCAACTCTTTTAATTTGACCTTATACACAACCAGGAGTTCCACCATGCCACATCAACGCACTACTGAACAATTCGAGCTTAACGATGTGCTTTGCCAGAATAAATTCTGTGAATCTCTCACTATAAATGAAGTAAACACCTTTCTTGAATTTACCGAGGCAGTTTCCTTTAAAAAAGGAGATATTATTGCTGATATTGGTGACATTGGTGATGCGCTGTTTTTTGTTATTGAAGGTGTTACCGGCTTATTTCATGAAAACCAGGGCAAAGAAGTTGAAATTGGCGAATTAGAAGCTGGCGAGCTGATGGGCTCCATGTCCTTTTTTGATGATAAACCTCGTTCTGCCCGAATTCGCGCGATGAGCAAAAATACCCGTTTATTACGTATCTCTAAAACCATGTATAACCGCTTACGCGTTCAGCACCCTTATATTTCTGTGCTTTTACTTGAGCAAGCGATTATGAGCCTTGATCACCTGTTCCGCGGCGTTAGCATGGATATCGCGAGCTTTAATCAGTATATGTATGGTGGGAT
>CAZZIS010000114.1:0-6153 GCA_964654445.1 uncultured Thioalkalispiraceae bacterium
AGCGTAAAGAATTTAACGCCGTAATCTGGCCTCTCGATATTCATGGTTTGATTACTGATATCTTACCGCCTAGCGTCCTCGCCATAACCCCCCGATCATACATCGACTCACCAAAGGTCGGCGGTACTTTATACTCACCGACGTTTATGGCTTTAATGCGGTAAACAAACTCCTGCACGCTTGAATCAACATTACCAAAGACAATCATACGATCTTCGCGTGAGTCAACATACTGTGGCTTCCAGCCTGACTGGTTTTCACGTAGTGATTTATCCAGCACCACTTCGAAGCCACCCGGTAATAAATCCACTACTGCAATGTTGTAATGGTGCTTGTTATCGAGTGCCCTGACTTTGAGATAGACATAAGCTTCTTCGCCTAAAGTGACTTTATCTATGACATCACCCTCTTTATTTCGATATTCACGTTGCACTTCAAGCTGTTGCTTGATGTCTTTTACTGGCAGCGCTTTATCGAAGCCGGCTTCTGTTACCTGGTAGAACAGGTTGTGATCATCTTCTGAATCTATATGAATAGATTTTGCTTGATCAGTAAACGCCATTTGTGGGAATAAGCCCGGAGGAATACCCAGCTCACGTTTTTCTTTACTTGCCAGCACTTCCTGAATTTTCAGTTTCATTTCTTTTGGCGTACCGGTTGCGGTTGCATAGGTATCCAGTGCAAGAATGACTGAAGCGGATGACAAGGTATTAAAGTGCCCACGTAATACTGGCTTCACTAATTTTTCCAGATCTTCTGCTTCTATGTCTTCTAAGCGATCTTTAAAGTGATACGACAACACATAGAGTAAATGTGCATCACGTAACAGGCCGTCGTAGAAATGCTGGTAATCGGTCTGTTGTGGATCTCCTAGTTTCGATTTTTTAATGATTTTATTTGCTTCACTTTCAAGTTGTAACATCTTGTAGGTTGCCGCAATATAAATACCGGTTAAATCTTTTTCCCAGTCTTCCGGCTTCATTTCTTCAGCCAGTTCTTTTCTTAACCCATCAAGCATGCGAGTTGTGACAATGCCATTACGTGTTAATACATAAATGGCATAGGCTCGGTCACGTGCTTCGGATAAAGAATTAATCGACTTTGAGGCAAGCTGTTTTAGGAACTTCATTCCGCGTTTGAGTAAATCACCCGGTACCGGGTAACCACGCTCACGTGCTTCAGTCAAAAAGTGTAATGCATACACGGATTGATAATTAGAGACATGAGAGTTTGCCGACCAGAAACCAAACGCCCCTTCCGCGTTTTGTCTGCCGCGCAGGATACGGATGATCTGTGACAGGCTTTTTTCTACATCTTTTGTTTTATAGGCAAACTCTGGTCTGTCTCGTAAAATGATAGCTGGGAATGAGCGACTCACTAACTGCTCAGTACACATGTAAGGATAATTCCCCAGGTAGTGAACCAGCCCACGCGCCATACCGAGTGGCACTGGTGATGCGGTAACTTCCAGTTTTCTGAAGTGTGGATACATATCGCGATCGACCGGGACATCGACATTATCATCCTGCAAGTAACCACCCGTGACTTTTGTCATGTATGGCACTGCTGGACGAACACTTAAATCCACCCGGTAACGACTTTTCTTAATCCCATTCTTACCTGAGTGACTAACAACAAAAGTAAATCGACCCGAACCGAGTACATCAGTTGCTTTAATTTGATAACGGACACTTTGTTCTCGCCCTTCACTGATGGTTAACTTCTGAGTCGTGTTGGTTAATACTTTTAAATGTTTAGATGTTTCGAGGCGCACTGTCACTGGCGCATTTTCACCTGACTTCTCAAGGTTGTTTGCGATATTAACACTGACACTGAATTCATCACCCGGCGCAACAAAGGTGGGTACATTTGGACTAATAATAAAGTGCCCTCTTACCAGCGTATTATTTTTAGCAACACCAATGGCCTGATCAGCAACGGCAACGGCCATGATGCGTAACTTGCCATTAAAGTGATCAGGTACTGAGTAAACATCTTCACCCTTATTACCACCGGTACTACCATCTGTTTCAATAATGCCTGACCAGAAGACTACCGGTTTTTTTTGTTTACGTTGGAATGGATTTAAATTTTTACCCAGGGCTGCCTTTGCCATATCACCACCACCCGGTGCGGACAGAGCTTTGATCAGATCAAACTCCGGTAACAGCAGATCTAGAATTTGTGATGTACTGACTTCTAATGCTTTCTTTTTAAAGAAGTGTGATAACGGATCAGGTGTTTTATAACCGGCAACCTGTAAGATACCTTCATTCACCGCAAACACCACCAGCTTACCTGATCGTTCAGTTTCATACTTGATTGTCAGATCTTCACCGGGGCGTGCAATATCAGGTACGGACAAACTAACTTTATTCACTCGTGCAGATCGATTTATGGTAAATGGCATAACCCCGTAACTCAGTGGACTCATGAAAATTTCTTTAGAGTCCGGCGCACGAATGAAACTGACATTGACGTAACCATTACCTTCCAGATCATACGGAACCGTTATACGTTGAACTGAACCACTTGTGGTTGTTTTAAACCATTTGAAGGCATAGACACGATCTCGTTCGATGGTAATCAAACCCGCACCAACGTATGGCGCTTTTATTTGTAGTTCAATTTCATCGCCCGGATTGAAATCTGTTTTATTTAATTTAATTTGTAACTCGGCATTTTTATCTAAGCTTCTTGCCAGGTTAGCATCACCTACCACTGAGAAATTAATTTGGTTTAACTCAGTATCATTTCCATTGCGAATAACGAGTGTAAATTCACCGGCTTTATCCGTTGGTAACGTGTATTTTGTGCCTGCCTTTGAGATTTTCAGTGCATCACGTTTAAGCGATGTTTTCTTTTTAACCGACTGGTATTTATACGTTCCGTTATTTTGTTTAGTTAAGACGGATACATGACGTTGCTCGATTAATTCCATCTGTAATCCAGACACGTCCATTTTATCTAAATCAGGATCTACCGCGAGTAAATCAATAGTACGTTCGCTGTCTTTATGAATATAATTTAATTTTCCATCTGTTTTATAACCAACAAGATAAGCTAATGGCGAAATCAACACCGAGCGTTCTGCTGACACACCTCGGCCACCCTCTGCTTCATAACCTTCAGTAGTTAAGCTGAGGCGATAAGTGGCTTTTGCAAAACGACTTAAGTCAATATCAAAAACAGATAACCCTTCATCGTCCGTTTTTGAATCATTTAAACGTTCAGAAAATGAATGCTTGGCGCGTAACGGATCATAAAAACGAAAGGCTTTGTATTTTCTAAAGTAAGGCTGTGCAGGTTTTAAATTAATACTTGCTGCAATTCGGCGATTTGATGCAGGAATACCGTACAGGTTCTGTAATGAAACCCTGCCTTGTAATCCTTCGGGAGAAACCCAGCCCGATTCTCTTTCTTTGGAGAAGCGTGTCTGGATTTTCATTCTATCTGGAATAAACTCTTCAACACGCACTGTTGTTGAACCGAGTAAATTTCTTCTATGTTTATCTTTTATCAAATATGCTCGAATCTGATATTCACCTGTTGGCGAAGTGTATTCAGTTTGATAGTTCACTTCTTCAAAGCCGCTATCATCGAGCTTTAACTTTTGTCTTTTAACGGTTAAACCCCTGGCATCGTTAATCACAACTTCCATGGGTAAACCTTCGAGTTCTTTATCCCAGTCACCCGAACGAACGATCATCCCGACATTAAATTTATCCCCGGGACGATATATTCCCCTGTCAGAAAACAGGTAAGCGTTCAGTTTTTCAGCTTTACCCTGCTGATAGATACCACCCGTATCAAATCGTGAATAGTTAAGACTTCTGTTTCCTTTATTATATGGAATAAAGGATACGTCCTGACCTTTTGTTACCAGGTAGGCAACCGGTTGTTTTTCACGTTTAAGATCTTTAAATGAAGGGAAACTTGCACGTCCTCGATCACTGGTTAAAACCGTGTGAACCGCGATACCATTCTTACCCAGTATTACAACTTTGGCATTGGCCACGGGGCGCCCTGTACTCAAGGATTGTACAAAGACATCATGTGTCTTATCGGCATTATCTTTTACCAGCAATCCAAGATCGGTAACCAGGATTAAACGTTTATCGGATGCACCGCTTGCTTGTTTATGTTTTTCATCCCAACGCTGTACTTTAAAGAAAAATAAACCCCGTTTTTTTCCGGCACCTTCAAGGTTGAGATAAGGTGAAAAATCAAACGCGGTATATTGCGCTTTTTCCGGCCCTGTTGCTTTTAAACTTCGGGTTTGTGTAAACCTGTCAGTTATATTATCAGCATTAAAATTATAATTTGAAAAATAATGACTTAAGAAATTACCATTTGACTGGCTCACAAGATGATTAATCTGGCCCGGTAAAACCCGACCGACTTCAAATTGAACTGACTTTATTCCCCGGGAAACAATTGATAACTTTCTGTCTCCACGCATTCCTAAGATTGCACCTTCGTGCATAATGTTGAGTTCCCTTGGGAACTGCGGAACACGTCGAACATTCTCAAAAACATCTGCCAGAATATACCCACCAAACGAGCGCGTACCTTTTTTGATCTTCACATACAAACTACGGCCGGGTTTAGACTTATAGCGAAAGCTATGTAAATTAGAATACTCCTGCTCTGTTGGAATCGCTTTAATATCTAACTTATTGGCTAACGCTAAAACTTGTGGCCCAACATCATCTATTCGCCAGTACTTATAATTACGTTTCCCACGTCGTCCTTGTGCAGCAGGCAAGTCACGCGGTAATTCGTAGACCGCAATATTTTGCTGTAATTCTTTTTCCAGTACACCAGCCGTTGTTTCAATAATTAAGACCTGTTCAGGTTCATTACGTTTATTTCTGACTAAAGTCGGATTTATATTTGAGATTCGAAAATAATTATACATCCCCGGAACATTAACCTGAGTTTGTAAATCATTCTCCCATGCAGAACCACCTCGACTGGATTTATATCCACCTTCAATTTCTATTTTTACAACTTTATCTTTTAAAGGGATTTTAACGGGATCAGATTTAAGATACGCCTCTCCGGCAAACTTGTCATAGGTCACCTGAAAATTAAGCGAAGTCCCATCACTAAGTATCCCTTCTTTTTTATTTTGCATATTCAAACTGATATTGTCTTCAAAAGAAGCTTTATCAATTGGATGAGTGAATTTAACCGTAGCAATAATGCGTTTGATTTTTGGATCAAGCGGATCTTGATGGAAATATGTATTCATAAGCTGCGCGGAGAATGCGGCAGAGGTAAAGCGGTAGTCATATCGACTAAGGACTAAATGGTTAGGGAAAAAACTTTCTTCAAATTTAACAACATACTCTTCACCCACTGCCCAGTCTTGTTCAGGTTTAAATTCTAATTGTGAATCATTACGCCATGTCCATTGACCTTTTATCTCAGGCGAAAGCGTTATGCCTTTTGAAACTAATTTACCAATGAGTTCCAGTGGTGCCGCCGATGCACTGAAATTGACATAAACGGGGTCATAAACAGGTTCATCACGTAATTCTGTTAATGATGGCGCAGTACCTGTAATTTGTACTTGAATAGGTTTGGGTAGTGAGTCATACCAGAGCACACCACCGTAGCTTATTAAAGCAAGAACAAGGCTTAACCAAACAATCTTTTTATTTTCTTTACGCCATATAAGTACTTTATTATAAAGCTGACTAATGAAATTCAACCATGGTGGAAACTTCCATGTAAATGTTCCAAAAAAGAAAAACAGTACTTTTTTGATAAGTTGCATTAGCCACATCCTTTTATTTGCGTGAACCTTCATTTTTAGCATATTGGCACTGTACAGGCAAAATTAAAGCAAAAAAAATGGCTATGGGGTTAAGCCCATAGCCATTTTAGTCAGGAGGTACCTGCCTGTTATCTCCCTCACCCCAACCCTCTCCCAAAGGGAGAGGGGGACGAGACAGCAGTGAATATATTAATCTTTTATTCGGTACTCAGCAGAACGGGCATGCGCAGTTAAACTTTCACCACGCCCTAATATAGATGCAGTTTTACCTAATTCAGAAGCACCTTCAGCTGAACACATGATCAGGCTTGAGCGTTTTTGAAAATCATACACACCTAATGGCGAACTGAAACGAGCAGTACGCGATG
>CAZZIS010000115.1:0-6073 GCA_964654445.1 uncultured Thioalkalispiraceae bacterium
GGGTCATCCGCCTTTTTTATTTTGCAATCGGCTTATAGGTATTTTGGTTATTATTAATAATATCCTGTTTAGCTTCAGCCATTGCACCTTCGACATTAGATGCATTAAACAACGCATTTTGTGCATCATTTAATGCTTTCATTGAGGCATCCTGAATGGATTGTTCCAGATCCATTTTCCTCGATCTCACTACTGCTTCTGAGGCAAGAACAACATTCAATGCCGCCTGTGAAATGATACCTTTTGAGCCAGCCTGAGCTGCGCCAGCGAGTAGATTGATGATAGAGAGTAGATCTTCCTGTTGCGATGAGTCAGACATTAGGTACCTTGTGTTTTGACAATATGTATTAAATACTATTTTATACTAATTTATCTTTAATCTCATTTGTAAATACAGAGTCAAGCTTTTTCAAATAAGCAGTCATATCCTGGTCATAAGATCCAGGGACTGATTTAATAATTGATGATCTTTGCATGAGTCGATCACCCCATGCTTTAATATTTTCTGCATCTTCAAACAAATTATAATCTTTATAACCCGCAATACGATGGTGGTAACGGAAAACCGGGGCATAGACCGCATCAATCATGGAAAATTTCTCGCCATTAAAGAAGGGGCCATCACTAAATTCTTCTTCAAGAACTTCAAAACGATCAATTAAAGTATTTTTTAAATGATTAAATCTTTTTTTATCTTCGGTTGTGTAGAATTCATAGGTAGTATTAAGAATATCATTACCAAACTCTATCCACGCCCGGTTTTTTGCACGTTTAAAAGCATCATCCGGGTAAAGTGACCCTTCGGTTATCTCATCAAGGTATTCACAAATAACCATTGATTCAAAAAGAGGTTCATCATCAACCAGCAAAACAGGGACTTTTTCAAGTGGTGAAATATCATAAAACCAGGCGGGTGGCTCAGAAAGATCAATATACTCAATATCAAAAGGAACATTTTTTTCGTTTAAAACAATCATTGCCCGTTGAACATAGGGGCAAAGTGTAAAGCTAATGAGTTTTAATTTTGGTACTGTCATTTCTACTTCCTTTTAAAACTGTTATTTGTCGTAGACACATCGAAAACCAATTGAACCATACACACTCTGGCCACTGTCAGGGAGCTTAACATTGCGAAAAGAACTTCGTAAGTTATCGCGATTTTCATCCCATGAACCACCGCGTACTAATTTTCTTACACCTTTATCGGGTGAAGCAAGTTTTCCTTTGGCATAAAATTTTGTAATAGCTCCAGGGGCATACCAGTTTTGTATCCATTCACCCACATTACCATGCATATCATGTAAACCAAATTTATTAGCTTTATGTTTACCTCGAATCCACGTTCTGTCTTCACCACAACCATCATTTTCACCTTTCACTGAACCGGTGGTCTTTCCATCATCCAGAATGGCATTTTTGCACGAGACCTGGTTGCCCCATGGATAACGTGTTTGTGTCCCGGCTCTGGCGGCTTTTTCCCATTCGGCTTCGAAGGGTAAACGGCCTCCTTTCCACGAGCAATATTGTTTAGCATCTTGCCAGTCAATACAATTAATCGGATGATTGTTTCTTTGAGGTGCATCAAGATTACAATATTTATTTCGTTTGAAATCTTTTGGTTGTTTACATATTTTGGTTTTCAGGCATTCCTGGTATTCAGCAACAGAAACTTCAAATTTATCAATATAGAAAAGAGGGACAAAAACACGAGTACCACCTGCCGGGCCTTCATCTTTGTCACAGGATGGGTCCTTTAATGAACAACCCATTAAGAATTGACTTTCAGGGATTTTTACAACATCTGCGGATGAATAAGCATTAAAAGAAAACAAATAACAAACAGTAGTAATAGAAAATGTAATAAAAATTTTATGTAGCATGTTAAATCCCTTTTATCAATAACATAAACGGATAACTATAATAGTTAAAAACAGTAGTAAAAAAAACAGCAATAAAGAATTTATGTAATAATTAAATCTTAAAAGACTATTATAAAATAAGGTTATTTACGGTGGATTTTGAATTAACCCGAGCTGAAAATGATGAGATATTATTATCTAAAATTGAATCAATTAAGTCAGCAAAAAATATCGAGATATTGATTCCCTTTGCTAAAGCATATTTAGGACTATTTTATGTTATTGATAGCGGTTTAGCAGCTAAAGAAAAAGTAAGGCTACTCGCAAATGATAAACTTAGTGAAGCTGTATTTTCCGGGTTTTTAGCTGGTATAAGGCTTGAGGATTTGCCGTCGATAGAAAGTATCGGCCATGCAATGGCAGAAAAAAAAGAATTCCCCCAGGGTTATGTGATTCTTGCAGGACTTGATCTTGTTGCAAAAAAATCACTTGCTGATATCGAAAATGTCGATTCCGGTATGATTGAAAAAGCGGTTGGATTTCATTTTTCAAATAAGACAGGCTACCCTGATATCTGGTTTGATTATTTATTAACTGAACATCATGAAAAAATTATTCCAGCCATATCGAAATATTGGCTAGCGTTGTTAAATAATAATTCTACTTATCTGCCAGGAAGAAACCTGCTGTTAGGAGACAAACCTGATATCAGGGTTATTCAATATTGCATCTTGCCATTGCTGGATAACTGGATCCACTGTAAGACAAAAATACTCTCTCAACTATTACAACTCGCTTTTAAATACAGTGATGTAAATAACTTTTTAGTTATATGTGAGCATGTTTTAGAAAATGATGAAGCATTAAATGAAAAATCACGACTATATTGGATCGTAACAGCCTATTTGTTGTTACCCGATAAATATTTATCTCGTCTTTCCAGCTATGTTGGACGTACTAAATCAAAAATTATGCCCTTATTAGATTTTATTGTATCCATAATGAATGATGAAAATAAAATTAATATAAAGTTTAGTAGCAAAATGATCATTCAGTTAATAAGAGTGATTGCGCCCATTTTTCCTCCACAGCATCATGTTTATGGTGCCCTGGGAGAACTGGATATTAATTCAGGAAACGTTATGTCACTCTTTTATAAATTGCTGGATTCAAATGATAAAGATGTAGTTAATGAAATTAAATTACTTCGTAAAGCACGAGTGATGAGAATTTATGCGGGTGTGATCGACAATTTACTGGAGCTACATCTGCGAAAAAATAACGAAAATAATTTTACATTTCCTGATTTCGATCATTATATTGAAACGCTGGTTAAATCTAACTGCTTGCAGAGTCGAAGTAATAAATTTGATTTAAGGTAATAGTTATGTGGATGTTAATCAACTCTGCCAGGCATGAATTTTTTTAAATCATAATAATCACGATAACTTTCAATCATTGCTTTAAGTTCTGACATATTTATATCGTCAGGCTGGTTAATATAATCAGCCACCTTTCTGATCATTTTCCAGCGCCATAGTTCCATAGGTGGTGTTTTTTCTTTTGCCATAATTATATCCAGTTAAAAAATATCAGCACTATTGTGCAATTAATATATGACATTTTTATGACTGTGAGATAAGTATGTTTATTTACCTCAATAATAATGTAATAGAAAATGCAGGCTATAAATAGCTGGAAATACTGATTTCATTTGCAGGCTTGTGAAATTTAAAATTGATATGAGTTAGATATTTTTCATTTAATCTTTTTACCGCTTCTGAAGCAATTTTGCGAATTTCTTTTTCAGAACCTGAACGAAAATTGATCATGGTATTTTTATCATTTTCAATAATAAATTTATACCACCTTTTACTTGTTGCGCCTTTGGGCGGATTCACTTTTTCTATACTTTTAATTTTATAACGTGCCATGAGTTATCCCTCATTAATTAACATATTGGGAAATGTAATCCAGGCATATTGCATCGCTATGACAGGCTTTTTACACTTTCATGTCAAAGACTAGGCTATAATTAGTATTTATTTATTCAGGCTAATCCCCCTTCAAAACATCATGGAATCTGCTAAAAATCTTTTTTCCTATCGTCAATTCTGGGCTAAACGCTTTGGTGTTGCACCTGTACTACCTATGTCCAGAGCTGAAATGGATGAGCTGGGCTGGGATAGCTGCGATATTATTCTGGTAACAGGTGACGCTTATGTTGATCACCCCAGCTTTGGCATGGCTTTAATCGGGCGCTTGCTTGAGTCACAGGGTTTTCGTGTTGGCATTATTTCTCAACCGGACTGGAAAAGTGCTGATGCCTTTAAAGTCCTGGGCAAACCAAATTTATATTTTGGTGTAACTGCCGGAAATATGGATTCCATGATTAATCGTTATACCGCTGATCGACGTATTCGTTCAGATGATGCTTATACTGCAGATGCAGAAGGTGGTAAACGTCCGGATCATTCAGTTACAGTTTATGCGCAACGAGCACGAGAAGCATACAATGATGTACCGATTGTTATTGGTGGCATAGAAGCATCATTAAGACGTATCGCACATTATGACTACTGGTCAGATAAAGTTAAGCGTTCAATATTAATGGATTCAAAAGCAGACATGCTGGTCTTTGGTAATGGAGAAAGACAGGTTGTTGAAATTGCACATCGTTTGGCCGCAAAAGAAAATATTCGTGATTTAACAGATGTTCGTGGTACGGGCTTTATTCGTAAAGAGTTACCCAAAGACTGGAATGAAATTGATTCGACTCACATCGATGAGTTAGGTAAAGTTGAAGTGCCCGGAAACCCTTACGCAGAGACTTCAGAAAATAATTCTTCTGAAACTGTTGTCGATTTTCAACCAGAATTAAAAAAGAAGCTCATTTCTCGTACAGAAAAATTTGATCGAGCAACGAGTTATATTCGATTGCCTTCATATGAACAAGTAATAAATGATAAGGTTTATTATGCGCACACTTCGCGTATTTTACATCTTGAAACAAACCCTGGTAATGCACGTGCACTGGTGCAACGTTATGGTAAACGGGACATCTGGCTAAATCCTCCTCCACTTCCATTAACAACAAAAGAAATGGATCGTTTGTATGAATTACCATACACGCGTGTGCCGCATACGATTTATGAAAATAAAAAAATTCCTGCTTACGAAATGATTCGTTTTTCTATTAACATAATGCGAGGATGTTTTGGTGGTTGTACATTTTGTTCTATAACAGAACATGAAGGTCGTATTATTCAAAATCGATCTGAAGATTCTGTTATTCAGGAAATAGAAACCATTCGTGATACTGTCCCCGGTTTTACCGGAATTATTTCAGACCTGGGTGGGCCAACGGCAAATATGTATCGTCTTGCTTGCAAGAGTCGAGAGATTGAAGCGGCATGTCGTAAACCTTCTTGTGTTTACCCCGGCATTTGTCAAAATCTGGGTACCGATCATTCACCTTTAGTTAGTTTATATAAGCGTGCACGACATTTGCCCGGTATTAAAAAAATATTAATTGGTTCCGGTGTGCGTTATGACCTTGCGGTTGAATCACCTGAATATGTTGAAGAATTAGTGGCTCATCATGTTGGTGGATATTTAAAAATTGCACCAGAACATACCGAAGAAAATACTTTATCTAAAATGATGAAGCCGGGTATCTCAACATATGATCGGTTTAAAGAAATGTTTGAGGCGGCAACAAAAAAAGCTGGCAAAGAACAATACCTTATTCCTTATTTTATAGCGGCTCATCCCGGTACCACAGATGAAGACATGATGAACCTTGCTATATGGTTAAAGAAAAATGGTTTTCGTGCAGATCAGGTACAGACATTTATTCCTTCGCCGATGGCGACCGCAAGTGCAATGTATTACTCAGGTAAAAATCCTTTAAAACGGGTTACACATAAAAGTGAAGACCTTTTTATTGCAAAAAATTTAAAAGTGAGACGTTTACATAAAGCTTTTTTACGCTATCACGATCCACGTAACTGGCCTTTATTGCGTGAAGCATTAAAACGGTTAGGCCGTGCAGATTTAATTGGAAATGGTAAACGCCATTTAATTCCTTTATTTCAACCAAGAGGTAGTCTGGAGAAAAATGAGGGGGCTAAAAAAAATCGTACTAAACCTTTTGTAACAAAATATACCGGTGAGCATAGAGGTGCTAAGAAAAAAAGCAGAAAACAACGCGG
>CAZZIS010000116.1:0-6058 GCA_964654445.1 uncultured Thioalkalispiraceae bacterium
TTGAAGATGCTGTCGTGGGTGAACGCAGTAGAATTGGACCTTTTGCCAGATTAAGACCGCAGGCAGAGTTGGCCAGTGAAGTACATATTGGAAATTTTGTAGAAATTAAAAAATCGACGGTGGCAACAGGAAGCAAAATCAACCATTTAAGTTATATCGGTGATACAACAGTTGGTAGTAAGGTAAATATTGGGGCTGGAACTATCACCTGTAACTATGATGGGGTGAACAAGTTTAGAACCGTAATTAAAGATAATGCTTTTATAGGCTCAGATACACAATTGATCGCACCTGTTACTGTAGGAAAAGGCGCCACAATTGGAGCCGGGTCAACAATTAGTAAAGATACACCAGAAAATCAATTAACACTGTCTCGCTCAAAACAAATGACAATTAATAGTTGGCAAAGACCTGTAAAGAAAAGCTAACTCAGATGAGGGTATTGGACAACGTATTTAATATGAGCATAAGGTTTGGAAGAAAGAAATATTAACCGTTTACATTATTAGTGTTAACTGTCAATAATAGAACATCTGTTACGCCCTTCTGACTTAGATAAATATAATGCCTGATCTGCACGTTCAAATACGGTTTCATATTTATCATCGTTAGAAAACTCACTGATACCACAGGAAATAGTGAGCTTTATTGATTTACCATTATGATTAAAACCGGAGCTGGCTATAAGAGATCTGATTGTTTCAGCAGGCGTAAATGCTTGCTTTGAAGTAGTATTTGGCAGGAGCATGACAAACTCTTCTCCACCAAAGCGAGCCAGAAAATCTGTTTCTCTACAATTTTTTAAAATGAGTTGAGCAACTACTGATAGCGTTTTGTCTCCGGCTTTATGACCATAAGTATCATTTATTATTTTGAATAGATCGATATCCCAAATTATTAATGTCAATGGGGTTTTATATCGTTGCCAGCGATTAAACTCAAGAGTTACCCTTTCATCATAGGCTAATCTGTTGGGTAAGTGTGTGAGCGGATCGGTTAGCGCTTTATCGTGTGCTAATTTAAGGTTATTACGTAGTGATTCAGCCTCAACCTCCATATCTTGAAGTTTATCAGACATCACGTTGAGCTTTTTCTGGGTTTCAACCTGACGACTATCTTCAGTTTTCTTGTGTTTGTGTAGGTGGATGTTAAGGTCTTTTAGATGTTGATTAATATATTTTTGTAAAGATGAGAGCTCATTTTCATTGGATGAAGTTTCTATTATGTCATCAACCTGTAGATCAATTTGTTTACTTAAATTGGCTCTGTCTTCGAGAGATTGCTCGTTAGATTTAGAAGCATGTGTTGTATGCTCATCAAGTAAGGCCAGTTGCTTTGAAATCTCAGCTAAAAATGCTTCAACGGTTTGTTGTTCATTAATGGCATGGTTTTTTATATTTAGAAGTAGTGATAGGGCAGAATCGACAAGTGTTGTATAAGCCTTGTCGTCTAATTGTCTTTTGCTTCGTTGTTTCAACAAGGTGTACTGTCGTTGAAATTTTAAGGGTACTTCAGATTCTACAAATAATTCTGTAAGACGATTAATAAAATATTGCTGATGTTCTTGGTCGGAGGGATTGTTCGTTTCAATAGATGGTATATCTGTTCGAGAAATATGGGCTAAAGTTTTAGATAAATTTAATAGCAGAGGGGTAAGCAGATGATAATCGGTGCCTTGCTTGACGTTTGTAGTGATATTAAGCAGGTGAGGATCTAGTTGCTCATTTGCCCCACGTGTATAAACCGCAAATTGAAGTATTAATTTATATAATAATTTTTCAATTTTTACTTGTTTTGAATTCATTGAAGTAAGTTAGGCATTCATTTATATGAATTATAGACCAATAAAAACAAATTAATTGATAAGACATTGGTTTCTGCCATTTTTTTTGGCTTTGTACAATGCTTCATCTGCACGTTTAAAAGCAGACTCTCCAGTATCATTATCAGTAAATTGTGTGATACCACAGGAAATTGTAATTGATATTTTTTTTCCACTGGAGTTAAAAGCGGTTTTTTCGATAATCTGTCGCAGTTTATTAGCTGTCAGGTGGGCTTCTTGGGCATCGGTGTTTGGTAGCAGCATGGTGAATTCTTCACCACCAAATCGTGACACAAAATCTGTATCTCTACAGTGCTGGTACAGTAATTTTGCAATAAGTATTAAGGTTTTATCGCCTGCTTTATGGCCGAATTTATCATTGATTTGTTTAAAAAAATCAATATCCCAGATTAGTAGAGACAGAGGCGCTTGATAACGTTTCCAGCGAGCTAGTTCAGTATCCAGTCGTTCATCATAGGCTAAACGGTTAGGCAGTTTTGTGAGTGGATCATGAAATGCCTGTTGATGAGCATCCATCAGTTTGTCATTTAAATGACGTGTTTCATGCTCCATTGTAGTAATTTTAGAAGTTAAATATTCAAGTTCTTGATGAATTTTATTTCGTACTAACTGCTCATGAGATTGATGCTCTTGAATTTGCAGTGCTATATCCGCCAGGCGAGTGTGAATAAGTTTTTTAAGTGGTTCCAGTTGTTTTGCATTTTTTGAGCTTGCTTGTAGTTCAAACATTTGTGAAGAAACAGATTGATCAAGTAAGTTCCTTTTTTTGCTTGAAGACACAGATGCTGTATGTGTTCCAGAAGCTTGTATACCAAGTTCAGTGAGTTGGTCAGTTAATTGGGCAAGAAATTCGGCCATTTCTTGTTGCTCAGATTGAAGATGTATTTTAATTTGAAATAAAAGAGAAACGGTTTCTTCAAGTACAGTAGCAAGAGGCGTATTACCGTCAAGTTTTTCTTTGAGTTGTTGAGCCTGAAATTCAAATTTAGCTGGTATTTCAGTATCTTCTAATAAATGCTGTAACTGTGCATTAATCAGATTTGAATCGATACCATCTATCCCAAGGCCTTTAACAGCGAGAGAGTCTAAAGGTTCAATTTGTTGTATAGAGTCAATGAGGTCATCAATTGCAATAAAAAGGTATTGCGAATTTCGGTATTCATTTTTTTCAAACTTTTTCTCTATTTGCTGGAAATCATTCTTTATAGCTGGAAAGTGATGAAACAAAAAGTTAAAAAGCAAGTTTGCATCGAGAGGTGAATTTTCCGGGTCAGTATCATCCAGAGTCATCAAAGCATTTGAGAACTTATCAAGCTCAGATTTTAATTGTTCGCTGTTTAGTCCCTTTTTAAGTTGGTTGTGGATACCAAGTAGGTATGGGTCCAGGTCTTTATTAAATCCGCTAGTAGCAAGAGTTAAACGAATAATTGTTTTACAAAGGAGATCTTCTTTATTTTGATGGTGCTTTTCAATGACTTCATTTTCATCCAGTAAATCTAAATATTTATTTTTCCATTTATCGGGATTTTTATTACTCAATAAGCTCATTGAATAGACCTGAAAATTAAATGTAGTAGTGAATGATGGATAAAATATTATCGCTTTAACACATCCATGTGTTTTAATTTAGGATAAAAAATAAAGCAAAAAATTATTTTGTCTGGCTTTCTTTCTGGATTAAACGATTCATTACTTCAATCATATTTTCTTGAGATTTAGCTAATGGTCCATTTGTTTTATATTTGCCATTGATAATAATAGCAGGAACGCCAGTAATACCATAGCGGGCAGACATTGTTTTAGCCTGGCGTAACTTGGTATCAACCAGAAAAGAGTTATAAGCTTCATGAAATTTTGTTTCATCAACACCGTGAGCTACAAAAAATTCAGCCAGCTGATCTTCAGTTGTCAATTTTAGTTTTAAGTTCTGGATAGAATTAAAAAAGTCTGCATGAACCTTATCTACTACGCCTAAGGCTTCTGCCACAAAATATGCTTTCGCATGTTTTCCCCATAACGAACTAAAAACAGCCGGTTGGCGTATAAATTCAACATTAGCGGGTAGTGTTTCTAGCCATTTCTTCAGTACTGGTTCAAACGTATAACAATGAGGACAGCCATACCAGAAAAACTCGATAATTTCTATTTTGTCCAGATTTTGAGTGGGTTGAGCAGGTGATAGAGTTTCGTAGCCTAATGGCTCAGCTTGAGACAGTGTTGATATTGAAAGGAATAAAAGGAATAGAAATTTTTTTAACATTTTAAAGCTCTCCGTAAGAGTGTAATCCAGATAAAGATATGTTTATAAGAAATGTAATGAACAGGGTGATAAAAAAACTAGTAAGATTGGATGATTATTTATTTCCATTGTCCGTAAGATTAGCAAAAGCTATCCGAGTGATCAGTTATAGAGTTCCTGTTGCACAAGACATCATGTTGTAATTATAGTTCAGTTAAATGAATTTAGCCTGAATAATGCAGTAGAGTGTAAAGTGTAGTCAGTCACATTAGTCTCTATTGATATGTAATCATTTTACATGGTTGCTATGAAATTTCCTGAAATCAATTTTCACTTAACCTCTAAGGAAAGGTAGGCATGAATATATCCTTATAGTCCTGGAGATACATCTGACCTCCAAAGCAGACGGAAATCTAGTTATTTCAGCATTGATATATGATAGGAAACAGCTTGAATTTCTTTGTTAGTCATTTTCTTGGCAATCATATGCATCATGTTGTCTGGAATATTACTGCGTGCACCATTTTTAAAGTCAGTGAGTGCTTTGATAAGGTATTCAGCATGTTGTCCTTTTAAAGTAGGGAATGAAGCCGGTTTATTACCTTCACCATATGGACCATGACAGGCTATACAAGCAGAGACATCAGTTTTAAGATTACCATTACGATATAAATCACTGCCTATAGCCATTAAATTATTTAATTCTGTTTTCTGCTCTGCCGCTCGTTTTTTTGTCTCGATTTCATCCTCATCTTCATCGTCATCATCAAACGGTAAAATAGGTAAATCATTTACTGAAATTCTTTGAGAAGCATAGTAAGCCGCAATATCTTCTACAGATTTATCATCCAGTCCCATCGCAAGCGGAGCCATCATTGGGGCATTTCTAGAGCCATTTTTAAAGGCTTGTAGTTGCTTAACCAGATAGCCAGCATGTTGTCCTGCCAGTTTAGGAAAAGTTGAGCCCATGCTATTACCATCTTCACCGTGACAACCTGCGCAACTCGCCGCTTTAGTTTTACCTGTAGTGATATTACCTTCTGCATGAACTAATGCTGGAGCAGCTGAAAATGCAAGAGAAATTGAAAGAGCAAGCAGTTTTTTTATCATCATTTTCCTCTATGGAGTATGTGTTATTTGAGACTGTTTTAGTAGTTAGACTATATAATATCTGAATTCTACTTTATACGCGAGATATCGATGAATTCTGTTTATCATCAGGCTAAATTTATGCTTAGTGCATCTCAATTGAGTGAGGCACCTGAAGACCAGGGTAAAGAAGTGGCTTTTGCTGGTCGTTCCAATGCAGGGAAGTCAAGTGCAATCAACACATTAACCAGACAAAATGGCTTGGCACGAATAAGTAAAACGCCTGGACGTACACAACTGCTCAATTTTTTTGAAATAGATGAGCAACGAAAATTTGTAGATTTACCAGGATATGGTTATGCCAAAGTACCTTTGGCGGTGAAGAAAAAATGGCATAAAATGATGGAGACCTATCTGCATAAACGAGATGCTTTGTGTGGTATTGTGCTGGTGATGGATGTGCGTCACCCATTGACAGACTTTGATATGCAGATGATTGAGTGGTGTGAATACACGCAGCTTCCTTTACATATTTTATTGACCAAGGCTGATAAATTGAATTTTGGAGCGGCTAAAAACACCTTATTTAAAGTGCAGAAAGAATTGTCAGACGTGGATGTTAGCGTTACATTACAACTCTTTTCATCGTTAAAGAAAACAGGGATAGATGATGTGCATCAAGTACTGGATCAATGGTTTGATTTTGATTTATGACATAGGTGAAGCCGATAATTGCTTCTACATTACTCGACTACAGAACATACTTGACCATACAAAATTTGCTTAGACAGTATGAACTAGATAAATCAGTTGATCGCTTAGTGTGTTCTTATAAGCTATTGAATAGTGAGTATAACTTAATTTATCAGCACTCACCTGTTGGGTGG
>CAZZIS010000117.1:0-5945 GCA_964654445.1 uncultured Thioalkalispiraceae bacterium
CATTCTCATCAGGTTCTTTCACTGAAGGTCGTTTGGCTGCTAAAGCTGCTTGTAAATACATCGATGACGGCAAAGCTGCTGGTATCATGGTTTCTGAGAAGCAAATTTCTGACCGTAAGGCAGAAATCTACAAGCCAATGGAAACATATACTGTAGGCCGTAACGAAATTGTTGCAGGTACTGTCAATCCAAACTACATCAACCCACGTCAAGGTCTTGATCGTCTACAGAAGATGATGGATGAGTATTGTGGTGGTTTTGGTGTAAATTACATGACTAACGACAAGCTTCTTCAAATCGGTCTTAAGAAGATGGCAATTTTTGGAGAAGATCTGGAAAAAATCGCTGCTTCAGATATCCATGAGCTACTACGTGCATGGGAATTGAAGCACCGTTTTCTTACTTCTGAGAGTGTATTCCAGCATACGTTGTTCCGTAAGGAAACTCGTTGGCCTGGTTACTACTACCGTGGTGATGCGATGAAACTGGATGATGAAAACTGGCATGTATTAACAGTTTCTCGTCGTGATCCTAAGACCGGTGAGTACACGATGGAAAAAGCGCCTCTTTATCACATAACAGGTGATAAAACCGGCTGGTAGGTAAAAGTAAATAAAGGGCAAATAAAGGCTTGATTTAACAAGCCTGCCCAAAATTTATTTGCACTAAGAAAAGGACTAACATGTATAATGTTGGTCCTTTTTTATCTAAGTAGGGTGTACCTTTCCCCGCTATAGATAAGGATAAGCAATACTTAATTTTATTGAGATAGCTAGATGAATATTATTGAAAATACAGATGAAGAAATTTTAGAGCATGCGCACACAATGTGGGCTGATCTTGTTAAATACTCGAATGAAGGAAATTACGGTGCTTTCACTCGTAATTTTTCGGTTTCATTCATGAAGGGCGCGAATGAAGTTGAAATGGGTAAGCAGTTTGCGAGAAGCGAGCTGGCGAAAAACCTTTCAGAAGATTATTCATATCTTGGCATGATACGTCGTGGCGAACATGTCACCGTGCTGTATAAAGTGATTAATAAGAAAGATAAAGGTGAATGGCTGGGACGACTTGTGCTCGGTTATGAAAAAAAGAAAGTTAAAATTTTTGGTGCGACCTTATTTTAAAAATTAAGATTTTAAATTCAGGTTTCTAAAACCAGGATTCTAGAAATAGATTTGCACAGTATTAATAAAGACAGGTTTTATTAGGTATGTCAGATACAATTGAAGACGAAAAATTCGTTGAGCTAAATTATAAGGTCGTCGATGAGAAAACCGGCGATGTGCTTGTTACAGTTGATTACCCAATTGGTTATGTTCATGGTGTCAATGATGTCATGTCAGAAGAAGTAACCAAACACCTTTATGGTAAAAAAGTGGGTGACATTATCGATGTGCCGGTGGATACAAAACAGTTATACGGTGAGCGAGATGAATCACTGGTATTTACCGACCAAATTGAAAATGTTCCTGAAGAATACCGTGAAATTGGCATGACAATCACCATGGAAAATGAAAAAGGTGAACCGAAGAGCTTTATTGTTACACGTTTTGATGATGAGACATTAACTGTCGATGGTAATAATCCGCTGTGTGGTCGTGACGTCACTTTTGTACTGGAAGTTTTGGCTATACGTGAAGCAACGGATGAAGAAATTGACCTCGGTGGTGCCGTTGATGCAGATCCTGATTTAATTGACATACTCGAACGCGCAGAATGAAGTACTCAGATAACACCTTATTTTACCCGGACAACCGGGCTCTTGAGCGTGCAATAGTCAATTCACTCGGCCTGCTAAGTGAAGAGGTGGCCGCCTTAGCAGCCCCGGATAACACGGTAACTGTTGCTGATAATTTTGTTCATACACGGGGTAATTACGAACAGCAACATTTTAGCTCTAATATTCTTGAACCTTTGCGTGAGGCACTTGAAGGCTTGCTGACAGCTGAATATCGCGAACAGGAGCCTTTAGCCTGGGCTGAGACTCAGAATCGTCTTGGTAATATCCTTGGCGCGCTGGGGCAGCAGCAAAGAGATGCTGCGCTGTATGAAAAGGCGATTGAGTGTTTTACCAGCGCCCTCGAAGAGTTAAGTCAGGAAAAGTCCCCGCTTGATTGGGCTGCAACGCAATCTAATTTAGCTACAGCACTGCAGGCATTGGGCCGACAAGAGTCTGATTCAAAAGCATTATCAAAGTCTATTGATGCCTATACCAATGCGTTACTGGAATGGTCTCGCAAAGACACGCCTGAAGAATGGGCGTTAGCCATGCATCAATTGGGTGCGACTTTTCATGTTTATGGCAGACTTCTTAAAGGCAACCGTACTTTTCAAAAGGCCGTTGTTTCCTATAAAAATGCACTTGCAGAGTTCGATGCAGATAATCACGCTATAGAGTTAGTCGCTACACACAATAACCGTGGTGCGGTACTACATAACCTGGCTGAATCAGAAGAAAACCCGGGGCGCCTGGAAGAGGCAATCAGATCATATGAGACAGCTTTGACAGTATGCATGGAGCAGCAACTGCCCATTCATCATGCAGTAGTATGCAGGGTAAATAAATTTTCTGCACAAAGTGTACTGGCTGAGTTAACTAAAAATACGGCACTTGCTGATGAAGTGGCCGATGAGTTTGAAATCATTCTTGAATGTTTTCCGCATGCTCTTCAACCACTCTGTGCAAAGTTTTGCGAAGAGCAGATGAGTAAGATGCGGAAAATGGCAGAAAGCTCTGCTGCCTGAAAAAGGCAGCAGCACGCCATAATTAAACCCGCTCGGAAAGTTTATACTCGACGTTAATAAATGCACCAACCTCTGAACAAAACTTGATCACGCGTGAGCCAAAACCGACATCAGGGCTATCTTCATCCTTATCAATAGACAAGGTTAACACCACGTTAATCCTTGGAGATAAGTTACGACTTTTACAGATTTCGATAATTTTGTCTTTGGCGGGTTCAATTTTTTTAAGAATTTCATCATCGATGAGTTTGTATATATCCAGAACCTGAGTTTCAGAAGTTATTGTTTGTGTTGAGAATTCCCATGAGCTGATGACGGGTTTGTCCAGGCTACCGCTTGCACCCGCATTATTGGTTGAGGTGGGCTCCAGCTCAAGCAGCCGTGTGATGTCATCAGGATTGAAATGGTAGCCAACAAGCGCAAAATATGCCCGTCCTTTATTAAATGCCAAGATAAATTCCTCTTTAAAAATTGTAGATACAGCAGTGGATTATAACGTGAGGGGCGGATATTTACTGTATTAACTTTTTTTAGGGGATGTGAGTAACTATTTATTATGTTTTTGTTATAAAAGATGTGAAAATAAAAAATTAGGGATAATTTTCAGCTGGTATATTGGCGAATAAAGTAAGCTGGAACAAGGGTATTGAAGTTTTGTCGAGCGAGCAAAAGAAAGAAAAACAAGAAAAAAAGCGAGACCCCAATAACCCTTGCCTGTTTTGCACAGACCCACAAGGGGTGTCCCTGAGTAACGAACTTGCATACAGCGCGCGTGATAGCTACGCGGCGAGCCCGGGTCATACGGTAGTTATCCCAAAGCGTCATGTCGCCAGCTTTTTCGACCTGATGCCCGAAGAGGTAGCGGCGTGTATGGACCTGATAAATGAGGAAAAGAAGCTCATTGATGAAGAATTTAGTCCCGACGGCTACAATATCGGCGTTAATATAGGGTCGGCGGCTGGGCAGAGTATCTTACATGTACATATTCATATCATTCCCCGATACACGGGTGATGTTGAAAATCCCCAGGGCGGGGTGCGGCATGTGATTTCCAAAAAGGGACATTACACGCGCTAGATAGTATAATTTAGTCAGTTTACTGGGAGGGACTGACATATTTGTTTATATTCCTCCCGCTATTTTAACAATTAAGGAGTTAATATTATGGGTGAGTTTACACGACCTAAGGTGCCTGAAGGCGTAACAGAGTATGTGACAACAACACAGAAAGAGGTTGTTCCTGGACAGTTTGTTATTGGTTATACTACTGAATTTAAAAGTTTCCAAAAAGAAGTGCCATACCAAACACCTAAGAAGCCTTAAGGTAATAAGTCGCAAGTACCTGTTAGGTCATGCGGCGCGACTAAATCTGAATTTAGTTTTTGAAAAGCACGCTTTTTATAGCGTGCTTTTTTTATGAAATCTGAAAATATGACAGAGATTATCTTTCGGAAAATGGCAGAGACTCTTCTAATTTAAAATTTAAATACGTTCAGAAAGCTTGTAATCCACATTAATAAAAGCGCCAATATCTGCTAGAAAACGTGTCGTTCTTGCATCGAAACCAACATCCGGAGCGGTTTCGCCTTTATCAACCGATAACACCAGGTTCTACGCAAATTCGAGGCGATAAATTGTGGCTTTTACACACCTTTAGAATTTCTTCTTTAATCGGTTCCAGCTTTTTCAGAATGATGTCGGTTAATGCATAGACGTCTACATCTTCAGTCACGGTTTCTGTCGATAATTCCCATGAACTGATTGAAGGTTTGTCTGGACTTCCTTTCATGCCACTCAAGAAACCAGGAGGATGAATATTAATGCTTAAAGTTTTTGGGTATCTCGCCGTTACTAGATAAAAGAATTTTGATTATAGCAGCAGCAGGGTTAAGTTATTTTTCACGTTATGCACGGTGAAATATTCGTTGCTGTAAGTTTATTTATCCAGGAGATGTATATGAGCATTAAGCACGAGCTGGAACAAAAAACTATTTTGCTTGTAGATGATGAAGTAAATGTGCTTGCTGCACTGCAACGGCTTTTACATCCCCTGCCATATAATGTCATCACTGCCTCCTCTGGTCAGCAAGCATTGGAAGCGGTGCAAGCCCAGAACCCCGATCTTATTTTTCTTGATGTGCGTATGCCAGAAATGGACGGTTTTGAATGTTTGCAAGCCCTTCGTGATCAGGTTCAGATTCAGGTACCTGTGGTTATGCTCACTGCTGAAGAAGAGGTCATGAAAGGTTATTTGGCTGGTGTGGCGTATTACATTATTAAGCCATTTGAAAATGAATATATCACTAACATCATTGAATATCTGATTGGTGATCCATCTCCTGAGCGTAAGGAATGGCTGGAGTTAAATATATAAAAGAAATATATCCCTTATAAGAGTGTGCCTATTTCCGATAGTTTTGCTAAAGTATTGCCTGTTTTTGTCGTTAAATTACAAAGAGATGTTTTTCATAACTCTATGAAATGCAGGGCTATTTTGTATATGGATATGTGTAATGAGCGATATTGGTAAAAATTCTGATATTGAACTTTATCAGAAGACTTTAATGAATATTCGGCATGGCTAGTGTTAAGAATATCAGCAAGGAGAACATACTAAGCAGCAAACTCACCGGTAAGTTGGAGCTTACCCTGTTGCTGCTGATCCTGTTGCTGCCTTTTGTAGGTGTGAGCTACCTTCTCAACTCTAAACTTGATGCTGAGACCCGGTTTATTGCTCAACAAAAAGCAGGTTTCGATTATGTTAATGCCGTGCACACGCTGTTGGGACATGTCCAGCAGTATCGTGGCGTGGCCTATATCTATCTCAGTGGTGCGCACGAATTTAAATCCCGACTACCCGAGCTCATTGTACTCATCAATGAAGATATGCGAGCGGTTGAAAAGATGCGTGCCGCATTTGACTCCAAGCCGCAAGCTAAACGGGAATGGGTGGTCTGGCGCAAGGACTGGCTGAAGCTGCAACAATTGCATCTGCAGATGTCTCCTGCAGATAATTTCGATGCATACACTTTACTAATCGATGAACTTCTCTCGTCCGTCCGGGAGGTGGTTGATGTTTTCCGCCTGGTACATGATTCACAATTGGATAGCAGCACTATGGCGGAGGCGGTTATGCAGATACCCTGGCTGATGGAAGATATAGGTCAGGTGCGTGGACTGGGTGCGGGCGTAATTGT
>CAZZIS010000118.1:0-5836 GCA_964654445.1 uncultured Thioalkalispiraceae bacterium
AGGAAAAAATTCCTGTGACATTAATATCCGATAATATGGCTGGCCACTTAATGAGCCAAGGTGAAATCGATATTGTTGTAGTTGGAACTGATCGTGTTGCTGCAAATGGTGATGTGGCAAATAAAATTGGCACATATATGGTAGCAGTATTAGCGAAACGTCATGGTATTCCATTTTATGTAGCTTGCCCGTTATCAACTATTGATATGTCTATATCAAATGGTGGTGAGATCCCAATTGAAGAACGGCCCGTAGAAGAAGTGACTGGATTTAGAGAATGTCAGTGGGCGGCTGAGGGAGTTAATGTTCGAAATCCAGCCTTTGATGTGACACCAGCAGAGTTAATAACAGGGTTGATTACTGAAAAAGGTGTTGTCAAACAGCCAAATACAGATAAAATTAAAAAACTTTTTTCTCATTAATATTTTTATGTTGCAAATTTGAATAATGCGGGCATTATTTTTAGACAGAGATGGTGTTATTAATGAAGAACATAACTATGTACATCGTATTGATGACTTTGTATTTATGAATGGTATATTCGAGTTATGTAGAAGTGCTAAAAATATTGGTATGGCCATTGTTGTTATCACTAATCAAGCCGGTATTGGTCGTGGATATTATTCGGAGGAGCAATTTAATATTTTAACTGATTGGATGAAATCGCGTTTTATTGAAGAAGGTATAGCTATAGATGCAGTTTATTTTTGTCCATTTCATCCTACACATGGGGTGGGTGCATATAAAAAGGAATCGTATGATCGAAAGCCTAATCCCGGCATGCTTTTTCGTGCCAGAGATGAGCTTGGAATAGACCTGGCTTCTTCTTTTTTTGTTGGGGATAATGCGACTGATATTGCTGCTGCTCGATCAGCATCTATAGGTACTGCAGTTTTAGTTACAGATGAAAAAAATAAAATTTCGCCATTCCCGGATTATTATGCTAAATCACTTATTGAAGTAAATGCATGGTTGTTTGGATAGAGCTCGAAGAGTAAAAAATTGAGAATTTATATTTAATTATACAAGTGGTTTAGGGGTAAGGTAGGGGGGCTTTAGTAGTGTAATGAAATTAAAGATTATAATTAAACTTATCAAGTTTTTAATTATAGAATAGTATTATCAATACTGTGTAGATTGAGTTTAAAGTTCATTTGAGTGATTATATAAATTTTAAATTAGATAGTTACACTGAAAAATTACAATCTCTTTACATGTGTTTATTTGTGTTAGAATAATCACTGCTGTTTTGCAAATCGTCATTACTGGTTTATTTATTAATCATAAACAACGATATAATTATTTTTTTGAGTCTCATTCTTTATGAATAATCTGTTTTTTTTTTCTTCTATTGTTTTCACTTCTTTACTCCTTACTGAGTTGATTCGACGTTATACTCTAAAAAAGAACCTTCTCGATACACCTAATGAACGTAGCTCACACAGCGTACCGACTCCTCGGGGTGGTGGCTTGTCTATCGTTGTCATATTTCTTGTTGTACTTGGATTTAGTGATTTATTCTCTACCGATATTATTTTTGCATTAATTGGCTCTGGTATTTTAATTGCTGCTATTGGATTTTGGGATGATCAAGGACATATTGTAGCCAAGTGGCGATTGTTGTTTCACTTTATTGCTGCCTTCTGGGTATTATTCTGGTTGGGTGAAATACCCGAGTTTCATTTTTTAGGTTTTAATATCGATGCAGGTTGGTTAGGTACTGTGGTTGTTGCCTTTCTTTTAGTTTGGCTGCTTAACCTATTTAATTTTATGGATGGTATTGATGGTATTGCCGCATCTGAAACGGTTTTTGTTTCATGTGGCGGAGCATATTTTACCTGGCTTTACGGCTTAGAAAATCTTAGTTTTATATCTCTTGTTCTTGCTGCATCAACGACGGGGTTTTTAATCTTAAACTGGCCTCCGGCAAAAATATTTATGGGGGATGTTGGCAGTGGCTTTCTTGGTTTAATGTTAGGTGTCATTGCTTTTACAAGTATCTTGCAAGGAATGTCTGGTTGGATTTGGCTAATTTTATTAGGACTCTTTCTTGTTGACTCAGGCATAACGTTATTAAAACGTATTCTAAGTGGAGAAAAGCCGTCTGAAGCACATTGTAGTCATGCTTATCAAAATGCTGCAAGGAAGTGGGGGCATAAAAGAGTTACTATTAGTGTAATAATTATTAATTTATTTTGGTTACTCCCTCTTGCTTCAATTGCTTACTTAAAACCTGACATTAGTTTACTAGTAACACTAGTCGCGTACTCACCATTAATTATAGTTGCAATAAAATTAAAAGCGGGTATAACTGGTGAATAGAAAAGTGTATTCTAAATGATTGTAAATGTTACAAAATCTTACTTAAAGAAGTAAATATATTTTGAATAAATTAGTTAGACGTTTTTTTAATTTATCAAGGTTTCATAAGCAGTTAATCATGTTATTTGCGGATGTGATAATGCTATATTTTGCATTATGGTCCGCATTTTCAATGCGTCTGAGTAAATTTTACTTTCCTGAGCAAACTGAACTCTGGTTATTTATTGTTGTTCCTTTCATAGCTATTCCAATATTCATTCAGCTTGGTTTATATCGAGCAATTGTCCGTTATATTGGCTTCAAGGCGTTATGGACAATTATTAAAGCAGTAAGTATTTATTCTATCATTTGGTCTGGGTGTGTTTTTATCATTGGTTCAGAGGGCATTCCTCGTTCTATTTCTCTAATTAACTGGTTAGCAGCAATTCTTTTGGTTGGAGGCAGTCGAATGGTTGTTCGTTGGTGGTTTGCGGGAATTGAAATCACCGGTCCAATCAGGAAAAAATTAAAAAGAAATGTTGTGATTTATGGTGCAGGTACAGCAGGCATACAATTAGCAACTGTGATGAGTTATAGCAAAGAATTTAGGCCAATTGCTTTTCTTGATGATAGTCCCGAGCTGCATAAAAACACCATAAATTCATTACGAGTCTATTCAATTAAAGAGCTAGATAAAGTTATTCTTCGATTAGATGTTGATGAAATATTTCTTGCTCTTCCCTCTGCATCACATAGACGACGGAAAAGAGTGATACAGCTACTTGAAAAATATCCAGTTCATGTAAGAACTTTGCCGAGTATGACAGAAGTTGCGGATGGTAAAATTAAACTTGAAGATATTAAAGAAATTGATTTAGAAGATTTATTAGGAAGAGATTCGGTTTCTCCGGATAAAGATTTGTTTGATGCTTGCATTAAAAATAAATCTGTTATGGTAACAGGTGCGGGTGGTTCTATTGGTTCTGAACTTTGTCGACAAATTTTAACCAGGCAACCTGACATACTTGTTTTATTTGATCAATCCGAATTAAACCTGTATCAAATTGAAAAAGAATTTAATCAATTAATTGTTTCTAAAAAATTAAAAACAAAACTTGTTCCGGTTTTAGGAAGCGTAGCGGATAGAAAAAGAGTTTCTGAGATACTTTCTTTTTATACAGTTAATACAATATATCATGCTGCTGCGTATAAACATGTACCCTTGGTTGAACATAATGTAGTTGAAGGGGTTCGGGTAAATACAGTAGGGACATATAATGTTGCAACATTAGCCATGGAAAACAATGTTGACACATTTATTTTAATTTCAACGGACAAAGCGGTTCGTCCTACCAACGTAATGGGCGCGAGTAAACGTTTTGCTGAATTAGTTCTACAAGGTTTGGCAACAAATTCAGTAATTACTAAATTTTCTATGGTTCGTTTTGGTAATGTGCTGGGGTCATCTGGCTCCGTTGTGCCATTGTTTCGTGAACAAATAAAACAAGGCGGTCCGGTTACCGTTACCCATCAGGATATAATTCGTTATTTTATGACTATCCCGGAAGCTGCACAGTTAGTTATACAAGCTGGGGCGATGGGAGCAAAAGGGGCGGGTGGTGATGTTTTTGTTCTGGATATGGGCGAGCCGGTTAAAATAAGTGATTTAGCAATAAAAATGATCCATTTAATGGGCTTTACGGTCAAAGATGAAAAAACACCGGATGGTGATATTGAAATTGAATACAGTGGATTACGTCCAGGTGAAAAGCTTTATGAAGAGTTACTTATTGGGGATAACGCAACGGGTACCTCTCATTCAAGAATAATGCGTGCAGAAGAAGAAGCTTATTCATTAGATGAAATAATGTCTTATATGGAAAAGATAGAACAAGCTATTAAATTATCCAACTGTGAAGATGTGCGTCAATTACTCATAGAAATAGTAAAGGGCTATAAGCCTTCCTGTGAAATTGAAGATGTATTATGGAAAGCTAAAGCTGTTCTCAGTGACTCAACACCTGTTGTTGATTTAAAAAAATATCAATCAAAACAAGATAATTAAACTAATTCTTGAAGTTTCCCTTCAAATTCAGTAACTTTCGCACCCTGACTTAAAGTCAATTTTTAGTCTCATAGCTCAGCTGGTTAGAGCACTACCTCGACATGGTAGGGGTCGTCGGTTCGAATCCGACTGAGACTACCAATTAGTGTTTTTATTCATATTGTTTTCTTAGGTGGATGAGAACTGAAGTTCGACAATTTTGTCTGGAACAAAATTGAACGTGCGAAGCACGGCCCGGACGACTGCATGGACGCAGGAGGTAGGGCAACGCAGGAGCAGTTGCCGAGGGTGGAGGCACGATGCCGACATAATCCGACTGAGACTACCAAGCTCTAGTTCATCATTCCGGAAAATGTATTTACATTTTTCCGGAATCTGTATTTTGTAAGTCTGGATTTCGGCTATCTATGCCGGAATGACAGGCGTTTTATCATGCGGTCTCTAGTATGGATCGCCACTGGAAAGGAAAAGTTATGCCTGTTATTACTCTCCCCGATGGCTCACAACGTGAGTTTGAAAATCCTGTTTCTGTTTTAGATGTTGCTAATGATATTGGCCCGGGTTTAGCGCGCGCGACGATTGCAGGTAAGGTGAATGACAATATTGTCGATGCCAGTTTTGTCATCTCTGAAGACAGCTCGCTTGCGATTATTACAGACAAAAGTGATGAAGGGCTTGAAGTGATTCGTCATTCAACCGCACATTTACTTGCCCAAGCCGTAAAAGAACTCTTCCCTGAAGCCCAGGTCACGATTGGCCCTGTAATTGAAGACGGTTTTTATTATGACTTTGCTTATAAAGAAGGTTTTTCAGAAACGGATCTGGAAACCATCGAGAAGAAAATGGCAGAACTCGCCAAACAGGATTTTCAGGTTGAGCGCAGTGTCATGAGTCGTGAAGAGGCCATCGACTTTTTTGCCAAAAAAGGTGAAGCGTATAAAGCAGAACTCATCGAAGCAATTCCGCATGGTGAAGAACTCTCCTTATATAAGCAGGGTGATTTTATCGATTTATGTCGTGGCCCGCACGTACCCTCAACGGGGAAAATAAAAGCTTTTAAACTCATGAAGTTAGCGGGTGCCTACTGGCGCGGTGATTCAAATAATGAAATGCTGCAACGGATATATGGTACAGCCTGGAACGATAAAAAAGCATTAAAAGCCTACTTGCACCGTTTAGAAGAAGCGGAAAAACGTGACCATCGTAAATTAGGTCGTAAACTGGATTTATTCCATTCTCAGGAAGAAGCACCGGGTATGATTTTCTGGCACGATAATGGCTGGACGATTTATACAGAAATTGAAAAATTTATTCGTGAAAAACTCCGTTTGCATAATTACACCGAGGTCAAAACACCCCAGGTAGTTGACCGTGTACTATGGGAAAAATCAGGTCACTGGGATAAATTTGGTGACATGATGTTCACGACTCATTCTGAGAATCGTGATTACGCTATCAAACCGATGAACT
>CAZZIS010000119.1:0-5749 GCA_964654445.1 uncultured Thioalkalispiraceae bacterium
CATTAAATTAAAATCACTCTATCCATCAAACCAAAGTTGACGGAGTACTAGCATAACTGAGTTCTTTTTCTAATTGTGTAAAGATATTGTTCTATTGTTATAATTAATAGAGTGGTAGTTAGGAAAATTTATTAAATCCTCATACCTACATAACTCTAATGAAAAATCAAAGTCGATTACTAATATGACAGAGAGTAGTCTTGAACAACAAGCATTATCCCAGTTGAATTCCGGTCATTATAAGGAAGCAATTGGCTTGTATAAAAAATTAATGCAAATCTCTGATAAAGAGGAATGGGAACAAAAAATAGCCTATTGCTACTTGCAAAGAGCGTTAAGTTTTGCAGCTAGAAATATGGTTAAAGAAGCTTTGGTATTGTGGGAGAATTATACACAGTTTGTTCAGCCGCCTTATGAGGCTTATGATCATTACATAAGCTGGCTAATAGATACAAAAAATCAGGCTAAGATTCATGCAGCTTTGCAGCAATTATCAACGGAACAACTGGATAAACAGTACTCTGAGTTAGCTGCTTTGCTGGGTCTTTTGATGAACACTGATCATACTGAATTCCAGCAATACCTACCACAAGATTCTATTTTTGTCGCACATTTTCAAATTGTTCAAACGGCGTTGCAGGCCTACCAGGATAATAATAAGGAAAAAGTAAGCGAGGCCTTAAAACAATTACCTTATCGTTCTACCTTTAGGGATTTTCGCACTTTGTTAAATGCGGTCATTGTTATCTCAGAGAATAGAGAACAGGGACAAAGACTATTAGCTAAAATACCTGCAAATTCACCCTATTTACAGATTGCTCGATTGCTACAGGCATGCACAAAAGAAGGCGCCGAGCTAGTTGAAGGGCTATTACCGTTTAATTATAAGCAACGTCGTATTATTGGAGATATAAAAGGGCTGGATAAAAAACAGCTTGAATTTGTTGATCAGTTAGTGAAGCATAAAGATCACTTGTCCAACAAAGTGAAATTTAATTTGGCTGTCAATTATAAATCACTGTTTGGCCCTGAAGTAGCTCAGCAATACTGTCAGGCATTGTTGGTGGATTATCCGGCGGGTCATCGTGATTTTAACAAAAAATTTTCTTCTATCAATGAATTTGAGGAGAACCGGTTAACGGCATTAATTTACGAACAAGATAATAATTATTATGATGCCGAGTATTACTGGAAACAATGCGTAGGATTATTAATTAATGAAGAAGCGGATAATGATCTGAAAATAGCACTGATTTTACGTCATATTGCCGTGCAACAGCCAGAATCTGATGAACAGAATGAGTTGTTTATTGAAAGTCTGACGTATGACCCTGACGATCGCGAGTGTTATTTACAAATTCTGCATAACTTTAGCCATGAGCGTGGAACAGATAAGGACTATAAACATTGGTTGTCGAAAACTTTAGATAAGTTCCCACAAGATATTGATGTGCTTACCCAGGCGATTAAAACAGCTACTTACAATAAAACTTATAAAAAAGCCTGCCAATATGCGGTGAAAATTTTAAAAATTGATCCCATTAACAGCTATGCTAAACAGGTTTTGTTTTCTAGCCATATAGCGCATGCGCGGCGGCTTATTCTAGAAAAAAAATATCATCTGGTTGAAAAAGAATTACAACAGGCTGAAGATCTGAATATTGGTAAGGAATTCCATTTTCAAACGCAATTAATGCAAGGCTTTTTTTGCTTTGTTAATCAGGATAAAAAGCAAGGTCTGCATATGATTGTTGAATCGTTGACCAGGCTAAACTCCGATCCGGTAAACATGCATTTTCAAGCAACTATGGAAGCGCAGTTAACAGGGTTGCCTGTTGCTACCATATTGAGAGAATTGCCCACAGTTAAGGATTATTTACTCTCTACTCAGGAATTAGAGCGTTTGATTCAACAGTTGCAAGGCTATGCTTATGAGCTTGAAAATCAGCCGTTAATATATAAGTCTCTGGAAAAAATTAAACCAGCTCTAAAAAAATCTCTGCAACAAGATATAATAGAAAACGTATTGTTAACCTTATGTCAGATACTCAGTGAAATAAATTATTATGAATTGATACGCCATTGTGCAAAACAGGCTCTGGTCAAATGGAAAAAACCGATATGGGAATATTATAAGGTTTACTCTGAGACTAAGGGCATGCCAGAACGAAGTTCTCATTCGAATATCATGCGTTTGGAGAATAGCCGTGAACAAGCTATGCACGATAAAGATCACCGCGCTATGGTGTTGATTGATCGCTTTCTTAATCAATATCATCGCGCACATCCTGAGAGAAACATGGGGTTTTTGGATGAACTTTTTGGTTCGCCGGAAGATGATGAGGCGGAATATTTTGATGATCCGATGGAGACTCTGTTCGGCCATATTCCCGACAAAGTGCTGATTAAACTGGAAAAAAAACTGGAATCTTTATACCAGAATATATCACCCGAGATGCTGATTGAACAGCTAAAAAAAGTCATTGGCGATGATAAAAATGTTTTGTTAGCTATGATGCAAACGCCTGATTTGTTCACTGCATTATTGATGTTAACAGCTGCGGATGAACTTGATATTGATATTAATGTTAGTGTTGGAGATGTACTTGATTGTTATGGTATTGATAAACAGTCTGACATTTTCTCTTTTCCTTTTTAACGCTTTGGTTGCTATGAAAACATCTTATCAAATACTGGACGTTGCTGTTGAAGCAAGCGATGTTGAAATAAAGCAGGCTTATTTACGCCAGATTAAAGAGAATCCGCCGGATCGTGATCAGCAAAAGTTTCAGTCGATACATAATGCCTATACTCTAATTAAAGATAATAAAAGCCGGCTGAATCACGCTTTGTTTACGCTCCCTGTCGCCAATTTTGAGCAACTCATAGATCAGGCATTGAGTACGGATAAGTCTCTGGAGCTCACAGCAGATAATTTTAAAAAATTGTTGCGCGCAAGTATTGATGAGTCAACCGTCTTGAATGCAATTACCAGCCCTGAAAAATAATGACCACAGAAGTAGAAAAAAGCGAATTACTTGTGCAATTTCAAAGCTATCTGGAGCAAAGTAATGTTGAATCTTTCGATCCTATTGAGCAGCCTGACCTGAATAGTTTGCTCAGTGAATTAACTGGGTTAAAAACGGAAGTAAAAGCGGAATCAAGGCAGTTTAAAAATACGTTGGATACTTTAAGTTCTGCACTAACTACGGTGCAGGAAGATAATAAATCTTTGTCAGCAGAATATATTGAAAGTACGCAACGGCTGGAAAAACAGCATACTGAAAGCATACGAAGCATGCTGCTGGATTTTGTTGATATTTATGACAAATTGAGCATGGGAATGGATACCTTGGAAAACTACCGTCCCGTTGTGACCTTATTTAAAAATTCCAGACAAAAAGACATTCATTTTATCAAACGCTTTAAGCAAGGACAGGACATGACAGTTTATCGTTTTGATCAATTATTACGACGATATAAAGTGAGTTCGATAGATTGTGTTGGTAAGTTATTCGATCCAGTGACCATGCATGCAGTTGAAACAGCTTGTTCCCCAAAACTTGAAAATGGCATTGTGATGGAAGAATTACGGAAGGGATTTTTATTTCAAGATCAGGTTCTGCGCCTGGCAGAAGTTAGAGTCAACAAAATAAGCTAAGCAAAAAAATTATGAACGAAATCATTATTGGTATAGATTTAGGCACTACCAACTCGGAAGTTGCGATTGTCGAGCAAGGTAAAGTAAAGGTCATTGCCGACGATGACAAAAAAATACTGCCTTCATATGTCGGCATTAATGATAATGGCGAAATTATCGTGGGCGAAACGGCCAGGAATCAATATTTGCTTTATCCAGAAAGAACCATTAAATCTATTAAGCGATTAATGGGACAAAACACGCAGGTTGAGTTGGCTGGTCAGTCTTATAGTCCGCAGGAAATATCTGCCATTATTCTTAAACGTTTAAAGGCCATTGCTGAACAGCAACTTGGGCAAACTGTCAGTAAAGCCGTTATTACTGTGCCCGCCTATTTTTCAGATGCTCAACGACAAGCCACACATGAGGCCGGAGAAATTGCCGGTCTGGATGTAGTGCGTATGATAAATGAACCTACTGCTGCTGCACTGGCTTATGATGCGAATCAATCCGAACCTAAGCATGTGCTGGTCTATGATCTGGGCGGTGGCACCTTTGATGTATCCGTGGTAAATATAGAAGAGGGAGTCGTTGAAGTGCTCTCCAGTCATGGTGATAATCATTTGGGAGGTGATGATTTTGATCAGCAAATCATTGAATTCCTGATTGATCATCTACAGACGGCTTATAGTGTCAATGCACATGAACACAGTAAAGCCATGGCACGAATCACCCGGGCGGCAGAAAGTGCAAAGTTTGTACTTTCTGAACAGCCTTATGTGCAGATTAATGAGGAGTATTTGTTAGAATTTGAAGGATCAGCCATTCATTTGTCCATTGAGCTTTCCAGGATGGAATATGAAGAAATGATTGAGGACTATATCAACGCGACCATGGATGCCGTACACATGGCCTTGAAAGGTGCAAAATTTACCAGTTCTGATATAGATGAAATTGTTCTGGTGGGAGGTTCTACTCGTACACCTTGTATCCGTGAACGTTTAATCAATGAGTTTGGTTTTGAACCGCATAGCGAAGTTGACGCTGATTTATGTGTCACTATGGGGGCCGCTATTCAGGCGGCTATGATTAATGGACAGCAGGTTGATACTGTTTTGGTTGATATTACGCCATATACATACGGTACTGGGGCGATAGGCATGTTAAATGGTGAGACTTATCCCTTTACGTTTGTACCGATTATTCACAAAAACAGCGTATTGCCCAATCGAAAAACAGAGGCTTTTTATACCAGTTATGATGGACAGGAAACAGTTGAAATAACTATTTATCAGGGTGAAGACCCTGATGCACTGAATAATGTAAAAATAGGCGAGTTTCATGTGGAAGGTTTACAGAATGTCGAGGCGGGTAACATAATAACGCTGACTCTGAGCCTTGATTTAAATGGTATTTTACATGTGAGCGCAGAGGAAAAAGCGACGGGCATGGAAAAATCGATTACCATTAAAAATGCACTATCCGGTTTTGATAGTGACACATTAGACACAGCCAAACAGAAGATTAGTTCTTTATTTGGCAAACTAGATTCCAGTTTATACCTGCAAAACGAACAGGAAACGCCTGAAAATACAGTTATTCCAGAAATAGAAGAGGCACGACTATTAATTACTAAAGCGGAAAGTTTATTTGAACAAATAAGCAATGAGGACAAGGAAGATATGATTGATATTATTGAAACGATATCAGGATGTATTAACGCTAAAGACATTGCAGGGCTGGATGAGCCTGTCGAGCAATTGAATGATATTATTTACTACCTGGAATCTTAATGGATCGTTGCCCAGGCTGTAATGCTCGTCTGAGAAGACAAGCTAAATGTCCTCGTTGCCAAACTGATTTAAGCGTGGTCATTGGATCAGAGCTAGCGGCTCAAAGATGGCTGTCCAAAGCTATGGAGTACGCACTGCACAGTAAAATGGAACAAAGTGTTGAGGCCTTAGTTATTTCAATACGCTTAAAAAAAACCCAGATGGCAATTGTCTTTCGTGGTTTTTTAATCATGCAACAATGCCAATATGTTCTGGACTTATTGGCACAAAAACAGTTGTTACCGGCAAAACAACGACTCTATAAGCTGCGTTTGTT
>CAZZIS010000120.1:0-5742 GCA_964654445.1 uncultured Thioalkalispiraceae bacterium
CAGCGGAATATGCCAAAGCCATATCAGCAAAACTTGAGGGGCGTGACTTACAAATCCTTATCGAACCTGGCAGAGCAATAGCCGGTAACGCGGGTATCCTGGTGACGCAAGTTGAGTTTTTAAAAAGTAATGATGAAAAGCATTTTGCTATTGTTGATGCTGCAATGAATGACCTCATGCGCCCCGCATTATACAGTGCGTGGCAGGATATTATTCCGGTCAATAATAAGGATGGACATAGCCAGTGTTACGATATTGTTGGTCCAGTTTGTGAAACGGGTGATTTTCTCGGTAAAGATCGAGAATTAATTATTGAAGCAGGTGATCTGCTTGCAGTACGTTCATCTGGTGCTTATGGTTTCACCATGAGTTCAAATTACAACTCACGTCCACGCGTTGCTGAAATTATGGTGGATGGGGATAAAACTCACGTTGTTCGTGAACGTGAAACAATTGAATCTTTATATGCTAATGAGCATGTATTACCTTAAACTGTAGGTTTGGGGTGACGCAGGAACCTCAATAAAAAATAAAAAGATTGCCTGGGGTTTGTTCCTCATCACCAACCTGCAGTTAATTGTAATGACAGAAAAATGATGGATCGAATTCCCGAAGCTGAGCTGATGAATGGAGAAGAGCAGGCAAAAGCCTATGCTTTTGCTGACTTCTCGGCTGCACATAAATTATTTATCACAAAGTTTCAGGAGATGTTTTCTGATACTGATTTTAGTTCCAGCTTTAATGATGTTGTGCTTGATCTGGGTTGTGGTCCCTGTGACATAACTCGGCGCTTTGCAAACGCTTATCCAGACGCTAATTTTCATGCTGTAGATGCAGCTGCGGTAATGTTAAGGCATGGGCAAGAATTAAATGAGCAAGCAAACCTGGCTCACAGAATAAAGCTAATTGAAACAACTCTTCCAGAGGTTAAATTACCGCAACAGTTTTATCACTGTATTATCAGTAATAGTTTATTGCATCATTTGCATGATCCATTTGTTTTATGGAATACCATTCAGCAACATGCAAAACCTTACGCAAAGGTGTTTGTTATGGATCTGGTTCGTCCGCTTGATGAACAGACCGTTAAATTTTTGTCAGATGAATACACTGCAAATGAAGCAGATATATTAAGGACTGATTTTGAAAATTCATTACGAGCTTCTTTTACAATAAAAGAAGTCAGGCAACAACTTGATGAGATGGGATTAGGGAATCTCACAGTCGAAGAAGCAAGTGATCGACATATGATTATTTATGGAACATTATAATTCTTAGCGTTTAATAATTGCCGGTCGTGTAACTTGCCTAAGCTGACTAATCCGGTAATAGCGCCTAATAAAGCAAGCCCCATATCAGATTGAGTATCCCATATATATCCCTGTGTACCGAGAAAGGCTTCAGCACTTTCACCGGAAGCTAACGCCACCCACCATTCAATAAGCTCATAAAACGCACTGAAGGCCAGGCAAAAACAAATAATAAAAAAATTTCTCCAGACGGTATCTGCAATAACATTTTTTCTAATTAATATTTCCCGCGTTATTAATGCCGGCACAAAGCCTTGTACAAAATGCCCCACCTTATCGTAATTATTTCGTGTAAAACTAAAAACATCTTTTAAATAATCAAAAAAGGGAACGTCAGCATAAGTATAATGACCACCAATCATCAAAATAATACAATGAAATAATATTAAAATATAAATGAGTGGGGTTAGCCTGAAACTTTTATAAGTAAAGCCCATAACCACGACGCCAATGATGACAGGACTCACTTCTAACAACCAGGTGAACTGGTCCTTAGGATTTATGCCTGACCAGATAAAAAAAACACTAAAAGTGATAATCCAGAGATATTTAATAATGTGTTCTCTATCGTTGTACAGCAAAATTATAAAGTGTTCACTAATATTAAAGTGGTTGTAATAAAAGCAGGTAACGCCTGAATGTATAAGATAGATCGTTTAGCAGTAATAGCACCATAAGCACCCGCAGCGACCACACATAAAAGAAAAAACAAAACTATTTGATGACTTAATTCTGGGTTAGGATGAAAGACTCCCCAAATTAAACCTGCCGCGATAAAGCCATTATATAACCCCTGATTTGCCGCAAGCACTTTTGTTTTTTCAGCGTCCTCTTTTGAATTACCGAATATTTTTCTGCCTGCATCTTTAGTCCATAAAAACATTTCCAGGTATAAAAACCCCAGGTGTTCCAGCGCGACAAATAAAACAAATATTAAAATAACAAGTTCCATTTATATTTCTCCATATATAACAAAAATATTATACTATTTTAATAAATAAAGATTTATCCATATGTGCTTTGCTTAAACTGTTTTTGGATTTCTTCAATTTGATCGATATTGGATATCAATGCATTTACACAATCCTGATCAAGCGTTTCACCTGCCAGCTCTATAAGTGATTTGATTGCTTTGTTATTTTCCCACGCCTTTTTATACGGGCGTACACTGGTTAGCGCATCAAACACGTCTGCAACGGCTACGATGCGAGCTTCAATCGGTATTTCGTCTCCTTTAATTCCTGAAGGATAACCGTGGCCATTAACGGCCTCATGATGAAATTCAGCGATGTTGCGTAACATATTCATGTGTTCGATATTCTCAAGACCAAAGTTATGCAGAAGTTCATCAATCATTTCGCGGCCTTTATGTGCATGTGTTTTCATAATGGCATATTCATTTTCATCCAGTTTGTCAGGTTTAAGCAAAATGTTGTCGGGGATGCCTATTTTGCCAATATCGTGTAATGGAGAAAACATGAAAATATGTTCAATGTAATCATCATCTAAATGATATTTATCTGCCAATGCATTGGCAATAATACGACTGTAACGGGACATACGATCAAGATGACTGCCTGTCTCAGGATCACGAACATGAGTAATACTTCCGGTTGCTTTAACGACAGCAGTTAAAGTGTGGATGGAGGTTAATTCATTAATAATCATTAAGGAAATCATATGACTATAAACATCTAACTGGCGTAAGACATTTTCAGTAAATACATCTTTTTCATTTGAATTAAAAAACAGGAAACCAAAAAATACACCATTGTTAAACATGGGCAAGGTATAACTGGCTGCATAACCCTGGCGACCAATTCTTTTGCTATATTCATGTTTGCCGTCTTCAAATGTCAGCAGGTTGTTGGCAACTCGAGGTAAACCCTTTTTTAGAATGGCTTTCAGTGAAGGGGCATCGTCCAGGTAGGCCTGGAAATGCTCAAGCGGATTGTCATCGCCACTACTATGTAAGTAGGTTTTAAGGACACTTGTTTCCGGGTCATATATAGCAATCGCAATACGTACTATAAAGGGAAATATTTCACTGACAGATTTATGGGTTGCAATAAGTTTTTCGCGTAAAGGGATGTGCTTATTCAGCTCATCTAGTACATCATAATGATCGGCCATACTTCACCTAATAATATTCAATAATATCTTTTACAAGTATAACGTATTTTAAGAAAATTCAGCATGGATTAATTACGAAGAGACAAATTTAAGTGGTTGAAGAAGAGCGGATTAACTTTCCGTCTAAATCAAAAAAATAATATGTAACGGAACCTGGTTTAAATTTTAATACACCATAATCAGTTATTACGACACTTTTTTTTACCTTAACAATATAGCCACCTTTCTTGTTTGAAATGGAAATGACACAAGGTATATTTTTGTTACAATCACTTAGTGCTGCAGCTTGTTTTTCCATTTCAAGGGAAAGCTCTGATGCATGTATAACTCCCGTAAAAAACAATAACAGGTTAAGTGTGATTATCATTTTCAATAAATTTATTCTCATAATTGATAAGGGTAAATTATCGCCTGTCAAAGCGATTGTTATAAACGATTATAGATGGATTCCGGGATTACTTTTAATATCCAGGCGACCAATTGCCATCGTTTTGTAACATAGGCATGAGATTTTTTTTTACAATTGCCTGATATATTTGTTGTGCTGCTTTTTTGGCAGGTGCAACCCAAAATAACCCATCACCCTTTGCCATTCGGGTATCGACAAATCCAGGCTTGATGTCTGTGATTGTTATCGGGTAACTGAATTTTGATATTTTCTGTCTCAGACCTTCAAGATAGTTTGAGATATATGCTTTTGACGCATTATACGCAGGAGAATGCTTTCCGCCGCGAAGAGCAGCAAGGGATGAAATTCCGACGAAATGACCTGATTTTTGCTTTAAAAAATATTTAATTGCAACATTTACTATCGCGGTAAATCCTATCACGTTAGTCGTGATACTTTCGCTTTCAAGTGACCAGTCAAGTTGTTTATTTAAGTCACCGGTACCACTTGAAAATACAACTAAATCGACTCCGCCCATTTCGGCAATTAATTCCGAAAAAGCACTCATTGCCGTCTCCGGTTTAGTAACGTCTATTATCCTTGATAAAAGCAGTGTTCGGAAGTTCAGCATTCAAATCCTTTAGCATTTGTAAGCGTCTTGCCGCTATTCCCAGAATAAAACCTTGCTCAGAAAGGATTCCTGATAATTCTTTACCAATACCTGAGCTGGCGCCAATGATAATTGCTTTTTTCATGAATTTTATTAATGCACACCATTTTCTAATTGTTCTAAATAAATAAACTCAGGTGCTTTTACTCCTGCTTTTTTTCTAATTTTCACGAGTTCAGGTGACTCGAAAAATATTTTTGCATTTTTTATTGATGACCAGTTAGAAAAATGAACAATTTTATTTGGCTCTTTAGTATATTTTAAAACTTGATAGCTTATTTCTCCGGCATTTTTTCTTATTGTTGCCGCTTCATCAAAAATCTTTTTCCACGCAGTGTAGTCTTCAACTTCATGGATGATTAATGCGTACTCCATTTATACATTTTCCTTTATGATTGCTTTGTTGGATTTCTTAATTTCATTGTGTTTCTTGAACCAGGCGCTTAATTTTTATAGCTTTTTCAAAATGGTCTAATTTATGAGTCAGTATCCACCATTCTGCGGCTTCCATTAACAAGCCAGGATTGTTATTTTTATTTTCGAAAAATGCGTAAAATGACAAACCTACATTTGTGCCTTTAGATTCTATCTTGCTGTTACAGACTTTGATAATTTTTTCTTTTAATATCTTATTCATGCTTCTGTTTATTGTTTAAGCTTAGTTGACGTTAAATGCAGAGTGTAGCGAAACACCGCATTTGGTGGTCAACTGGAGTACCGTGCCAGGCCAGTAGTGGTTATTTGTAGACATGATCTTAATCAATAACCCAATGTGTGGATTTTGCTGATGCAAGCTTGTTACCATCTTCATCTTCAACAGTCGCTTCGAAAAATAGTTGTCGCTTCTTTTTCTCAATAAACTTTGCGGTCACATAAATATAACCAAGATCAGGGGAGATGATTTTTACATATTTCATTTCCATATAACGCGTAAAATTAGGTGGTGAAACCAGTAAACTAAGTGGGCCAATAGTATTGTCAATGGCTGCTGATATTATTCCGCCCTGCATATTGCCGTATGGATTCAAGTGTTCGCTTAATATGGGGAATCTATTTTTTAATGTTTCTTTCTCGATATCATAATCAACAACCTCTCCTTTCATCGCATCAAACACAGGAGGTGGGAAATTGATTTCATCAGTTCTTCCTTGAAGCCTTTTTTCTAATAATGGCAGTAGATCTTTCGGAATTCTGTCTTTATCTATCATATTTAAGTTCTTATGAGGCCTAACAAGAATGTA
>CAZZIS010000121.1:0-5471 GCA_964654445.1 uncultured Thioalkalispiraceae bacterium
AATTAGGGAATTAGGGAATTAAAAAATAGCCGCAACAGCGACAAACCATTTTCAGTCAACGTTATGATAAGTCTATATCCAAGGTTATAAAGTAATGGCCAACAGAAATACAAAGGCAACACTTTAAACAGATAGAATACCCAGATGACATCCAAAATCACGCGCAATTACACCGTATGCACCGACATGCCTGCTTATCGAGCCCGGCGATAAGCAATCATGAAGCGTAATAAACCTTTGGCCTATCGAAGACTAAAATAGTTATTACCGAGGATTGGCACAGATCAAAAATTCCCACACGAATGATACTTGAGTCAAAGCCACGTTTCCCACAGATATCGTAAAAACCCGCATCACAATCTTCCCTATGCTGCAATAATACGGCACACATTGATTTAATTAAATTAAAAAGTAATTTTTGTATACGATTTGTAAGGTACAGCCACATATACTGATCTTGTTTTCAGGAAAGACTCACTTAACGTGAAAACTCTGGATTCATTTTATTAAACTTCCCTTAAGGAGATCGTAAATGTATACACTCAACCAAAAAACTGTTGGTGCATTAATAATAAGCGCATCATTGCTTTCATCTATCGCATTTGCAAATGACGTTAATCTAGCAGCCTACACAATACCTGCAAATGCTTGTTTGCCTGCAAATAGTGAAACATTCGATAAAGTCACCATCAAAAATGGTTCATATGTTTTTAAAAACAAAAAAACAGGATCTGCATCATTACTTTGTTCACTACCTTTAAATGGCTGGAAATCAGGTGTCAACTTGAGCGCTCAAAACTGGAATAACCCTACTATGCAAATGACCTCGTACCGGGTTTATTATAAAGATCCGACTAATTGCTCAAGTCTTATGGGTGTACAAGTACAGTTACGTTATCGTAATACAGGAGGAATGCAGTCAGTGGGTAACAAATGGACATCGTGGACAGCTGGAGATATTGGCTCCCTGTGTCTTCCCGGTATTTTAACCAACACAACAAAAACTGTTCCTCTAAATCATTCATTAAGAAAAGACCGTTTATACCACTTTTTAGTTACAATGAAGCGATCTAAAGACACACAAAAAGTCACTTTTAGTGGAATTGACTTCCCACTTAATATAGATGCCACTCCTTAATGGCAGTTAAATCAGGAAAGCAATTCATAGCATTTAACGAATTGAATTAATTATCTGATTTACGACTGAAATATTAGTTTCCCAATAAACTATTTTAGTTATTAAAAATAAGGTACTAGAGCCTACAATTGTATAACCAGGGTAATAGCAACTATTTAAAATGCTATTATCCTGTCACAACCCTGTTCGGTTTTCTGTGCCATCCCTCTGGAAAATTCGTCTTTTATTTATAGCATCATTTTCCTGACAGGTATAATCTGCAAATTATTTGATGCTACAAAAATTTATCAATCATTTTATCATTAATGATTGGTTGCTTTCTCTTTGTGAAACTCATCCTTTAACAGGGATAATAAAGCGGGGGAAGGCATAACACCAAGCACTCGGGATAACAAACTCCTGCATTCATTATAAACAGCAATCGCTTCAGGGTATCGTTTGAGTGAAATTAATAGTGTTATTTGATCCTGGTATATTTTTTCATCCAGAATATCCAGTTGAGTTATTCTTTTCAGTAACGCTAAAGCTTTTTCATATTGGTGTTCTTCACTAAGGTAATCAGCATATAGCTTTAAACTGGTTAGCACTTTATTATGTAATTCTTTGCTATACTGAAAACACCAAACATCGTCTTGTTCATTCTCAAGAAATTTCCCGGTATATAAATTCAGTAAATTGTTACCCCACTTCGATTGTTTTTGGGCGGTTGGTTTTTTGTGCAGGGCATTCATGAGTTTAGCAACATAGTATGTTGCCAACCCCGCATCGACCCAGACTATTTCAGGGTTTAATCCAATATAACCATCTTTAACCAAAATAGATTTGGTACCAAGTAGACGTCTCAACCTGTGAGTATTAGTGTAAAGTGCTTGTAGCGATTCTGGACCATCTGCTTCCGGCCACAATCTTCCAGCCAAGTGGGATTGGCTGATACGCCACATACCGAAAGACAAGAGAGCCTTTAAAAGAATTAAGGGTTTACGTTGGGATTTTCCGGTAAGAGATAGCGAAACACGATTGATAATGATACGAAAACTGCCGAAAGTATAAATTTTAACGGGCCAATCCCAGTGTTCATATTCAATTAAATGGATATTGATTTGTAAATTACGTTTTTTTATACAGTGAACCACATAATCCGTATTGATATTCTCTTTGAGTGCAAACTCATACAACAAAGAAATATTTTTTGCATTCCACCAGGGATGGCTTTCGAAACCTCTGAATTCCGCTAAATCCATGGCCACTTTCATATGTTTTATTGCGTCAGAATTATTACCAGTTTCAAGAGAAAGTTGAGACTCAAGTAAACTGCAACGATAAAGATAAATATCGCTGCGCATCCTTTCACACTCTTTACGCGACAATATCAAACTTTCTTTCGCTTGTTTATATTCTCCGCGTGCAATTTGAATTTCTGCCAATCCCAGTCGATACCCTGGTATAGCATAAGGCATGGTCATTTTATTAATTTCAATCATACAGAGTTTTTTATGTTCGAGAGCACTATCAAGATCCCCCTGAAAATACTCCCATTGACTGTATGCATCATAATACATTGAGGCAATAAGTTGAGAATCAGAATTTTCACGCTGTGCAACAATCGTTAGTAGATCCTGTGCTTCCTCTAATTCCATATTGATAAGGCAGGCATATGTTTTTTGTAACAAAAGCAGATCAAACCAAAAATAAATCCCGCTCTCTTTGGCAACTTTTAATCCGTCATCAGCGGCCTGTTTTGCCTTATTTGCATCACCGTTCATCCATGCATTTACCGAAACCATGACATACCAAGCACCCTGACTGACTGGGTTCGATGTTCCGTTAAAATTGTCAATGTGAGTTATTTTAATTATTTTTTCCGCCTTAGATTTTTCTCCACTCCATAAATATTGATAAAAAAGATTGATGCCAACCAATACACATTGATCATTGTTAAGCGTGATTTTTAAAATCTTCATGAGGTAACAGACACTTTTTTCCCATTTCCCCAAATCTCCATGCGTTGGATTGCTAAAAAGCAATGCTGTATGCATATTGGCAGCTAACCTTACCTGTAACACAATATTTTTTGGCTTGATATTTTTATTGTATTTTTCAGTAACAAGATCAACCCAAGGGATTAATCTATCATAATGGTTGAAACTGAAAACAATGGATTCCAGCAGGCTGCAAATAGTACAATACTCGCCGTTTAAATCTCTTTCTTGTTGAAATTTTTTAAATATAGTGAGGAGCATTAAATAAGATTTATTTTGATCTGTAGCTAGGTGACACATCGCTTCCCAGTAATGTAGCCAAGTATATTTACTATAAGCATCCTTGTTAAATTGTCTGATCCAATGCAAAACAAGAAGTCTTTTCCCTTGGGAAAATAGCATATCCGCCTGCTGAATAATGATATGAGCTGCTTTTTCCCAATTTCTGGCTTTAAGATATAACTCAATAGCACGTTCATAGTGGGCGGCACGGTACAAAGAATGAGCTATTTCATTTATGAGTTTATTTAACTCATTTTTACTGAAATAAGAAAATGATTTATTTTGCAAAAACTCTCTAAATAATGGGTGAAATGTATAAATAGACTTATTGTTATCATTAACGAAATAATTTCGGTTACATAATTCCTCAAGAACCGTTTTCAGTCTTTTTTTATCAAGTAAAAAAAATTTTTGCTTTACATCTATCTCATTAAAAAAAGAGGCTTTAATTAATAATTTCTGGGTAATTTCGTTCATGTTTGAAAATACTTCACTGGCAAAGTATTCAAATAGGAAATTTTTATCAAGTAACGTTACGTTGCTTATTGTGTCAGGTTTTTCTTTTAGCATTTCAACAAGTAATATCACACCCGATACCCAGCCATGCGTGATTTCATAAAAGGCTTTACCCAGATCTTTGGATTTTTCGTCATCTGACAACATTTGAGTTAATGCAATAACCTCATCCTCATTCCAATCTAAGTATTTTTTTCCTAATCGTGAAAATTTTTGTCGGGCTCTAAGCCGGGAATATGAATCGGCGGGCTTATGACGACTGATAATGAATATTTTTATATTCCCAACATCCATTGGGATTAAAGCTTCAACTAACATATTATGAAAATCGTTATTGGATATTAAATGAAAATCATCAAATATCAGATAAAAAGGCGGTGAAATATTTTGATGAAGTTCGTTAAACATGGATTTAAACAAAGATTCAGGTTCAGGCTGAAAAGGCAGGGATAACATGCGAAGTGATTGTGAGCTTTTTGGTAAAAAGTCACTCAATGCGGATGAAAGTTGGCATAAGAACTCAACCAAATTGTTATCTGATTCACTGATTCGATACCAAAGATAGTTGCCATTAGCTTTTTCCAGGTATGAGCTAATCAATGTAGTTTTTCCACATCCTGGCTGACCGTCCACCCAGATCATTGGGTAATCACATTGTCGGTCAATTTCGTTAAACACACGTTCACGAAGATACACATGCCGAAAACCAGGACGCACCGTTTTGATTGATACACATCTATTCAAGAGACACTCCTTGTTTTAACTCTGAATCGCTTTGGAAATTAGCATGCTTATTTTTGAAATTCAGTGAAATAATTACGCTCCGCTCAAGGCAGCACCCGGGCGTATTATTTTATGATACACCACATAATGTGGATGGTTTTTTTATGAAGGTGTCTGTATTAACCAGCTGAATAACTCATCCTTAACTTAAGGACATCAAGGATGGCACTATTTCAGCCAGACACCGCGCGCTTTCAGATCCCACGGGCAAAATTGGTTACCCGCACAATTGATCCACAAGGTGAAATTGTGGCCACGTTATCGCACCAAGCAGCACACATAAGAAAAAGTGGCACCTATAGTGTGGCGCTTTATGCGGGTGTTTTACCAAATGCGATAACACCATTAGACAAATTATTGGAAGACCCAAACAACAATGTTGCGGGCCGGGCTACTTTATCTGCATACGGGAAGTTGGCAAATACCAGCGTGGAGAAAATTGATGCTTTGACAAAAAGGTGAGATGAAAGGCTAAATTCATATACCCGCCAAGCCTACAACAAAATCAAAAATGAAAGGTAAAAAGGAATGTCATCGGTGCGCAGCGCCCGCCCTACGCTGCCGCAGTGCTTCAAACAGGCACACACCGGTGGCGACAGAAACATTAAGACTTTCCACATTGCCTGCCATCGGAATGTTCACCAGAAAATCACAATGTTCTTTGGAGAGCCGCCGCAAGCCCTGCCCCTCTGCCCCCATAACGATCGCCAGCGGACCGTTGAGGTCGGTGTCATATACCGTCTGTTCAGCATAACCATCCAGCCCCACCAGCC
>CAZZIS010000122.1:0-5235 GCA_964654445.1 uncultured Thioalkalispiraceae bacterium
CCAAATATCCTGGTACTTGATGAACCAACCAATCACCTCGATATGGAATCGATTGAAGCACTCAATCTCGCATTAGACAATTATCCTGGCACCTTAATTTTTGTTAGTCACGATAGAGAGTTTGTTTCATCATTAGCAACACGTATTATTGAACTATCTCCGACTGGTGTAACTAATTATAGTGGTACCTATGAAGAGTACTTACGCGACGTAAACGAACAGTAAACTAGTGCTGAATAGTGTTGAATGAAACTTTGCAAAAGGTTCTACAGTACGACCAGACAACAGATTAATATCGAGGATTAACTCAATGAAATTACTCATCCGTAACCTTGCTCGCACAACAACAGAGAAAGAACTTCTTCATTTGTTTGAACCGTTCGGAACAGTTCAGTCATGTAACTTAGTGAAGGATAAAGAAACAGGTGAATCTAAAGGTTTTGGTTTTGTTGAAATGCCTAAACAAGGTGACGCCAAGGCGGCAATGAAAAGTATTAATGGCAAAGAAATTGCCGGCAGGAAACTTCGCGTTAAAAAAGCTGAGAATAAATAGTCTTAACAATTATGTCCGATGATGTATACAAAAAAGTCCGTAAACAAGACCCACTACATGGCATCACACTAAAAACAATTGTTACCCAACTCGAAGAAAAATATGGTTGGGAAGAACTCGGAAAGCGCATTAATATCAAATGTTTCACTAATGATCCAAGCATTAACTCCAGCCTGAAGTTTTTACGAAAAACACCCTGGGCAAGAGAAAAGGTTGAAACTCTTTATCTAAAAACAGTAACTAAGTAGACAGGAGTATAGTGTTATGACGACTGGCTTCCAAACTCCTCAGCCATTGTATTAATGATACCTCTCATAATACCTATAAACTTATCAATACCAGCCTGGTTCTCTATCCTGCGGCACTCATTTAAAGCAGAAATAGCGATATTAATAGCTGCGTGGTAATTACCTTTATCAACAAACTCCTGAATCCTGACTGTTTCTGATTCAATATCCATTTAATAAATACCTGTTAAATTATGTTAACGTGCTGTCTTCCACACAGAAATTATCTCATATATAACTTAATTTATTATTAATATAGATCAATTAAACATGAGAATAAAAATTCTCATCAAAAGATCTTTCTGTCCCTGCAAATAAATTAATCTTCAATTTCGATCAATTGTCATTGGGGGAATATTTAGTCGTAATAATTCGAAGAATAGTCAGTACTGATATAACAGATATATTCATAATCACTTCTGAAAGACTATATTCGCCATACCATAAACTAATTAACTCTCCAATAAGCACAACTAAAGCAGCATCTAAAATGAATGTCACTTTCACACGCCCAAGAATTAAATATGATTGTAATGTTCTGATTAATTCAAGTGAAGCCAGCATAATGACAACCTCTTTAATCATCTTTTCTGCACCATGAGCCCAATTACCGGGAAGATAGGTATATAGATGTATCAATAAAGTTATAATTCCTCCCAATATCCAAAAATATATTCCAAGCATCAAAGCACCAACAAGAAAGCCAATAATTTTTGCATGCCATTCATGATTGAGGAGAAATGTTGAATATTGAATATCTTTGTTGTTTACACTGTGCTTCATATATTCACTCATTAAATACGAAGAAGATAATAAAGTTATAAAAAAAGCCGCTCTATTTTATTAGAACGGCTTTTCTATAAAGATTAAATATAAACCTTATACAAGGTAATTAATTAATCATCATTTCGTCCATCACGTCTGATAGCCCATGTTGCATCACCATCTTCAGCAGCAGAATGTTGAATATTTACATACAAGGTTTTGGCATCAGTTGGGCTAAAATAAATACCTGTACCTTCTGCACCAGGATCAGTCAATGAAGCAAATAATTTCACAGATGTTGAAGCACCCAGTTCATTCGTTTTAGTACTGGCAAACCAGATATCCGATGGTTTGTTATCTTCAATCATCACTAAACGACCATCAGGTGACTCGGCAAGATTATCAATACTATCAAAACCTGTCTGATGACCTTGCTGACCTGGCTTAGCAAGTTCTACTGGTACATTCATACCTGGTTTTACAAAATTACTCACAACCGTATTTTCCAGATTTACCGATATAACTCGACCTTCATAATATTCTTTAGCGTATTCATCACGTGAACCCTCTGTAATGGCAACGTATAATGTATCAGCAATAATTTCCATATCTTCCGGACGTTGATAACTTGCGCCACCGAAATCTGTACCTGATTCCCGTGCATGTGATGCATCAATAGGACCTATCCATTCGCCCTGACCTGTATTGTCACGACGTGTATTTGCATTTATAGCCAGAACATATAATGAACCTGAAGAAAGATCACCGTACGTATCCGGTACAAATTTATAAACACTTCCACCACAAGGCGTTATGCCATCACAACCTGAACTACGACCACGATGTTCGTCTACAACATAAATGTTACCGTCAGAATCAATTTCAATACCTTCGTGAGAAAGTCGACCTACAGCAGGACGATCAATTACTTCAAGCGCTACTGTAGGATCATTTGGATCAAGAATGATTTCAAAGAAACGACCACCTGCTATTTCTTCAGCAAAAACAATCGTTCCCCAGGCTGTCCAGCGAATACCATCTAAAGCGTTCCAGCTAATGTCCTGAGCAAGAATTTTAGTATCACCTGTTTTCAAATCAATAACTGATATTGAACCTCCTTCCGGAGCATTTCGGACTTCATGTGTGCGATACATGTAACGCCCCTGGTCGTGACCAGTTTCATTAACTGTATTCATATCAGGCCAGTCATCACGTCCATTGTTATAAATATTTAATGCTGATTCATCTGAAACGATAGTTTGCGAAAAACCTTTTGGCAATTTCCATGGTGTAGATGTGTTCCAGTCTGCATTATTTGCCGATTCTGCCAGGGGTTTAAAATTAAAATACCCTGCTTGTTTATCTTGATCTGCTATCACTCCTGTAGAGCAACCCATTGCCAATGAAATTGAGCATATTGTTAATGTTTTAGAAAGCATAATTAAAGTCTCCATAAATAATGCAAAGTTATAAGTGAATTTGTACTTAAAACTTAAATTATTTATGTGACAGTTAAGTGACTTTAAGATGACAATATTATGATTCATATTTTTAATATAGAATTAAATATTCAAAGTGTTTTTCTAAACTTCAAAATACTCGCTATCACAAATACCAGGGTAAAACCTACCAATGCTATAAATGAAGGTAGTAAATCGATAAATAAAGTTTGTTTAATTAATAAGCCACGTATTATTTCTACAAAATAAGTAAATGGAATAATAAAACTGATTGGTCGCACTATTTCAGGTATAGCTTCTATGGGAAAAATAAAACCGGATAACAAAATTGACGGAACAATGATGAAAATAGCAATAAACATTGCTTGTTGTTGCGTTTTAGCTATTAATGAAATCAATAATCCCAACGATATCATTACGGCGACAAACGTTAAAGCCAATACAAATAAGGAAAGATGAGAAGTAGGTTGTGGTAATTCGAATAAAAGCCAACCTGCGGCAAGAATAAAATAAAAATCAAGTAGTCCAATAACAACATAAGGGATTATCTTACCCAGGATAAATGTTGTCCTGGTCAACGGTGTAACCAGCAGTTGTTCCAGCGTTCTTTTTTCACGTTCACGAACAACTGAAATCCCGGTTAAGATTAGTGCAATTTGCATAATCAATACACCAATTACACCCGGCAGAAAAAACCAGGTTTCTTTTTCTTCAGGATTAAATAAAATTTGCGTATCCATAATAAAAGGATCATCAGCAATAACAACATTTTCTGCATCAGGATCTGAAAAGTACATATCCCCTGTCACACTCTTGTCAGTAGCACTATCTGAATGATATTTCATTGCCGTTGTTAAAGAGGGCATGGTTCCATCTACATAAAAGGTTATATGTGGTTGATCATTTTCTATAAGCAAGGCAGAAAAATCTTCATCCATAAACAAACCTGCTTTTGCCCGCCCCGCTCTGATTTCTTCAATAATGTCCTGTTTTGTCGCAACCTCGTATAAATCAAAATAACCATCACTCCATAAACCTGTTTTAATCAAGTTTGTAAAAACAGAATGATCTCCGTCAACATACGCCATTCTCACATTTTTAGGTTCTAATTTTAGAGCAACCCCAAACAGAATAAGCATAACTAACGGCATCACAACAATTAATCCAACTAAACGTGGGTCACGACGTAATTGTAATAACTCTTTTTTTATAATTGCGGTAATCATTATTTTGATGACTTATCCTGAGTTAGAGCAATAAAAACATCTTCGAGGTTCGGTTCAGACATATCAAATATACAGGTTTGCTCAGTTATAGTCCTGATTGAGTTTTCCAATATAGATTGATTAATTTCAGAAGTAACAACAACTCGTAATTCATTACCAAACTGATTAACTAATATCATGCCCTGCAATTTATGCAAAGCAGAATGAATTTCAGGAAGGTAGGCTATTTTACTTGTATAGACTCTCACATCACCTAGTGCTTCTTTTATCGTATCAGGAGATCCTTCGGCTACAATCTGTCCTGAAGATAAAAAAGCCAGCTGATGGCAACGTTGCGCTTCTTCCATGTAATGTGTTGTTACAAAAAGTGTTTTACCTTCAGTGCTTAAATGATAAAAATCATCCCATAACAATTTACGCGTTACAGGATCAATGCCCGCTGTTGGTTCATCAAAAAATAAAACTTTTGGATCGTGAGCCAAAGCACAAACCAGCGCCAGACGGCGTTGATAACCGCCTGAAAGAAGACCTGCTCTTTTATCTTTAAACGGTGTTAAATCATACCGATCTAACAGGGATAACAAATATTGCTTATCAACCACATCATACATGCTTGCGTAAAACGTCAGGTTTTCCCATACACTAAGCTCTTCATACTGACCAAAATGCTGGGCTACATAACCAAAATCGCATTTGGCTTTATCAACGCTCATGTTATTAATTTTGATACTACCCTGGTCGCAATTAATAATTCCGCATAACATACGAATAATCGTCGTTTTACCCGCAGCATTTGGCCCAAGCAAACCAAATATTTTTCCTTGTTCCACATTTAATGAAACAGCATTTACAGCTATATTTCCATTAAAGCGTTTCACTAACTTGTCAGCCTGTATCATTATTTTCTCAAATATAAAATTATATATAATTATAGTTCTACACTA
>CAZZIS010000123.1:0-5224 GCA_964654445.1 uncultured Thioalkalispiraceae bacterium
ACTTATGTTAAAAATAAAACATATAACAAGTCGTTCAAAACGGATTTTTTAAAAGTGGCGCTCTCGCTTCACTTTTAAAAAACCCTTTAACTCAAACGTTAAGTGCAAAATAAAGAAAAATGAGCGATACACAATTTTGGATACAAACAGGGGTACAAATAGGGGTGGTACTAGCCACACTGCTTCTTGCTGTGCTTGCAATTTGGGGTAATTCTATTCGCTCCAAATTAGTTGGACCCAAACTAACATTAAAGCTTTTCGATCCTCTAGGGGAGAGGATAGATCTAAGTGATGGTTCAGAGGCTCGCTACTATCATCTTAGGGTTACAAACACACGAAGAACTGCACGAGCAAACAATGTAAGAGTTGTACTTACAAAAGTTATGCGTTCTGCCGCAGATGGCTCTTTTCCTTCAGAGTCACTTACAGGTCCAATTCAACTAACCTGGCAACATGGTCATTCTATGCCACAGTACCCAACAATAGGGCCTGCTATAAATTGTGATTTAGGGTTTATAGTTAAAGGAAAACGATTCATGCTTTGTACATTATTCGTGCCTAATAATCTTAACCCACAAGTGTTAAAAGACCAAAAGATCAGGATCGAAGCACTTGCTGTGTCTGATGAAACAGAATCTAAGCCAGTATGTGTGGAAATAGCGTGGGATGGTGATTGGAAAGAAGATGCCAAAGAAATGTCAAAACATATGGTAGTTAAACAAATAAATCGCACTTAACAATTGGGTCAACCAGGACGCTCCTGACGTCGCGCCTGTTACCCAAAACGTTATGAGAACAAAAAGTAGGAATATTATGAGAAAACTAAAAATTGCATTATTATTTAGCTTTGTTTTTCCTCAAGTGGCATTTGCGGATTGTTTCTCTTGCCGCACATTGCACCCTGTCGAAGTGACACAAAAGAATGGAACTATAAAGAAAGGCTACAGATCAGTTGCTCCTAGCGACATATCAGCTACTGCGATATATACAAAAGGCAAACTACTGCTCCATACAAAATTTAAGAAACATTCAAAATTTGCAAGTACACTCTCTAAAAAGAGTGCAGTAGTGACTATTCCATGGAACTCAATTGCATCGATTACTCCTGATACAAAAAAGTCGATTATTCCTGATCTTTATACTGAGGTAAGTATAATCTCAGATGCTTCATTTGAACTTCTGCAAGGAAAGAAAAAAACTTTAGTTTTTTTAGCAAATGATTGCGCAAACCGTTATATGGATTTGTTCATAATTTGTGAGACTTCAAATCCTAGTTGTTTTAAAGTAGAAAAAAATCAACAACTGAACCATATCGACATAAAAAAACTTAAATCAGATAAATCATGTAAAACTTACTTGAAAGAATTAATAAAAATGAAAATATATCCTTATCAAATTTATCAAGCAGGATGATTTTTATTGGAAACTCATAACAAGCGCATCAAGAACATTCGCTCGTCGCTCATTTGGACAACTAAAAGCCGTGCTCCGCACGTTTTTAGTTGCCCCTTATGCTAATCGTTGATATGACTTTCCGCTGTCAATAGCACAGCCGATCTCCTTCCAAAATAAATTAGACTCCGTTCACCAATTTAAGATTAGGCGTGAGCATGGCACCCGTAATAACGACGGTTGTCATGCTGATATGCGCGGGTTGATTACCGCATTACTTGTGTACGCCGCGAAGAGACCTCTCTCTAGGTACGTGCATCTTTATTTATTATAAATAATAAACAAGGCACTTAACGATTTCGAGGATGCTTCTCACCGTGGTGGCATGCTCACACGTAATATCAAATTGGTGTTATGTTTGTTTTTTTATTTATGTAATTCCTTTTTTATCGTTAACGTATGTTTTATTTTTACTTTCTTATCGTGGATACTTTACTTCATTGGCTATCGCCCACATGAAGCCGGCGAGTTCACGCGCAAGAGCAACAACCGTTACATTATGCGGTTTACCTTTTTGCTGCATGTGTTGATAACGCTGCGTTAATCTTAATTGTGCTTTCCATGCAATATCTCGTATCGCTAACGGCTGGTTCTCTTGCCGTTTTTGTATTTCTGGACTCACTTTAGCAGGGTAGCGATAACACCAGGCGGCTTCTATTAAAATACGTCGCACATGGCCGTTGCCTGTTTTGGTAATACGTCCACGTGATTGACGTTGTCCACTTGAATATTCTGATGGCGTAAGCCCTAAAAAACTCATTAATTGTTTTGGATTGTCAAATCGACTGAGGTCACCCAACTCGGATATAACCGTGACGGCAACGACCATTTTGACACCGCGCATACTCATTAACGCTTCAACAACAGGACTCAGTCGCCATTGTTTTACAAAAATTTCAATTTGTTCATTTAACCGTTGTAACCGATGTTGGGCTTCGGTCACGGTATTGATATATTCCTGAAAAACAATTTGTTGTGCCGGGGAAGGACAACGTACTTCATCGGCGAGCCAACGTAAGTGCGCTTCTGTCCATGATGATTTTCCTTGATAACGTATATCATGGCGCAGTAAAAAAGATTTAAGTCGTTGTCGTGCTGATTTTTGGATCAGCATGGCATCTTCTCTTGCGCGGGATAAATCACGTATGGCTTCATCTTCTCGATTTGGCACATACACTGGCGTCAGTTCACCCGCTCGAAACAAGCGGGCTAACTGAATAGCATCACGTTTATCTGTTTTAACTCTGTCTCCCGATTTTTTTGGGATTAATGAGGGAGCTACTACCCAACAGTCATGCCCTTCGGATACGAGATAACGATATAACTCATAACCACAAGGGCCCGCTTCGTAACAAAAGTGAAGTATTTTTCCCAAGGATACGAGTTTACGTAGTGCCTTTCGCATCGCATCATGGGTGCCGCCTATTTTTCCATAGCGGCGGACTTCTGTATTTGAGCCCTCTGCTATCGCGATTTCTATGCTTTCTTTGTGTACATCCATTCCAATAAAGAGTATGTTTTTAGTCATGTCGACCTCCGATCCCGTTTATTAATGGCTTATGCCTTAATCATTATGGCTCTGACGCTCTGCGTTAATCCACCTTGGTGACGGAGGTCGGCTCCTGTAGCGGAAGGTCATTATGTCTATGCAAGAAAATCTTGACATACCATATATGGTATCTATACTATATATAGTATGTGGAAGATATATGAGCATAAAAATGCAATAAAACAGTTAAAATCACTCCCCATTGATGTACTTAAGCGATATGAAAAATGGAAAGATATTGTGGCTATATCTGGGCCAAAAGGTCTAAAGCAAATAAAAGGCTTCAATGATGAAGCGCTCCGAGGTGAATGGAAAGGTTATCGCTCATCTCGCCTCAATATTCAATATCGTATTATTTACAAAATTGAAAACGAACAACTTTTTGTGAAAGTAGTCAAAATAACAGCTCATGACTACCGGAGGAAATAATATGAAAGACTATAAAGAAGCTCAAAAAAGAACCGAAGTATCTATTGGTGAATCTGTACGTATTATTCGTGAATTACAAGAATTAAGTCAAAATGAATTATCTTCAATAACAGGTATACCTCAATCTACCCTTTCAGCAATTGAGCATGACAAAATCAAACTTGGTGTAGAAAGAGCTAAAGTTCTCGCTCGAGCATTAAAATGCCATCCAGCAGTTTTAGTTTTCCCAGGCTGGAATATTAATCATGAGATCGCTGCATAACAACACGCCCTGAGGTGGACAGCAAGTAAAAAATTAGCCGTTCACCGCAAAATTTAATAGCGGTGATCCCTGCCGTTGCAACGCTTTTAAGTATTTTGATTCATCATAAGGCGTATTCGTTTGCCAACATTTATACACTATCCTGATCCATTTAAAGGCCAATGAACGAATAATCGTGTTATGTGGTTTACCTTTTTTAAGCTGCTGCTCATAGTATGCTTTCGCCCAATATGAATAGCGTATCGATTGTCCTGCCCATTCTACGAACGTCTGCCTTAAAAATTTAGGGCAACTGTATCGCCAGTGTGTCCACTTTTTTTGCCCGCTCTGTTCGATGACCGGTGCGATGCCCGCATATTTTTGTATTTCGTTAGCGGACTGATACCGTGTTCGATCAGACCCAAAAGCAACAAATAGTCGGGGCGCTAATTGTGGTCCTGCGCCAGGCAAACTATCAAATATAATTCGTTCCTTTTGATTTTTATAGCGTTGTTTAATTTCTTTATCCAGCCGGCCAATCGATTCAATCAACACTTTAAGTTGGGGGATTAATACTTCAATCATTATTTTATTGGGCTCAATCACGCCAAGGTCATCTGTTAATGCCTGTGCCGCTTTAATTTCGGTAAATCGTTTATCATTAACGGTGGTATACCGTGAGTTATGTTTACCAAAAAATTTCATTAAGGTTTGTTTACGAACTTTTTTTACCGCATCAAGTGACGACCATTTCATTAAGAAGTCACAAAAAACAATCGTGTCTTTTTCCTTAAACCAATCAAGCACTTGTGGATAATAATTCTTAAGATAGGCGGTGATTTTATTCGAGCAATCTACTCTGTCTTGTACAACCTTACGTCTGTACTCAAGTAATTGGGCAAGGGCTCTTACCTCTGCGGATTCAGGTTGAATCGCATCAAGTTTGTCCATGTGGCGTTCTAGTATTTCTGTTTGTACACGTGCATCACTGGGGTCATTTTTAGCACCACTATGGGTAAAGGCTTTACGATATTTTGCGACCGTTGAGGGGTTAATTGAAAAGAGCGTGAGGTGTTTATATTTACTTAATGCGTAGATGAGTGGCCCTTTAGTTAACTCGCAAGCGACCGCTATAGTTTGCTTGGGATAACGTTTTTTTAATGACATCGCCCAATCATGTAACGACTCGGGTTTACTGGAAATAACAGAATAATGATAAGTATGTGTGTTGACAGGCCTTTCACAAACATCATGCTTTTTATCTGCCCAATCAATACCAACAAGTGCAGCAAAATCACTAATGACAAACTCTTTCATATCACGCCTCCTGGGTGTACAGTGAATATTGGAATGTGCTTGGAATTTGTTTCTCGCAGGTCTTATAGATAGTCGGTGCTACGAAAATCCCTGAGTATGCGTTTTGAAACAAAATGACTTCTGCTGATCCGAACGTCTTGTTATGAACATCAGATGTTTGGCGCTCAATATTCGTGATCAGCAGAAGCATGTTCCACTTATTTTATTGAAAGGTAAATAAAGGTTTGATGGAACTG
>CAZZIS010000124.1:0-1680 GCA_964654445.1 uncultured Thioalkalispiraceae bacterium
TATCATGTCCCTGATTCCGATGATCTGATCAAACTTGATGCAATGGAAAATCCTTATCGCTGGCCTGATGAATTAGTTGATCAATGGTTAGAAGTTATTCGTGATGTCGAACTCAATCGTTATCCTGATCCCGGTGCGCGTGTTTTAAAACAACACTTGCGTGAATCGATGGATGTTCCTGATGAATCAGAAATTTTATTAGGTAATGGTTCTGATGAACTGATTCAAATGATCATGATGGCCTTAGCGGGTAAAAATGAGACGGGGAAAAGCCACTCGGTATTATCTGTTGAACCTGGTTTTGTTATGTATAAGATGATCGCCACTTTTATGGATATGCCCTATATTGGTATACCATTGAAAGATGATTTTTCTTTAGATGAAGCTAACCTTCTTAATACTATTAAAGAACAGCAACCCGCTGTTATATTCCTTGCTTACCCAAATAACCCTACCAGTAATTTGTTTGATGAAAAAGTTATTCGAAATATAATTGATGCTGCGCCAGGTATTGTTGTGGTTGATGAGGCTTATCACGCTTTTGCGGATAAAAGCTTTATGCCGATGTTAATAGAATATGACAATTTATTAGTAATGCGTACGGTTTCAAAAATGGGCCTGGCAGGCTTACGCCTGGGTTTGTTGGCGGGTAAGGCTGAATGGTTAAATGAGTTTGATAAAGTACGTTTACCTTATAATATTAATATTCTCACACAGGCGAGCGTCGAATTTGCAATAAAAAATCAACAGATTTTAGATCAACAAACACAACAGATTTGTGAAGATAGAGAAACATTGTTTAATGCATTAACAGAAATAGACAACATTATTGTTTATCCAAGTCAGGCAAATTTTATTTTAATTCGTGTGCCAGAAGGTCAAGCAGATGATATTTTTAATGGATTAAAACAGCAGGGTATTTTAATAAAAAACCTTAATCCTGCTGGTGGTTTACTGGAAAATTGTTTGCGTATTACTGTAGGTACAAAAGAAGAAAACAATAAATTATTATCTGCATTTAGTGAGCTTGTTTTATACTATAAGTAGCATGTAATAAAAACACAGTAATTAGATGCTTAATGAATATAGTAAATTTAATATGTAAAGTATTTTTTAATCCTGTCGATAATATAATTTAATGGCAAAAAATACAGTTTTTCAGAGTTTTAATAATGCATGAATTTTCCTTAGAAAACATCATGTCATCAGATGTCTTGTCTGTTGAAGCGGATGTTAGTCTGGAAAAAGTTTCTTATTTGATGAGAGAAAATCATTATTCTTGTATATTGGTGGCGCAGCATGGGAAACCAGTTGGTATTATTACCGAACGAGATATGGTTAAGCATATGTCAATCTTGCTGGAAAAGGTCTCCTCCGATAAACAGCGAATCGTTGCTGCCGATATTATGAGTACAAACCTTGTTACTCTGAATAAAAATCAGACGATAATGGATGCTCTCGTTATCAGTACTGTTAACAAGGTGGGGCATATTCCTGTTGTGAAAGAAAATGAAAAGCTCTGTGGTATTGTTACTTATACAGATATTGCAAATGCTCACCGCAATTTTTTTGAATCACAAATAGCGATCGTTGAACGTAGTATTCATGAACGTACTGCTGAACTGGAAGAAGCAAATCGTCAGTTACAGGAGTTATCAATGACTGATCCTTTGCTTGGTA
>CAZZIS010000124.1:1780-5178 GCA_964654445.1 uncultured Thioalkalispiraceae bacterium
GTTTATCGATATGGTGGTGAAGAATTTTTAGTATTGCTTCCTCAAACTGAACTCTATGGGGCAAAAATTCTTGCACAAAGGATATTGGATAATCTCAAAGAGCAGAATATTCCTCACTGTAAAAGCTCCTTTAATACCGTAACGGCAAGTTGCGGTATTGCCTATTACTCAAAAGAAGTTTTAGAGGAAGCGTGTGATTGGGAGCAAGTCGTTAAACAGGCCGATGATGCTTTATATGTAGCTAAAAGTGACGGGCGAGACCGACTGTCAGCATTTCAAAAATAATAATCTTAAAATGGAACAGGATCAGAAGATAAAACCTTACTTGAATTCTTTAAAAAGGATTTATTATAAAATTATTCTTCTTGCTTAGGCCGTTGTATAACGGTTGCTGTTGTAGTAAATGTTCCATCCTGACCAATTCCTTTTATTGATAATGTCTTACCTGGTTTTATCTGGCTGACTAAATTTAATAAATGACGAACATTTTCAACTTCAGTGTTGTTGATGTGGGTAATAACATTTCCTGGCTTAAGTCCTGCTTTGTCTGCTGGCCCTGATTTAGCTACCCCATTAATAATACTGCCATACACTCGTTTCATGCCAAAGGAGTCTGCAAGTTCAGGATTCATATCCTGAATTGCAACTCCAAGCCAGCCACGTTTTACATGGCCAAATTCAATTATCTGGGTTAAAACATTTCTTGCTAAACTTAAAGGAATGGCAAAACCAATGCCCTGTGAACCGCCGCTGCGAGAAAAAATTGCGGTATTAATTCCAATGAGTTCACCATAAGAATTAATCAGTGCACCACCTGAGTTACCAGGGTTAATCGCGGCATCAGTCTGAATGAAATTTTCAAAGGTATTAATTCCAAGCATGTTGCGACCGGTTGCACTGATAATACCGGAAGTGACAGTTTGACCAACACCAAAGGGGTTACCAATCGCAAGTACGATATCTCCCACTTCAATATCATGGATCTTGCTTAATGTAATTGCAGGTAGATTATCTAATTTTATATGTAATACAGCGAGGTCAGTATCGGGATCTGTTCCAATAACGCTGGCTTTGGCTGTTCGGCCATCTTTTAATGCAACCAAAATTTTATCGGCGGCTTTGATGACATGGTGGTTGGTGAGAATATAGCCTTGTGGACTGATAATGACACCAGAACCAAGACTGGACTCCATTCGTTTACGGGGCTCACCAATGCTGTCACCAAAGAACTTGCGAAACATAGGGTCATTTGCAAATGGATGCTGTCGTTCAGTAATAATTTTAGTGGTTTGAATATTAACAACGGCAGGTGCCGCATTTTTTACCGCAGGTGCATAAGAGTTGAGTGGAGTCGTCGGAATAATTCGGGTAGATTCAATAAGCTCAACAAGCTCGGTATCAGGCTGTATGATTGATTCATTCGCAGTTTTATCTTTTTCAGATTGAAAATATAAAACAAGAAATGCAGTGGCTAAACCAATGCTGGCAAATTGAATAATAAATGTAATGAGTTTGGTAACACGCATCAGGAATTCCGTTAAACTAAATATTTATTTCAACATATTAACCTACCTGGAAGGTTTCGATCATGGTTCAATTAAAAGATTTTCTCAATTATTCAAATAATATTCTGGAGATTGATAGATTTCATGATTATTGTCCAAATGGTTTGCAGGTAGAGGGCAAAACTGAAATAAAAAAAATTATTTCAGGAGTGACTGCAAGTCAGGCCTTAATCAATGCTGCCATAAAAGAAGGAGCCGATGTGTTACTGGTGCACCATGGTTATTTCTGGAAGGGTGAAGATGCACGGATTACCGGCTTAAAATATAAGCGTGTAAGCAGTTTGATTGAATCGGGGATTAATTTAATAGCTTATCATTTGCCCCTTGATGCCCACCCTTTGTATGGAAATAATGCAAAACTGGCAGAAATACTGGATTTTAATATTGCGGGCAAGTTTCCTTCCGGCAATGAAGCCGTTGGTATGTATGGCACCTTAAGAACACCCATATCAGCTGCAGATTTTAGTAAAAAAATTACCGCTACTTTTGATCGTGAAGTTTTGCATATTGGTGATGATAGTGAGCAAATTCATACTATTGCCTGGTGTAGTGGAGCAGCACAAAATTATATTGAAGATGCTGCTGAATTAGGAGTAGATGCTTACTTAACCGGTGAAATATCAGAGCAAACAGTACATATTGCTCGTGAATATGGACTGCATTTTTATGCTGCAGGTCATCATGCCACGGAACGTTATGGTGTGCAGGCCTTAGCAGAACATCTCGCTGCACATTTTGATCTGGATCATCAATTCATTGATATCCCCAATCCGGTATAACCTATTGAACTACTGAGGTTTATTCGACTCTCCTTGACCAACTGGTTGTGATCAGCCAAAATACGTTCGCCAAATATTTGGGTGCTTTGTGGGTATGAGTTTGTGCTTAACGGGGTACTTCTGCGTATTAAAACGCTAAACAATTGGGACTGATAAAATACTGTCAGTTCAAAACGATTTTGGGAGATTTCTAATGACTGATGGCGTCGATAACGGCAAACGCCGGTTTCTGACAATAGCTGCAACGAGTGCTGTTGCTGCTGTAGGAGCTGGATTTGCTGCGGTACCTTTTATTGCATCCTGGAACCCGAGTGCCCGTGCCAAAGCGGCTGGTGCACCCGTTGAAGCTGATTTTAGTAAGCTTCAACCTGGACAAATGATGCGTGTTGAATGGCGTGGTAAGCCAGTATGGATTGTTCGTCGTACAGAGCAAAATTTGAAGGATTTATCTACTTTAACGGGTAGTGGTAGTTTAAGTGATCCTGATTCAGCTGTTAAAGAGCGTCAGCCAGCTTATGCTGTGAATGAAGGACGTTCAATTAAACCTGAATATTCAATTTTAGTGGGTATATGTACTCATCTAGGGTGTTCTCCAACATACCGTCCAGAACTCGCACCTGAAGATTTAGGTGAAAAATGGCTTGGTGGTTTCTTCTGCCCATGCCATGGTTCACGTTTTGATTTGGCTGGACGTGTATACAAGAATGTTCCGGCACCGACTAACCTCGAAGTGCCACCGCATATGTATCTATCAGAGACACGTGTAATTATCGGTGTAGACGAAGGGGCTGCGTAATGGATAAATTAATGGATATGTTAAAAGCCTTTATGGGCTGGGTTGATGCCCGTTTTCCTGCAACAAAAATGTGGGAAGACCATTTATCAAAATACTATGCACCAAAAAACTTTAATTTTTGGTATTTCTTTGGTTCATTAGCGTTAATGGTTTTAGTTATTCAGGTGCTGACAGGTATTTTCCTGACGATGCATTACAAACCTGATGCTACGCTGGCATTTGCTTCAGTTGAATACATCATGCGTGATGTGAACTGGG
>CAZZIS010000125.1:0-5078 GCA_964654445.1 uncultured Thioalkalispiraceae bacterium
GAAGCGATGCAACATGGTCATCCAACAGGCAACCGACAGTTTTCTGAAACGATAGAAAAGAAACTGGGTATTCGATTGACGTTAAACAAACCGGGGCGACCGAAAAAGGAACTCTGGAAAATAAAAGAGGCTGGAGTATATTATGGAATTAATTAATATAAATGATAGAAAAATAAATCTGTCCCCGTTTTTTCCGTTTTTTTTCTTAAAAATATTCGAGGTGGGGCTATAAGTTAGAAAATTTGTTAATTATCACACCTAAAAGATTAGCTGGTTTGCAAGAGCAAGGCATAAAAAAAATCCGGTAAACGTAGCTTATATTAATAAGTAAGTTTTCCGGATTTTTTTATCGTAGTGCCCCTCAATAATTAATATAAAGAGGGTGAACGCCGCTATTGTGAGCCAGATAAATTTTTAGCCTGTGTTACGCATACCGGCGGCAATCGCACTAATGCTTCTTAGCAATGGATGCAACCATTGCGTTCGTACTTCATCACTCAAAGATTCATCACGATATTTCTTAATCAACGCTAATTGAATTTGATTTAATGGATCAAGGTAAGGGTTACGACGTGTTAGAGATAAAGCGAGGTGTGGTGTTTCTTCCATCAAAGCATTGATCTTCGCAATATTTAATACATTATTAGTCGTTCTTTCATATTCTTTTGATATTATTTTATAAACAATTTTTGCAGTATCCTGATTTTCACAGAGTGACATGTAATTTTTAGCAATTTGCATTTCACCTTTGTATAAGGCCATTTGTGAATTACTGAGCAAAGCACGGAAAAAAGGCCAGTCTTTATACATTTTTTGTAATGTGACCAGGCGATTTTTATCATTACCTAACCACGTTTCTAATGCAGTACCAATACCAAACCAGGCGGGCATTGTATGACGTGATTGTGCCCAGCCAAATACCCATGCAATGGCTCGCACAGAGCTCTTGGAACGATCTGTTTTCTTACGATGTGAAGGACGTGAGCCAATATTCATTTGTCCAATTTCATAAACAGGCGTTGCTTCATAAAAATAATCGAGGAAGCCTTCAGTATTATCTGTTAACTGGCGATACTGGTTTTCACCTTCCTTAGCCAGTTCAGCCATAATTTCGAGGTATTCGGGTTTGTCTGGTTCAGGCTCTTTTATCAGGTTACGACTGGCTTTTAATAATCCAGTTAGCCCCATTGTTAGCTCATATATAGCTGTTTGCTGATTACTGTATTTATACGAAAGGACTTCACCTTGTTCAGTGAATTTAATTTCACCGTGAACGGTACCTGTTGGCTGAGATAAAATGGCATCATGTGTTGGGCCACCACCGCGTCCAACAGTACCACCACGGCCATGGAACATTCTTAAACGTACACCACGTGAGTGTGTGAGCTCAGTGATTTGTTGTTGTGCCTGGTACAGGTTCCAGACAGAAGCGAGTATGCCACCGTCTTTACATGAGTCAGAATAACCTAACATGACTTCCTGAAGGTTGCCCGAGGCTTTTAATAATTCTATATAAGTAGAATTATCAAATAATTGAGTCATAACGGGTTGGATGTGAGTTAAATCCTCGACTGTTTCAAACAAAGGTGAAACTTTCACATGACAGAACCATTGGTTGTTATTTTTGCCAGCAAGCCCGGTTAACCAGGCAAGGAACATAACTTCCATTACGTGGCTGGCAGCATGAGTCATTGAAATAACATAAGTACCAAATGCTTTTGGACTTATTTCTTCACGCATTTTTGACATAACTTTATAAACGCTAACTGTTTCTGCTGACATTTCACTTAATTTATCTATATCAAATTCAGCGCGTGTGTTCTTGATGTGCCTGGCTAATGTTTCCAGGCGGGCTGCTTCGTCCAGCTTTGTATAATCCGAACCATCAATCTGTTTAAGTATTTCAGTAACTGTTTGGCTGTGAATAGTTGATTCTTGTCGAATATCTAATTTAGCAAGATAAAAACCAAATGTTTCAACCTGACGAATGAGATTTTTCAAGTCACCAGAGGCAGAGCTTTCATCGTCATGGCTAATTAATGAGTCACGAATGAGGTATAAATCATTTAACATACCTTGTTCGTTCGCGTAATGGCATGTTGAACTGTTTGGCTCTATTTCATTTAAACGTGCTTCAACTTTGTCCAGGTTACACTGGATGCGATATTGCATGATAAAAAGTTTGCGGCGATAAGGTTCCTGTTTAAAACGATTAGGGTAGTCTGCAAACAGTTCAACAACTTCTTCTTCATCAATATTAAGTTGTTTTAAAAATGCATCAGATGGCTGACAAAATAAACTTGATTGAGTTAGTATTTTATTAAGTAATTTTACCTGCTTTAGGTATTCAGTAAGGACTTCTTGTGATTGCATGCGTAATGCAAGAATTGTCGTTTCAGGTTTCACAAAAGGGTTACCGTCTCGATCACCACCTATCCATGAACCAAATTGAAAGATACTTGGAACGGTAATACCGGAGTCTTTACCATAGGTCCGGCCAATGGCTTTTTCCAGGTTTCGGTAGGTTTGTGGCACTGATTTAAACAAACTTTCACGGTAGTAATATAAACCGTTTTTAACTTCATCAGTAACTTCAGGTTTTTGTACACGAACTTCATTGGTTTTATAAAGAATTTGTATGTGTTGTTCGAGGTCTTCAACGATGTTTTCTTTTTGAATTTTACTTAAACGTGTCTCATTGAGTTGATCACTAATTACGTAAATACGACGGATTGCTTCCATCACCGTACGGCGTTTAGATTCGGTTGGATGTGCTGTAAAAACAGGAATATAGGCTGTCTGGTTTAGCAATTCCTGAAGTTGCTCTGCACTAATATCATTTTTTTGGAAATCATTTAAGGCATTATAAAAGGAGCCTTTCCAGGTGAAGCCTTTTGGTCCAACTTCCCGACGTCGTTGTATATGTTGAAATTCTTCTTCGGCGATATTGACCAAGCTAAAATAAATACTAAAAGCACGAACCACATGCTCAGTTGATTCAGGACTAAGTGAAGCCACAAGTTTATCGAGGCGCCGGCGCCTCGCAGAATCATTTTTATTACGCAAGCTAATATGCCCCTTGCGTAATTTCTCAACAGCAGTAAAAACATCTTTACCCGCATGCTCAAGTAAAACTTTCCCCAGAATATTTCCAAAAAGTTTAACCCTGGACCGCAGTTGCTTATCCTGGCTTGAGGAAATGATTTTAGTGACGGGAGAATCAATATTTTTTATGTTGGCTGTCATTTTTTTATAAACTTACTGTTCCAAAAGGCCGCATATTATACCGTCACTTTGATGGAAAGGCTCCTCTTGACAAGTTAAACAGCAGCGAAAAAAGGTGAAAAACAGTGAAGTGGTGAAATTTCACTCAATTCATACTGTGTTTTATTATAAATAAGCAGATTATTCCCCTTTAGCTGGGAAATATTGCATAATTTACACATCGAAATTAGAAGAAAAAATAAAATAAATATGGAAAATTTAACTGATTTACCCGCTTGGCAAGCCTTGTTAAAGCACAAAAAGCAGACTGAAAATATTCAAATGCGTGATTTATTTGCGCAGGATGAAAATCGGTTTGAGGATTTTCATTTGCACTTTAATGATATTTTACTGGATTATTCAAAAAACCGAATTAATAAAGAAACAATGTCTTTGTTAATGGATTTAGCAGAACAAAGTGGTCTTAAAGACTGGGCAGAAAAAATGTTCAGTGGTGAGAAAATAAATCACACTGAAGACAGGGCTGTTTTACACACTGCATTACGTAATCGCGGTAATGAACCTGTTTATGTAGACGGTCAGGATGTCATGCCGGAAGTACTGTCTGAACTCGATAAAATGCGACAGTATTCAGATGCAATTCGCACAGGACGCTGGTTAGGATATAGTGGCCGGCCCATTATTGACATTGTAAACATCGGTGTAGGGGGCTCAGATCTGGGCCCGGTGATGGTAAATGAAGCTTTACGACCATACGGAAAATCAGGTTTACGAGTACATTTTGTTTCAAACGTTGACCCTAGTCATATTTGCGATACATTAAAAGACCTCGATCCAAAACGAACTCTTTTCATTGTTTCATCAAAAAGTTTTACTACCCAGGATACCATCATGAACGCCCATACTGCGCGTGACTGGTTAATGGAAAATTCGCGTGACGAATCTGCTGTGGCAAAACACTTCATCGCGGTTGCGGCAAATGTAGAGGCGGCAACGGAATTTGGTATTAAAGAAGAAAATATCTTTAAAATGTGGGATTGGGTTGGTGGCCGTTATTCTTTATGGTCATCAATTGGTTTATCAGTTGCAATATATGTTGGTATGGATCGGTTTGAGTCACTATTGCAAGGGGCTTATGAGATGGATCAGCATTTTCGCAATACCCCCCTGGAAGAAAACCTTCCTGTTGTTTTAGCTTTATTGGGTGTCTGGTATAACAATTTTTATAATGCTGAATCACATGTTATTTTACCTTACGATCAACATTTGCATCGTTTTCCTGCCTATTTTCAACAAGGTGATATGGAAAGTAATGGTAAAAGTACGACTCGTGATGGGAAAATGGTGGATTATGCTACCGGCCCAATTATCTGGGGTGAGTTAGGTATTACCGGGCAACATGCGTTTTATCAAAATCTGCATCAAGGCACTCATCTTGTTCCAGCAGATTTTATTGTACCTATTGATAGTCTGAATCCGGTTGGTGATCATCACCTGGTTTTACTGGCTAACTTTTTTGCACAAACGCGAACATTAATGACAGGCAAAAATGAAGAAGAAGCACGCCAGGAACTAGTTGCTGAAGGTTATTCTGAAGAAGATGTTGAACGTTTATACCCCTCAAGATTGATGCAGGGTAATAAACCGTCAAATACATTATTACTTAAAGCATTAACACCTAAATCTTTAGGTTCATTAATTGCACTGTATGAACATAAAATATTTACTCAGGGCATCATTTGGCAAATTAATTCCTTTGATCAGCCTGCGGTCGAATTAGGTAAAAAGGTTGCTGCAAATATTTTTGATGATTTAAGAAAACATCAATTAGTTGATCGATATGATGACTCAAC
>CAZZIS010000126.1:0-5013 GCA_964654445.1 uncultured Thioalkalispiraceae bacterium
AAAGTAAACAAAAGAAACAGGATAAAGAAAAAAATGGGAAAAGAGAAAAAAGAGAAAAAAGAGAGAAGGGTAACAGGCGTAGGTAAAGGAAAATAAAAAGGGGCGGGGTACTTTTAATTGAAAAGTTAGTTCATATGGATATGATAATTCACCCTGACCCTTTTTTATTATTTGATTTTAATCACGTTCCATTTTTCAGGATCGCGTATTAATTTTTTAGATTCACAATCAGACTGCATCTTAAGTTGAATAACTTTTGGTTGATTACCAGTTAGATCGTATGTGGTTAATGAACCACAATTCCCAAAACCGCTATATAAGTCCAATATCTGAAAGTTCTTAACGGTAGACGTGGTTAATACATTCCCCCAAATCTCAGATTTATTTGACTTAGTAAGGTTAGCTTTTTTGTCTGAACTGAATGAAGGGAATTTAATTTGAGATGCTGCCGCATTACTAACCTTTGTTTTATAGAATAAGCTCATCCCCTGATATGAACCATATGTACAAGTAACCTGGACAATATAATCATCATCAGTCTGTTTAAAAAAAGTTAAGCCAGAAGTAGGGAAGTTAAAACGTTCTTCACAACTATTTGGCCACTGTAGTATTTTACGAACTGTACTTCGATCAGTCTGCTGTGTTTTATTATTTATACTGTTTTTAATAATAGTCTTTAATTTAGAAGATTTATCATCCGCACATGCGATCCCAAATAAAAAAAGTGTTATTACAAATGAAGTGTAAAAATAGTTTTTTATTGTTTTCATTATGCAGCACATACCCTGGATGTAGATAAACAGTTTAAATTTTCTTGCTGGCCATGTATTTTTGTTCGACTTAATCTAAGTAATATTTCAATTGCCGAAGCATAGTCTGCGATTAATTGAGCCTGATCCGTGCCATTAATTATTCTACGTGCATTCACATAGTCACAAAAATTTCCACTTATGTAACGTCTTAAATTACGACTTGTAAATGAACCATGTCTCATGCCATAAGACATAATTTTATACGCAATATCTGCATCAAGGGCTTTATCAGGATGAATGTATAGGTCTTCCCCCATTTTTAAATTTTTACTCATTGTTTTATAGTTATGATCCCATGTCAGCTGAACATAACCACGACCATAATATTTGTTGTTATGAGTCTGTCCACTTTTATCTGTAACAGTTACTTCATTGCCGTATGGTTTATTTTTACCTTTTCCATATTCTTCAATTGGCAGCATAGTATGACCCGTTTCGTGTTTAGTCGTTGCTAGCATATAAGCAACCCAGCGAAGGTCTGTTATTTCTTGATCATTAAGTATGAAGTTAGTTAGTTTAGTTAACCCTGTCTGGCTAGCCGGCTTAAGCGTTGAAAATTGTTTTTGATAAAGAACTGTAAATCGATCTGATCTAAGCCCAAAAGTTGTATCATTTGCATGGCTAACAGCGGTTTTATAATAGGTCTTTAATTTTTTAAATGTCTTTGCATGTGGATTTATTAGGCTGTCTGGCTTAAAAGATTTGAGTTTATCTTTTTGAAAGGCTTTTATTGCATCACGTGTTGCCTTGCCAGCTAAACCATCAACAGCAATCGATTGGTTATTATTGGTGTTATTAAGTAATTGCTGAACGAGAGCAACATCTGTGGGCTTATTACGACCACCGAGACCAACACTGGCAGAAATTGAGATAGACATATTTAATTCCTTTTAAGTTCGAAATATCATTTTCTGTGTCAAATCATACCAATAAACCCTACTAAAAACGACTTAAATTCGGTGATGTAGTCCTAATTTTGAATCTAAAAAAGGGTGGGCCGGGGACTGCCTGATATTCTGAATTATAATGTTTATCATCAGAATTTAGCGGCAGCTTTTATTATACCAGCAAAAATAGGTTTAGCGATATCATCAGGAAAACCAGCAGGTAGACGTGAAGTTACCTCTTCAATAACCGTATCAATAGAACCAAGTGTATTGTCTATAATTGCTTGCATCTCTGATGCAGGGAAATCAACTTTCTTTGATTCATTAAACCAGTGACGAGGCATGATTTCATGCCATGTATAATGTTTATTCTTTCCGTTTAAGGCCATCGCCATCTTTAAATTACGGTATTCAACTTGACGTTTTTTAGTAAGAGGATAGGCAGAGATGACATCATAGATGGGTGTTAATTCAAAGCGGCCACCTTGTTTCAGGAAAATACTAAAATTCTTCGCATGCCCGTCTATTGCACCAAGTAGCCAGAATAAAAAAACAGTTTGCATGAATTGTTTACGATCATTATCTGGTTGCAGTGACGATTTTAGTAGTTCCATAATAGTTGCAATACCAGGGCCACCATCACTTTCATATTTTAATGCAGGTGCAATGGCATTTGCCTGGCACATGTCTTCTTGTGGATGTCGAATGATCCAGGAACCATCTTTAGCCAGTTCACGATCAAAACGTTCAACCACAAGAACCTTGGTATCCTCGAACTTTTCAATACTAATAGCAGGAACGGGTAAACCAAAAGAACGCAGTAATTCCAAACAAAGCCATTCGTTCTCTACACTATCTGTTAAATCAATATCTGCATGTTCAATTCGTCCGATAGGGAGTTTAAAGATATGAGTTGTCGGTGTTGAACCTATAGGGCGTTGCCATTTTTCATCAAACCATAACAGTGCCGTTTTTTCCTGTGCTCCGGCAATAGATATTCTAAAATCCTGATCTCTCGACATACCTAATGGTAACGTCTTATAGTTTTTGAGTTCTTCAGCAATATCATTCTCACTAAGAGGCGTGCCTTCAATTTTTTTCACATCAACGTCGGTTCTTTCACTTAGCAGTTGAATTGCGCCAACACAATCTCTTCCGATATATGAGAGGAGGTCGAAGGGTTGGTTAGTCTTAATGCCAAACCTTGCCTGTATTCGATTTCGGATATCCATACTATCGGGTAACATGTTGTCGAAGTAGTTGTAAACAATGTCACCTTTGTGTGTTTTATTAGTAAGGGGGAGTGAAAGAGATAAAGGGACTGCGCCCCTACGTTCGAGCCAGGAATCACTATAAATAAATTCCTGTGCACCATTGCGACGTTGGATATATTCCCCGACTTCATAACCATTCATGTAAATGAACAATGAAGCCATTACCAAAGTGCCTCATCGTTAGATGAATTATTTCTGGGTTCTAAATGTATTTCTAAACCGAGCGCAGAGATAAGTTTGAATAGAGTTCCAAGTTGAACACCAGAAAGACCAGATTCAATATTTGAAACCATTTTCTGCGTCAGGTTATATTTTTTAGCAACATCAACCTGGCTTAAGCCATGATCTTTACGGTATTTACGCAGTACCTGCCCAAGGGTTTTCGTTGAAGTGATCGGTATCATAATGAACTCGCATTTATGGTTTATTTATATCTTTACGGGTATAAAACTTAAATATACCTATGCAGGTATAAAAGTCAAGTATACCTTTACAGGTATATTTTATAATTAAAGCTGTAAGGGGGCAAAAAAGGCATTCATATCAACCAGAATAATGGCGCGGGGCAACGGTTCTGAGCAAAAATCAGAGTCAACAGGAGAGCGATGTGGCACAGCAATTTCTGGCATAGGAGCAACATTATTTAAGGTTTAACAGGGCTTAGAGCGGGTTAAATGTTCTCTAAAAGTTCTTTTCTACGATAGAGCAGATCAGAGAGCAACACAAGGTCGAAATAGGGAGAATGAGTGGCAGAAAACTATTTTCTCTAATATTAGAAACAATTGTTCTCTGGCACAGATTATTCTTATTGGTAAATGAGGCAGGAAAACGTTATTTTTCATATAAAAAAATAAGTAACAAAGGCAACATCGGCGATGACAAAACAACAACCTCAATCTCATATCAGTGCAGTGTTATTCGACTATGGTGGTGTACTTGCTGAGGAAGGATTTCATAATGGCCTTGCAGCATTAGCAAAAGAACAAGGTCTTAATGTAGCAGCCATGCCGAAAGAAGCAATGAATGCCGTTTATGATTCAGGCTTTGTATTGGGATCAGGCACCGCGGCTGATTTTTGGAAACTCATGCGTGAACATACAGGCCTGGCAGGGGATGACGCCGTATTAACGGAACGTATTTTATCCGGCTTTGTTATTCGCCCATGGATGATCGAGTTGGCACAAGAGTGTCATAAACAGGGTTATGTTACCGGTATACTCAGCGATCAAACCCATTGGTTAGATGAATTAAATGATCGAGATCATTTTTATAATGTTTTCGATCATATCTTTAATAGCTACACCCGAGGTAAAGGAAAACAAGACCCTTCACTGTTTATTGATGTCGCCACAGAACTGGGACTGCAACTCTCAGAAATACTTTTTGTTGATGATAATGCGGGTAACGTCAACCGTGCACGAGAAGTGGGTATGCAAGTATTACTCTATGTTGATAAAGAAAGTTTTATTCAGGAACTAAAACAACTAACCGGTGTTCATGTTTGAAAATATCCATAATTGGTAATGTAAAATGTAAGGTTTGACCCTGTTACTGCAAAACCAGCGAAACTTTCTGTGCACATGTTGTATTTATCGAGTAGGATAAAATCATTTCTAATAGTTTAACACTTGTTAGTGTGGAAATAAGATACCGTAAGAATATGAAACCAATTATTTTTTTAGTATTTCTACTATATGCAGACACTGTGTTTTCAGTTGATAGCACCTGTTCTGGCACAACATCGAATGGTTATTTATCACATGGTGTGCAATTACCAGGCAAAGGTGAAAATTATATTAGCTATAGTACTCTCGCGAATAAACTTGGACGTACGTATGTTCATTCCAAGGTACGAAAAATAATTATTGATAGTTATAAGGTTTTAGAAAAAGAACAACCGGGTAAGAAGTATAAATATGCTGAAACTGGTTATGAAAAAGGCGGGAGATTCAAACCACATAAAACTCATCGAAATGGTCTCTCTGTAGATTTTATGGTTCCCGTTGTTGATAAAAAAGGCAAGTCAGTTTATTTCTCAAC
>CAZZIS010000127.1:0-4767 GCA_964654445.1 uncultured Thioalkalispiraceae bacterium
GGATTTACAGTAATTCTTTTAACCTGGTAGCGTTCACCCATAACAATGCTGTCATAATGACCCCAGGGACGATAAACGCAACGATGATTTAAATGTTCATCCCTGCCTTCAGACTTTATCCATTCAACAACTTGTTTTACATCCTGAACCTGATCACGATTTGCAACCAGAATAGCATCCGCAGTTTCAACCACAATAATATCTTTTAACCCTACCGCAGCAATCAAACGTTGCTGACTAATCAACATTGAATTTTCACTATTGATTGCAACTACATCACCCTGTGTTACGTTACCGGCTGAATCTTTATCACCAATATTCCAGAGCTCCGCCCAGGCACCTACATCAGACCAGCCCGCATCAAGTCGAATCACTGCAGCTTTAGTGGTAGAGTCAGCCACCATTTTTTCGGCAACAGCATAATCAATTGAATCGGATGGGCAAGCGGTAAAGGCTTCATCATCAATACGATAAAAATCCAGTTCCTTTTTACCTTTAGCATAGGATTTTTCACACGCAGCTAAAATATCCGGTGCATGTTTTCCTATTTGTTGAAGCCAAATAGAACTTTTCATCATAAACATACCGCTGTTCCATAAGAACTCACCACTATCTAAATATTTTTGTGCAGTTGCCTCATCTGGTTTTTCGACAAATTGATCGATAACAAAACTTTCACCATCAATTGCATCACCTTGTTTGATATACCCATAACCGGTTTCAGCTTTTGTCGGTACAATACCAAACGTCACCAGCATATCTTTTTCGGCTAATTTAGAACCTTGCGTTAAAACTTGCTGGAATGTTTTAGTATCATGAATAACATGATCGGCAGGCATAACAAGTAAAACATCATCATGACCCGCATCTTTATTCGCTATTGCAGCAAGTGTCAATGCAGGAGCAGTGTTTCGTCCAACTGGTTCGAGCAATAAAGCATCCGCTTTTACATTAATTTCACGTAACTGTTCTGCCACTAAAAAACGATGGGCATCGTTACAAATGACCGTAACGGTATCAGAAACATTAGGGAAATTTTCCAGCCGTGTAATAGTATCTTGCAATAAAGTTTGTTCACCCACTAAAGGCAATAATTGTTTTGGGTAAAGTTGTCGAGATAAAGGCCACAAGCGTGTTCCGGATCCGCCGGATAGAATGACAGGTTTAACAGTAATACTCATAATTTATTTAAATCCATTTTATTATTAATTCTAAAAACAACGTCATTCCGGCCAAATAAAGTGTGAGCCGGAATCTGTTTATTTAAATATTGGATTCCGGCTCATCTGAACCCGAAGGGTGAAAGGCATGCCGGAATAACGAGTTCCTTTAAGATCTGCTAAATATTTAAACCAGCTTGTTTCGCTAATTCAACAAATCCAGGGAAAGATGTATTCACATTATCACAGTCTGTAATGGTAATTGTTCCGCTCGCTTTTAATGCTGCCATGGCAAAGGACATCGCAATACGATGATCTCCATGACTATCAACTATGCCACTTTTAAATGGAGATGTATTATGATTTGGTGTAATAACAATACCATCTTCAGTTGGTTTGGCATCAATACCTAATGTATTTAAACCATCTACCATCACCTGAATACGATCACTTTCTTTTACTCTTAATTCTTTTGCACCGGTTAATACAGTTTCACCTTCTGCACATGCCGCAGCAATGAATATGGCAGGAAATTCATCAATGGCTAATGGCACCTGATCTTCGGGAATTTTAATCCCTTTTAATGGAGCATAACGTACTCGTATATTAGCAACAGGTTCTCCACCCACTTCACGTTCATTATTTACTGTAATATCAGCGCCCATTAATCGCAAAATATTAATTACACCAATACGTGTCGGGTTAACACCAACATGTTCAAGAGTAATATCCGAACCTTCTGCTATACAGGCACCAACAATAAAAAATGTTGCGGACGAAATATCTGAAGGCACATCAATATTGGTAGCCGTTAATGAGCCACCACCGGTTAAACAAATTTTATTACCTTCAGTAATAACCTGATACCCCAAACCTCTTAACATACGTTCAGTGTGATCGCGTGTTGGTGCCGGTTCAGTAACACAGGTTTCACCACTCGCATACAAACCGGCTAACAAAATACATGACTTAACCTGAGCACTGGCAACAGGCATATCATAATGAAAACCAACCAGTTTTTTCCCACCTTTAATGGTTAAAGGTGGCGTACCATTATCATTGGTTTCAACTACCGTATTCATTTGTGCCAGGGGTACCGTCACGCGACGCATAGGTCGTTTACTTAATGAACTATCTCCAGTTATGGTGACGTCAAAACTTTGTGCAGATAATAAACCCGCCAGTAAACGCATTGATGTTCCAGAATTACCCACATCCAGTTCATTTTCCGGTTGTTTCAATCCATGTAAACCAACTCCATGAATAGTCACATTACCATTAGTTGGACCTTCAATTTCCACACCCATAGCACGAAATGCATTTAAAGTCGCTAGACTATCTTCGCCTTCAAGAAAACCACTTACTTGAGTAACACCTTCTGCAAGTGACCCCAGCATAATGCTGCGATGAGAAATTGATTTATCACCCGGCACACGAAAGGTTCCGTTAAGTTTACCGCCTGCTTTCACTTCAAATTTCAATTTAATTACCTATATTTTATTACACGTCATTGCTAAAGAATAAAATGATTGAAGCAATCTCACATTACATCCTCTAGCAACAGATTGCCGCGTCAGTTTTAAAAAATACATTTTTTAAAACTTTCTCGCAATGACACTTAGTTTAATTATCACAAAACTCATCACGTGCTTTTTTAGCTCGGGAAAAAATTTCTTTTAAATAAGTACTATCATTATTTTCGATAGCTTTTGACAACAGCTGTAAATCATCAGTAAATTTTTTAATCATCAAAACTAAAGCATCACTGTTTGCTAAACAGATATCGTGCCACATATCCGGATCACTTGAAGCAATTCGTGTAAAGTCACGAAAGCCTCCCGCTGCAAAGTTAAATATTTCATTCTTTGCATCCATTTTAGCCAATGTATCAACCAGCGAATAAGCCAGCATATGAGGAAGATGACTGGTTGCTGCCAAAACTTCATCATGATGTTCAACTGTTGTTTCTACAACTTCAGCACCACATGCTTGCCACATATCACGAACTTTTGAAATGGCGACAGTAGAACTTGTTTCGAGTGGAGTAATAATAATACGACGGTTTTCATATAGTTCAGGGAATGATGCTTCAACACCACTTTTTTCTGTTCCGGCAATAGGATGTCCAGGGACGAATGTTTCCGGAATATTATTAAAAGCATTTAAAGCAGCATCAACCACACTCCCTTTTGCACTACCTACATCCGTAATAATCATGTTGTTTGTTATCACTGGTGCTATTTTTTCAAATATTGTTTGCATGGCACCTAAAGGCACAGCAACCACCACCATGTCACAATCTTTTACTGCAAGTGAGATATCTGTTTCAAAATTATCAATAACGCCTGATATTTTTGCTTTTTCAAGGTGTGTAATATCACGACCAGCACCAACAACTTCTCCAACCGCACCCGCTTTTCTTAAGGCAAGCGCCAGTGATCCACCTATCAGGCCGACACCAATAATGCACAGCTTATTAATAATTTTCTTGCTCATTATTTATTCAATACTTTCTTTAATGCAGTAATAAAACGATCATTTTCCTTCTCTGTACCAATAGTGATACGTAAATATTCAGGCATATCGTAGTTTGCTAGCGGACGAACAATTACACCTTCATAAAGTAAATCATCATACACCTTCAGGGCATTACCTCCGACTTCCACACAAATAAAATTAGCTACTGAAGGAATGTAATTTAAAGCCATTTTATCAAAAGCCAGGATTAATTGACTCATACCTTGTGCATTTAGCTCTATTCCTGCTTCAAGATGTTCAATATCATCTAATGCCACTTCAGCAGCACGTAATGCCAGACTATTAACATTAAAAGGTTGGCGAACCCGGTTCAAAATATCGGCCACTTGCAAGTGAGAAACAGAATACCCTACTCTTAAACCAGCTAAACCATATGCTTTGGAAAAAGTTCGGGTCACTATGAGATTAGAATATTGATTTAACCATTTAATTCCATTTGGATAATCCTTGGCAGAAAGATCATTATTTGCAAATTCAAAATAAGCTTCATCCAGAACAACCAGTACATTTTCAGGTACGGCCTGTAGAAAAGTTAATAATTCTTTTTTACCCAGCCATGTTCCTGTCGGATTATTTGGATTAGCAATAAAAATAACACGTGTTTTATCGGTTATAGCCTGTTGCATGGCATCAAGATCATGACCCCAGTTTTTTGCCGGCACAGCCACAGCTTTTGCACCAACAGCTTGTGTAACAATGGGATAAACAGCAAAAGCATGTTGAGAAAAAACTATCTCGTGTTCTACAGTAACAAAGGCACGTGTCAGAATTTCCAGAATATCATTTGAACCATTACCTAATGTTATTTGGTTTATTTCAACTGAGTGTTGTTTGGCTAATATTTTTTTTAATGCAAAACCATTACCATCAGGATAACGTGAAAGATCTGCCAATTCATTTTGAATAGCTGATAATACTTTATTACCTGGTCCTAATGGATTTTCATTTGATGCAAGTTTTATTACATCAGTAACACCGTATTCACGTTTAAGCTCATCGATGGGTTTTCCCGCTTGATAAGGTGATAAAGCTTGCACACCTTTTGTTGCTAGGGAAAATAAATCACAAT
>CAZZIS010000128.1:0-4636 GCA_964654445.1 uncultured Thioalkalispiraceae bacterium
AGGTGGTGTTTCATCGCGGTACTGAATACCTAAGCCACCACCCAGATCAAGGTGATGAATATTTATATCCATACCTGCAAGCTGATCAATTAATACCAGGACACGATCTAACGCATCAATAAACGGACGTATTTCGGTTAATTGTGATCCAATATGGCAATCTACACCTTCAATTTTAAGGTTCGGCATTTTACTGGCTCGGCCATAAACTTCAGGTGCCAGGCTGATATCGATACCAAATTTATTTTCTTTCAGTCCGGTCGAAATATAAGGATGCGTTTTAGCATCAACATCCGGATTTACGCGTATTGATACGGGTGCGATTACACCTTTTTCTCCAGCAACATCATTTAGCAATATAAGCTCAGCTTCAGACTCGACATTAAAGCAACGTATACCCACGTCCAAAGCTCGACGCATTTCAGGTGCTGTTTTGCCCACACCAGAGAAGACGATTTTACGGGCATCCCCCCCTGCAGCGAGCACACGTTCCAGCTCGCCACCGGAAACAATATCAAAGCCCGATCCTATTCTTGCCAGAATATTCAACACCGCTAAATTTGAATTTGCTTTCACAGCAAAACAAACCAGGTGATCATGCGCAGATAAAGCATCATCAAAAGCACGCCAGTGACGTTCAAAAGTAGCTCGTGAATAAATGTAACACGGCGAACCATGCTCTTTTATGATGTCTTCAATCGCAACGTCTTCGGCAAATAACCGATCATCCCGATAGTTAAAATAGTCCATAGAAAATTCCAGAAAAGTCACGCTTACTTAGCGTATTTCAAAGTAAAGATGTCTTAAAAATTAGTGTTGCAGCTGCTTACCTGCGTCTTTTGGTATGTATAAAGGGCCTTTTTTACCACAGCCACTTAACATGCTGCCGATACCCAGAATCACCACGAGTAAAATCATTGTTGCTTGCGGCCAGCAAATTCGCATAATTTATTCCCCCCTTTATTAACCGTGATTAAAAATTAGCAAAATTATACGCGTTCCCCCCCTGCTTGCCTATTTCCTGTAACAGATATTCCACGTTAAACTCAGGATACACACCCTGCCGATGAGCATATGGGATAATGGTAATATTTACTACTTACAGGTTTTTTCTTTGCGTATTCGTAGCCACATTTTTATTTCTGTCTTTCTTGCCACTGTTGTACCGCTGGTAGCATTAGCTTTAGCTGCGAGCTATTACAGCGAATACAGTTACCAGCGTGAAATCAAACGGGAAATTATCACCAGTCTAAATGGTGTCAGTGTCGAAATCTCGCGTGAATTACAAAACTCACAAAATTTGATTCTGGGTATTTCACGTGCGTCTGCGCTTAAATCATTTATGCCGGTTTTAGAATCCATCGCCAATGAGGAACACCATCCGAGTATTCGTCTTTTACGCAGAAAAATTAATCATTACCTTGAAGGTTTTCAGACCATTATTCCCGGCGAATTTTTATTACGCGTTCTTGATTTCCGTGGCGATACACTTATTAAAGTTTCACACAATAAAACCAGTCAGGCTCAATATGAAAGTTTACAGGGCATCAATTATGCTGAGCACCCGGTTTCCAGTCCTGCCTTCATTAAACAACTGGAAAAACTATCTCCTGATGAAGTAAACTTTTTAACATTACCACACCATGCTTTAAATAATGAAAATAGTATTGCTCGCCCCCTGCTTGATTTTGCAGTTCCGCTTTATAATGATAATAAATGGTTGGGTACATTAGTTGTGACGCTCAGTGGTGAAAACATTGATCATGTTCTTAATAATGTTACCCGCTTATATAAAGGGAAAATATTTATTGCTGAAAATAATCCTGATGATATTAATCGCCACGGTTTATTAATCTATGATGAAAAAGACAATTTACATATTGCACAAAACCGTTCTACTTTATTTACTTTACCACAACAACTCACAACGGCATTACTTGATGAAAGTATCCTCAGCGCAGAAGGTGAAATAAAACAAAATAACCATCTGATTTACTATTCCGAATTTTTTCCTTACCCCAACCGTTTAATCGGCTGGGTTATTGCAATTAAAATCAATGAAAAGGTTTTATCTGCACCCTTTGCAAATAATCGAATTGCCATCTGGCTGTTTGCTGCGACCGCATTATTATTTACCTTAATTATGACGGGTTTTGCAGTGAAGAAAATTTCACAACCCATTTGTAATTTAGCCTTTCAGCTAAAAAGCTTTGCTGACGGAAAATATGAGCAACGTGCAGATACAAAGCAAACCATTACAGAAATTAAAACACTTTCATCTTCTTTTAACTATATGGCAGATACCCTCGTTCATACGCAAAACGAACGTGACAAAGCACAAAATATGGCGTTACAAAATAATAAGCTCGCAAGCATAGGGCAAATGGCCGCAGGAATTGGCCATGAAATTAACAACCCATTGAATAATATTTTATCTTACAGCACATTAATCAGTCGTGGTATTGCAAAAAATGCGGCTGACATTGATACAAAAAATTTATTAAAACTACAACAGGATATTGATTCCTTACGTGATGAAACTTTACGCGCTTCAGAAATCATTAAGGGAATTTTAAATTTTGCACGACAAATGCCACCACAACCAGGCTCTTTTTTAATTAAAGAATGGTTAGAAAAATCTATATTGTTAGTACAACAAACAGCTAAAACACATCATATAGAGATTAATTTGAACTATAAAGGTGATGAGGTTTTTGAAGGCGATCAGGCACAATTACAACAGGTTATTATTAATTTATTGCTAAATTCGATTCAGGCCAGTAAAAATAATACCGTTATAAATATAGATGTTATATGTGACAAGCAACAACTTGAAGTTATAATACAAGATTATGGCTGTGGCATAAGAGATGAAGATCTAAACAATATCTACGATCCCTTTTTCTCAACTAAAGACGAAGGTGATGGAAGTGGTTTAGGTTTATCGATTAGTTTAGGTATAATTGAATCACACCAGGGAAGCCTGATTATAAAAAATAACGCTGAAAATATTCAAGGCACAACCGCAACGATTATTTTACCAGTACAACATCATTAAGGATATATAGTGAAGCAAAAACCCCGCATAATCTTTGTCGATGATGATCCAAATGCCGGTGAACTCATGTTACGTTTCAGTGAAGAAGCCAGCTATGCATGTACAGTTTTTCGCCTGCCTGAAGCTGCACTGGAGCATTTTAAAAAAGAAGGTGCTGATTTAATTGTTAGTGATTTACGTATGCCAAAAATGACCGGGGTAGAATTACTCCAGGCAGTTAGAAAGCATACTCCGGATATTCCGTTTATTATTATTACTGGTTACGCCAATATTGATGATGCAATTGATGCCTTACGTTTAGGTGCATCGGACTTCATTAAAAAACCGTTTGATATGGATGAGCTGCAAATTCTTATCGAAAAAACATTAGGCCATCATGCTTTACTTGAAGAGAACCATTTTTTAAAACGTCAACTAACTATCGAGCATAGCAGCTTTGGTATGATTGGCGCATCTAAAGGAATGCAGGATGTTTATCAGCTTATTCAGAAGATTTCAGACATTCGCTGTAATGTCATTATCCAGGGTGAATCCGGAACAGGTAAAGAACTTGCTGCACGTGCAGTACATTTTGAAAGTCAGTTTGCTGATTCACCTTTTGTTGTCATTGATTGTGGTTCATTAACCGATACTTTACTCGAAAGTGAATTGTTTGGTCACGAGAAAGGAGCTTTTACCGGCGCACAAAAGATGAAGCAAGGTTTGCTTGAAATTGCATCAGGTGGCACGGTATTTCTTGATGAGATTGGCAATATTTCAGATGCCATGCAAACAAAACTCATGCGCGTCATTCAGGAAAAACAAATTACCCGGGTTGGCGGTATAAATCCTATTGATATTGATGTGCGATTTATTGTTGCCAGCAATAAAGATCTTGAACGTTTAGCCGTCGCTAATGATTTCCGCCATGATTTATATCATCGACTCAACGTTGTTAAGCTCACCATGCCACCTTTACGTGAACATCGGGATGATATTCCATTATTGATCCTGCATTTCATTGAGCTCTATGCAAAAAATTTCCAGCGTGATGTAAAAAGCTTTGATGCTGATGCAATGAAAAAACTCATATCACATGACTGGCCGGGTAATGTACGTGAATTACAGAATTTAATCGAACGTTCTATTGCATTAGCCGATGCCCCCATTATGAAACTGGAAGAAATTACCAGCTTGCGATCCACCGACACCATCGACAGTGATTTACCCAGTCTCGAAGAACTTGAACGGCGCTACATTTTTAAACTCCTCGATCGCTTTCATGATAGCCGGGACAAAACGGCAGAGACATTGGGGATTAATAAATCGACGCTTTGGCGTAAGTTGCAGCATTATAAAAATTAGATTTGTAGGTTGGCGGTAAAGCATGAACCCCAACCTACGAATGATTATGATGCAATCTATATCGTGCATTTTGCATGACTCTTTCTCACTCTAACACGACCATTGTCCTTTAACTCTTTGAATTAAATAGAAATTAATTGTTGGCCTGGTACTTGCTCTATATAACGTTACGTTTATTTGGAGGAATCAATATGCAACGTAGAACATTTATGAAAGGCACACTCGCGGCAAGCG
>CAZZIS010000129.1:0-4489 GCA_964654445.1 uncultured Thioalkalispiraceae bacterium
AACTGATGTCTTATATTGCATTGAAAGGTGCATTGGAGAAGTTAATCTAAAAAATCAGTTGAACGTAAAATTATAGTTAGTGGAGTAGATTGACAACTACTCAATAATATTAGGGAGGAGGAAACAAATAATTATCCAATCTCGCATGTTTATAGTCAAGATGATAATCAAAAGTCAATGTTGCAGTATTAGCTTACTGACAAGTCAATTTGTCGCTCTATTGAAGTATTCATTGCCTGCAGAGTAGTGCAATCCACACGATTTTGGACATTTAAGTCAGAATGTTGACCCACTCCAGAATCTAATACTGCAACGGCCACACCTAAATCATCGGGAACGTAGTGGGCTGAATTTGGATTCGGCAGCTTTGCAGTTGCGTGAGCGGGTTTAGAAGCAGCTTGTACAGGAGAGTTGATGGAAAGGAATTCAATTCTTGCAAAACTGGCAACCTGCTCCAGTTTGTAAGCTGGGATCTGAACTAGCTGAATAGGTATATTATTGAATTTCTGTTTGATTGTTCCGCCAAATGCTTCAATAGAGCTTTGATTTTCGGCTTTAGGCATTTGATTATAACGTATGATCACTTCAACAAGATCTGATCCCCCGGTTTTCGCCAGTTCTACAACTCCTTGACTCATTCGTTGGATTGGATTTGATACTGGCTGTCTTGCCTTATCAGACTGAACTGTCAGTTTCTTTTGTATGGTATGGTTACGAATGCGAACCTTTTTTCCGATCAGTGAGCTATCGTATGGTTCATTCTCTTCAAATTCACCCAGCCCGGTAAACCTAGAAAAATCAGTTGGACATGGAATTTGTGGAAAATCTGGGCAAAAAAGACAAATAATCACTTGCAGATAATGGCCATAGTCCTTATCAAGAGTGATTCTGCAGGATTTTTTGTCCTGATTTTTTCACAAAACCTTGGAGCGGTTGACCCCCACCAAATAGGTAACTCACATTAATCTTGACTACCCACTACATTCAATAACTTTTGTAAATTTTCAGCGATCAACTGATTTTTCTAGGGTAAACGATGGATATACCTGTTGTGCAACAACCAAGTTGGGTGTTATCTGCTGTTGTATATTTTTGGAATCTAATGGGTTTGTTGATTCTGCTAAGTTAATTGCAAGCCCTTTATTGAGTGTGTCTTCTGGATCATCAAGGTAGTAGGTACTGGCGCTTAAGCCCAGTACCTACTACCCTTGCTCCCATAAACATTCGACTTTTTTGATATTTATTAAAAAGTACTGATCACCCGTCTCGGTGCTCTTATTTAGTTGTTAAGCAATAAATATGTCAAGAAATAAATAAAGTCAGTTTATTTACAGCTATATATGATGGTGTTGGATAAAAAATAAATTAAATCATATGTTTAAATGTTTATTACTGGGAGGGTATGAAAACTTTACGAATTGTTATTAATAGAAAAAATGAAATATGGCGTACAATCAGCAGCCATTATTTTGGTGGATTAGGCAAAAATTCGGTGTATTTAAAATAACGGTGCATCTGCAGGCCGAAATTTAGTTGCTCTCATTATTGTGAAAAATGGATTATCATCAACTGAATTGCATTTGTTGATATATCTAAAAAAATTTAGGTAATAACCTATTTTCACCCCTTTTGCTTTTATCTCCTTGTTGACTTATCTTTTGTATAATAAGCATTATGAAAATTAGTTTTTTAGCTTCTCACGGCGGTTCAGCAGCGAAATATATTATTACTGCGATACGCGAAAAATATTTAGATGCACAAATAGGCATTGTCATAACCAATAATAAAAATTCTGATATTTATCAGTGGTGTATTGATAATGCAGTTGAAGTAGTTTATCTAAGTGGAAATACACACCCAATCGAAGATGAAAAGGATAGAGTTATTCATCAAAAATTACTGGCAGCAGGTACCGATTTAATTGTTTTATCAGGTTATATGAAAAAAATTGGACCTGTCACACTGGCCGAGTATTCAAATAAAATATTGAATATACACCCGTCGCTTTTACCCAGGCATGGTGGAAAGGGATTGTATGGTGATAGGGTACATGATTCCGTGCTTAAGGCTGGAGATAAGCAATCAGGTGCTACTGTTCATTTTATTAATGAAGAATATGATGAGGGGCCTATTGTTGCTCAGAAAACAATTAATGTGGTTGATGGTGAAACAGTAGCATCATTAAAAACCAAAGTTCAAGCGATAGAATGTGAACTCTATTTAAATAGTATTAAACAAATAATGTAGCAATTATATTGATTACCACCCTCCCTAAGCAATACAGTAGTTTTCTTGCATACAGGCTTGGTGGCATAATAATTGACGATCAACCCATTGCATATTGGATTTCTTATGCTGATAATGTAAGTTATATACCGGAAATGGCTAGTCAGTGGGCTCAATCAGTCCAGTTTAATTTGTTATGGAGTCCTTTGCCACAAACTACATTGGGCCTAGAATATACTTACGCGTCGAAGGAACTTGAAAACAACGAGAGTGGTAACTTTCATCGCATACAATTTTCTTCGGTATTTAGTTTTTGATTTGGTGGATGTTGAAGATTTAAAGCTGGGTTATAACAAGCAAGTTATGAATTTTTAACATGAGTAAGGTGCATGGATAAATTAAATAATATGCACGCTTTTTGTCGCAGTGTTGAGCTGGGCACCTTTGCTGCTGTGGCAAGAGAACTAAATGTTTCTGCCATGATGATTAGTAAATATGTCGCTCAGCTTGAGCATTCATTAGGCGTAGTTCTACTAAACCGAACCACTCGAAGTTTAAATTTAACCGAAGCTGGACAAGCTTACTACAATAGAAGTAAGCTGATTTTAGAAGACCTGGCAGAATTGGATGACTCTACTTCCCAAATGGGAGGAAGTGTTAGGGGGGTACTTAAAATTAGTGCGCCTATTGATTTTGGTGGTATTTATATGGTACCAGTGATTGAAGCTTACAAAAGGAAGTATCCTGATGTAAAAATTTTGTTGGCCCTGGATAATAAATATCAGAATTTAAGAGATGGTCTGTATGATATTGTCATTTTAGTAACAGACAAACTGGACTTAGGTGTAGTTGCCAGAAAAATAAAGCAAACCGAGCTTGGAACATATGCCTCCCCAGGCTATATTGAAAAAAATGGTTGCCCAGAAAATTTAGCTGATTTATCTAGTCATCAATGCCTACATTATATTAATACTCCGCATGGCGACTACTGGATTTTTTATAATCACGGTGAGGTAGTAAAGATAAAAAATGATTGGTACTTTGAAACAAATAGTGGGAGGGCTTTGTCGCAAGCAGCTGCATTAGGAATGGGAATAATGCGTGCGCCCAAATTGTCAGTGAATGACTATCTGAAACAGGGTAGGCTGGTCGAAATTTTACCTGAGTATCGGATACCTGCGTTGTCAATTTATGCGACTTATCTGCAAAAACGTTTTTATCCAGCAAAACTTAGTTCTTTTGTTGATTTTTTGCAGAATTATTTTAGCCTAAGTGTAAAGTAATAAAATGAATGAAATAACCTGGAAAATAAAGTGAGTCGTCTGTTAAAAGAAAAAGAGGAAAAACAACTATCAAAACAGTAAGTATATTAGGTAGTGGCTGGCTCGGGTTGCCATTGATTGAAAGCCTGGTTAGTATGGGTTACAGTGTTAAAGCCTCTACCACTTCAACAAACAAAGTATCTCAGATAGCAAGGTTAAAAGCAGACCCATTTATTGTCGATATTGAAAATATTTCTAGTAATATTCAGTCTTTCTTAAAATCAGAGATTTTGATTATTAATATTACATCTAAGAGCATAGAGGGTTTTCAATCGCTTCTTCAAGAAATAGAAAAGTCAGACATAGAAAACGTATTGTTAGTCAGTTCCACTTCTGTTTATGAAAACCAGAACAAAATTATCTCAGAATCTGACGATAGTGAATTATCTAACACCCCTTTAGTTATCATTGAAAACCTGTTCAGAAATAGTAGTAAAGTGGCAACAACCATAGTCCGGTTTGCTGGCTTGATAGGTAATAACCGTCATCCTGGCAGATTTTTTAGCAGAGGAAACATTGTTAAAGACCCTGACTCGTTTGTAAATTTAATTCATCTTGATGACTGTATAGCAATCATCTCTCAAATACTTCAGCAACAAATCTGGAATGAAGTCTTTAATTGCTGTGCCGATACCCATCCAACTAAACGGGACTATTATACTAAAGCAGCAAAATCGATAAGGGTAGTTACCCCAGTTTTTGCAACCTCAGACTCAAAATCATTCAAGATAATTAGTAATGAGAAAGTAAAACGGCATTTGAATTACTTTTTTTTACATGCTGATTTGATGGGTGATATCAATCATTTGTGAGTTATTAATGACATTCTACTGATACAGTGAACTAAGCATGGGGCCTTACAGCTCAGGTACGTTTGAAAATCATGAGTGTTACATCATCTTTAAATGAATCACTTTGACAAAACTGTTTTAATTGTTTGA
>CAZZIS010000130.1:0-2548 GCA_964654445.1 uncultured Thioalkalispiraceae bacterium
AACCCCCTCCCTGAGAGAGGGGGAATAAAATCAAAACCTTAAGTGAACGGTATTATCCTTAAAGGATGCCTTTTTTTAATATATTCATTCTAAAAAAGGAATATAGATATTAAAAACTGAACCGTTTGTACCATCAGATGATAAATTAATATAACCATTATTTAATTTCACCAGGCCATAAACACTTGCTAAACCCATTCCTGAACTTTCACCAAATGTTTTAGTGGTAAAAAATGGATCAAAGACATGTAATTTAATATCATCACTTATTCCACTTCCAGTATCAGAAACTGCCAGATGAATATAATCACCTGGGATTAGATCTACGTCATCCTCCATTTCAATATCTTGTGGAGCAGTTAAATAAATTTTCCTCGTTGATATTGTTATCAATCCATTTCCTTCAATAGCATCATTAGCATTTTCGACAAGTTCAAATAAAATCTCTTTTAGATCATCCTCACTAAATAAAACTGACGACAAACCAACAGCCAGATCAAATTCTAAATTTACATTTTCATTTAAAAACCGGGATAAATCTTTTTTAAGATCGATAATATGCTCATTTATCATAATATTACTTACCCGTTCACGAATTCCTTTATATCGTGAGTAGGTTAATAACTTGTGCGTTAATTTAATTGATTTTTCAGTCGCCTTTTCTGCATGATTAATCCAGGATTTAGATTCGCTATCATTATCAACCTTATCTGACAGAAGGTTCAGGAATCCTCGTATCACACTTAAATTATTATTAAATTCATGTGCAATTCCACCTGTCAAATTACTAACTGCTACCATTTTATGTTTTTGCTGCGATGCTTGCAGCAATTTATTCTGCATTAATTTATTTTTAGATGACACACCTTTTGTTATAAAAAAAACTGTAGTAAATACATTTAATATTATAAAGAGTAAAACCCAGCTAATATCTCTAAATTGAAATTGTCTGGTTATTTGTAACACAAGCCCTGTTTGATTTTGTTCCAACGACGTTTCAAATACAAAACGGGGTAATAAATTATTCACTTCAAACTCTTTTAAAAAAAAGTGACCTGACTTATTTTCTTTAGCTTTAGAGTTATGATAAACCAGTAAACCTAAAGAGTTATCCTTCACATCATAATCAAAAAGAAAAGTGTCTGCGGTAATTACTATCAAAGTCATAAAGCACGGTACGGAATCACCCTCGCCCAAATCAACAGCTTTAAACATAACAAATGCTTTGTTACCTTCAATTAAATTGAAAGGCAAACTTGTTTGATACCCTCCGACATCTAACGCTTTTTTTAATGGCACGGCCAGATGTTCATGCAAACTCAAATCAAGGCCAAAAACTTTATGTGATTTTTCAGTTAAAGGGTAAAGGTATATAAGTGGAAAATAATTATCCTTTTCAGGCAATTTACGCCATTTTCTATTTCTGGAATAATCAAAAGCCCACACATCAAAACCGGCATGCCCTTTATCTATCCGTTTTTGAATAAATGATTTCAAATTTGATTTTTTGACTTCTTCAGCAACTTCAAGCATATAAATATGAGGAAATCTGGCTTTAACCTGTTTTGCATAGCGATTTAACATTTCATCATTAACACCACCGACACCCGCAACAAATGCGGACAAACCTTCAAGAACAGCTTCATTTTGTTTGATATAAAAATTAAATCGGTTATGGAGTTTTTCAACATCAACCGTGAATTGTTTTTCAAAACGACGATAATCTGAAACAATGATAAGACTCGTTGCTAAAATCAATATAAACAAAAATAAGACAAGCGAATAGATTGAATATTGGCGCTGTTGAGTTAACTGTATACTCGATAGTTTTTGTGACTTATCAGGAGACATAATGCTTAGAATACTGACATATATTGATGTATAAAAACTACGAGGAAAACCCTTAGTATTACTAAAACATCATATAAAATAATACATAATATAATTAATATCTAATGGATGCTAAAATGTATGATGCTAAACAAAAAGATGTACTTTTGCCCATTTGAAATATGAGAAGGTTTAATTCTCAAAGATTTACATAATTATTTGCTGAGCTTCTGGTCGCACTTAGGAACCGCTTCGCGTTTCATCGAGTACTCCCCAATGATAATCTTCGATTATCCTTCTGGTCGCACTTAGAAAACTTCTTCTTCGAAGAAGAATCATCGAGTACTTCCCAATCTTAATCAGAGATTAAGATTCTGGCCTCACCCCGGGAGTACAACATGCAAGGATGCATAAGTGTCGTGGGTACACGGATGTACAAGAACAACCTTCTTTAGTTTAACTACCGTTAACCTTCAGGGCGCACCCCAAGAGTACGACATGCAAGGATGCATAAGTGTCGTGGGTACACGGATGTACAAGAACGACCTTCTTTAGTTTAACTACCGTTAACCTTCAGGGCGCACTTATGAACCTCTTCGAGGTTTACCTCAGATCTGCTTTCGGCAGATCATCAGGTACTTCTTCGCTTTGCTTAGGTCGCACGAGCAAGACCCAATCTTAATCTTCGATTAAGCTTCTGGCCTCACCCCAAGAGTAC
>CAZZIS010000130.1:2648-4436 GCA_964654445.1 uncultured Thioalkalispiraceae bacterium
CGTTAACCTTCAGGGCGCATATGAGGGAATAGAAGGACATCACGAATTGAAGGAGCATCAGTAAACAACATAACTAATCGATCAATACCTATACCTTCACCTGCTGTGGGTGGCATACCATGTTCAAGCGCAGTGATGTAATCTTCATCAAAGAACATTGCTTCATCATCGCCGGCTTCTTTTTCTTCTACCTGAGCTTTAAAACGTTCTGCTTGATCTTCTGCATCATTAAGCTCAGAGAAACCATTTGCAATTTCACGGCCTCCAACAAAAAATTCAAAACGATCAGTAACAAACGGATCATCGTCATTACGACGTGCAAGAGGCGAAACTTCAGTTGGGTATGCAGTAATAAAAGTCGGGTTCATTAAACGATGTTCAACCGTTTTTTCAAATATTTCAATTTGAACTTTACCTAAACCATAGCCATCTTTTAACGGAATACCTAAACGTTCCGCAATAGCGCGAGCTTTTGTTTCATCATCTAGCTCTGCTTCAGTAACATCACTATTAAAATGAAGAATTGATTCTTTAATTGTCATACGATCAAACGGCTTAGCGAAATCATACACATCACCCTGATAATCAATCTTTGTTTTTCCAACAATATTCTCAGCAATTGAACGTAACATTTCTTCAGTAATGTCCATGAGGTCTTTATAATCGGCATAAGCTTCATAGAATTCGATCATGGTGAATTCCGGGTTATGACGTGTTGACAAACCTTCGTTACGGAAATTACGATTAATTTCAAATACTCGTTCAAAACCACCCACCACTAATCGTTTTAAATATAACTCGGGGGCAATACGTAAAAATAAATCCATATCTAATGCATTATGATAGGTTGTAAACGGACGCGCAGTTGCTCCACCCGGTATAACCTGCATCATTGGTGTTTCAACTTCCAGGAAATCTTTTTTCATTAAGAACTCACGAATGTGCGCAACAATTTTAGAACGCATAATAAAAGTGTTTCGTGACTCTTCATTCATAATCAAGTCAAGATAACGTTGACGATAACGTGTTTCCTGATCGGTCACGCCTTTGAATTTTTCAGGTAAAGGACGTAATGATTTTGTTAACAAGCGAATGCTATCTAACTTAACAGAGAGTTCGCCTTTATTGGTCTTCATCAAGACGCCTTCGCCACCAATGATGTCACCAACATCCCATTTTTTAAACTGCTCGTTATAAACACCTTCGGGTAAATCATCACGCGCAACATAAAATTGAATGCGACCTGACATATCCTGAATCGTTGCAAAACTGGCTTTACCCATCACACGTTTCAGCATCATACGGCCTGCAACGCTAACACGAACATTTAATTCAGCAATTTCTTCTTTATCTTTTTCGCCGTATTCAGCATGTAATTCACCCGCCATCACATTACGACGAAAATCATTAGGAAATGTTGCGCCATCAGTTTCACGAATGCCAGCCAGTTTCTGGCGACGTTCAGCAATTAGTTTATTTTCATCTACGGGTTGTTGTTCAACTTTATCATTCATTCTCTTTTCTCTAAAAAATAAAACCTAACGCAAAGGCGCTAAGGACGCAAAGGTTCGCAGAGTTAGAAATTTTTATCTGCATAATTCTAAATATTTCTTTATAACAATATTTAAACTCACACAAAAGCTAAAGACGGTAATTACGCAATATTTTTCCTTTACGTTTCTTAGCGTTCTTTGTGCCTTTGTACTTAATGAACTGCTAAGCAGTTCGTCAGCATTACCCTAACCTGCTCCGCACGTTCTGGCATCACTTAATGAACCGCTCTGCGTT
>CAZZIS010000131.1:0-4387 GCA_964654445.1 uncultured Thioalkalispiraceae bacterium
AGGGTCGGACACATGAAGTTTATAAATGTAATCTTAAAAACAATCACTTTCTTTTTGGCTATTCAATTAAGTGCTTGCGGTGGTGGCGGAAGTGCTCCAGCTTCACCCACTTTCACTGTTTCTACAAATCAAATAAATGTTGGCGTGGTGACGAATTCTGGGCAGGCACCGGATCAAACTATCTCAGGTACCGTTTCAAATTATAGTGGTCCTTTGTATATTTACATTACGCATACTAACAATGGAATCAATACAGTCTATTTACCAAACATAGTCGGTAATACCGGGACATCAACTATATCAATGCAATCTAAGCCTCAGGGTGTTTACTTTGATACCATTGAAGTTAAAGCATGTTCAGATTTTGATTGTGTGAATCAAATAGCTGGAAGTCCACAAATGGTCAATGTAACGTATAGCATCGGTATTGCGGTTGATCCACCTGCATTGAATTTTACAGCCGTAGCAGGCAGTGCACCAGCAGCGCAAACTGTTACCGTTTATTATAATTCAAACAGCCTAAGCACTGATACCTGGGGTAGTTCATACCTGTATCTTGATGGTGCTAATTGGATGAGTTACACACCAGCGGATGGACAATCGCCAGGTGAAGTCGAAGTTACACTGAGTGCTTTTCCAGCGGGGACAACTCCAGGTATTTATAATGCGGAAATTAGATTTGGTGCAAATCAGGGTAAAACATTAGTTACACTGCCTGTTAAATATACTATTCAATAAACACATCGGTTGGGGTGAAAAAGGTGAAAAAGGGAAAAAGGGGTCAGACTTAGGGAAAAAGGGGGGAAAAAGTGAAAAAGGGGTCAGACTTGATTTAAACAGGGAAAAAGGGGTCAGACTAAATCAAATCTGACCCCTTTTTCGACTCCTTTTTCGCCCCATTTTTCCTTTTTTAGCCTCCTTTTTGTAATTATATATAAGTTATGTATCAAAATTGCCCAAAATGTAGCTTTAAAAATTTATCTGATAAGAAATATGAGTCTTGTCCACAATGCGGTTTGATTTTTGATAAATGGTTAAAAAACAAATATAAAACAAAAGATACTTCTAACATTAAACAAGCCCCAAAGTATGTCGCACCTTTTGTACTATTACTCAAAGAACAGTTATTTTATATTCCTGAAAATTTCTCAAGGCCACGTTTTTATTTAAATCTTGTTATTTATTTTTTATTGTTTGTCTGGGGTTGGTCTTTTATTTTAGCGGATCACTATTCAGCTGAACTCAATAATTCATTTATGCATCTCATTAACCTTGTTTTTCATGAAGCAGGGCATGTGATATTTCGTTTGTTGGGAAATTTTATGTCTATTCTGGGTGGAAGTATGCTGCAGTTGCTTGTCCCAGTGATTTTCCTGTTTTCATTTCTGCAACGAAAAGATACGTTTGCAGCATCAATTATGTTGTGGTGGTTGGCAGAAAGTATGATGGATTTGGTCGCTTACATTGATGATGCGCAACGACAGGAAATGTGGTTGTTAGGGGGCGTGCAAGGCAAGGACATGCCGGGTATTCATGACTGGAATAATATTTTGAGTCAGTTGGGATTACTTCAGTATGAGCATATTATTGCAGTTATGTTCTCCTGGTTTGCTATTTCCCTAATGTTATTGGCTTTTGTATGGAGTGGAAGATTGCTTAAAAAAATGTCTGATTAAATTAATATTTTCATTTATGTCATGAGATTGCTTCAGTCACGTTGTTCCTTCGTAATGACAGGAATTTCTTTTTTTTAGTATCATATTGATTTTATTGATATTTACACAATTATATTGACATGTCATGACTTGTCATCTAAGGTATGTTTTATGTCTACTATTAAAATCAGTTCAAAAGTCGAAGAAGCTGTGTGGAATGAACTAAAAGAAGCGGCTAATGAATCTCACCAAAATGTTTCCGGAATGCTTACAGAAGCCATAAGTGACTACTTGCAGCGTCGTCGAATACGTCCATCTGTGTTAACTCACCTGGAAGACTCCATTCGGGAAAATGAAGAACTAGGTAAACTTCTTGCCAAGTAGTTCAACTCAATTTCCAACATTAGATGAAGTTGTTGAAATACATTCTATCTTAATTGAGCGCTTTGGAGCCCCAAAAGGTATACGTGACCTTGGTTTGCTCGAAAGTGCTCTTTATCGACCTCAAACAGGCTATTATGACAGCCTGGCTGAAATGGCAGCTGCATTGTTTGAATCTCTTATAAAAAATTATTCTTTTGTTGACGGTAATAAACGAGTCGCATTTTTTGCTACAGATGTCTTTTTACGAATGAATGGTTACAAATTTCAAGTTGAAGCAAAACATGCGCATGCTTTTTTAATGGGGTTGTTTGATTCTGATAGCTGTGACTTGGCGCATTTACTTCCCTGGGTAAATGAAAGCATTACTAATAGCTAGATTAGATATCACGCTCATAATCAAATATTTATTTTATGCCTACTTCTTGAGCATTTATTAAATCAATTCATAAAAATTTTTATGCCCCCCTAAACATTCATATAACCTATTGATTTTAATAGTAAATCCCTGAAGCTTTAAACTTGACACATAAACGACTGCTGGCCTAGACTAGCTCGCACCTTTTTAAAAAGTGTTGCTTGTTTTTTAAGCAAAAAGTAACAATAAAACAAATAAGAAGTCGTTTTAACGTCTCAATTACAGCAAATATAAAGGGTGAGGCTGGAGTTAATGTTAGAGAATTACCTGCCAGTATTAATATTTATTGTCATCGGCCTTGCAGTCGGTGCTGTCATGATTATACTGGGTTTTGTCCTTTCACCGCATAAGCCGGATAATGAAAAAAATTCAGCATATGAATGTGGTTTTGAAGCCTTTGGTGATGCGCGCATGAAGTTTGATGTGCGTTACTATCTCGTCGCTATTCTATTTATTATCTTTGATTTAGAAATCGCCTTTCTGTTTCCATGGGCCATCGTGCTTGAAGATATAGGGATGTTTGGATATATCGCAATGGCGATTTTCCTTGGTATCCTTGTTATAGGTTTCATTTACGAGTGGAAGAAGGGAGCTCTGGAATGGGAATGATCGAAGGCAAACTCAGCGAAGGGTTTATTACCACTTCGGCTGATAAATTAATTAACTGGGCAAGAACGGGTTCGATGTGGCCTATGTCATTTGGTCTTGCTTGTTGCGCAGTAGAAATGATGCATTCTGCTGCTGCGCGTTACGATTTAGATCGTTTTGGTATTATCTTTAGGCCAAGCCCGCGTCAATCAGATGTCATGATTGTTGCAGGTACCCTGGTTAATAAAATGGCACCTGCATTACGTAAAGTTTATGATCAAATGGCAGAGCCGCGTTGGGTTATCTCCATGGGGTCATGCGCAAATGGTGGTGGTTATTACCATTATTCTTATGCCGTTGTTCGCGGTTGTGATCGGGTTGTTCCTGTCGATATTTATGTGCCGGGTTGTCCACCGACGGCTGAAGCGCTTATATATGGCATCTTGCAGTTACAAAATAAAATTCGCCGTACTAATACTATCGCCCGTGTATAAAGAGTATAACTATCTACCATGTCTGATTATTACAATAAATTAGCTGACTCATTACGTCATCGTTTTGCGGGTATGTTTGACGAATGTTTCGTTAGTGTTGGCCAGCTCAACTTCGTTGTTAAAAAACAAAACTTAATTGAAGTTTGTACAGCATTAAGAGATGAAGCTGAATTTCATTTTGAAGAAATGATTGATTTGTGTGGCGTTGATTACAGTGAATATGCTGATGGTGACTGGGATGGTGAACGTTTTGCTGTTACTTACCAGTTATTATCCGTAAAAAATAATCATCGACTCCGCATTCGTGTTTTTGCTGATGGCGAACCACCTCAGGTAGCATCGGTAGTTAATATTTGGAATGGCGCAAACTGGTTTGAGCGTGAAGCCTTTGACTTATACGGTATTATTTTTGATGGTCATCCGGACTTGCGTCGTATCCTGACGGATTATGGTTTTGTTGGTCATCCTTTTCGTAAAGATTTTCCTTTATGCGGTAATGTTGAGATGCGTTATGACGCAGACAAGAAGCGTGTTATTTACCAACCGGTTTCAATTGAAACACGTGTGAATACGCCACGTATTTATCGTGATGATCATCGTTATGCCGATCGTATGACAGAAAAGGACAGTAGTAATGCCTGAGATTCGTAATTACACATTGAATTTCGGGCCTCAACATCCTGCTGCACATGGTGTGTTGCGCCTGGTTCTTGAAATGGATGGTGAGGTTATTCAACGTGCTGATCCTCATGTTGGCTTACTGCATCGTGGTACAGAAAAACTGGCCGAGTACAAACCGTTTAATCAAAGTATTCCTTACATGGATCGTCTTGATTACGTTTCCATGATGT
>CAZZIS010000132.1:0-4174 GCA_964654445.1 uncultured Thioalkalispiraceae bacterium
AACCGCTACGCGTTTCGTCAGTATTACCCTAACGTGTTCTACACGTTCTGGCATCACTTAATGAACCGCTACGCGTTTCGTCAGTATTACCCTAACGTGTTCTACACGTTCTGGCATCGATGGAGCCTTTACTTTAGCTGCGAGTAAAACGCAGTAGTCTGTGAATGAAGCAATCTCATGATGATAACGCATTAAGCTTGAGATTGCTTCGCCATAAAAGACATAGCTCGCAATGACAGTTTGTGTTGTAATTTGGTATCAGGGTTTATTAGATATAATTGTCCCACCACCGAGACATTCTTCACCATCATAAAATACAATAGCTTGCCCCGGAGTGATCGCCCATTGTGATTGATCAAATTTTATCTGCCAGCATTGACTGGCTTCATTGTATTCGACCAGACAATCAGCATCCTGTTGCCGATAACGTGTTTTGGCCGCACAGCGAAAAGATAAAGAAGGTGCATAACCCTGAACCCAGGACATATCATTTGCAGCACATTCTTTTTGGTGTAGCAGAGGATGATCGTTTCCTTGTACTACGATGAGGATGTTATTTTCTAAATCCTTGTCAGCGACATACCAGGGCGTATCATTAAAATCTTTCAAACCACCAATGCCTAAACCCTGACGTTGCCCAAGAGTGTAATACATCAAGCCATCATGTTGACCAACATTAATACCTTCAGGTGTTTGCATTTCACCGGGTTGCGCAGGTAAATAACGTTGTAAAAAAGCTTTAAAGTCACGTTCGCCAATAAAACAAATTCCGGTGCTGTCTTTTTTATTAAAAGTTATCAGGTTGTTTTCTTCAGCGAGTCGACGGACTTCCGGTTTTTCTAACTCACCAATCGGGAACAGACTTTTAGAAAGTTGTTCTTGTCCTAAAGTATATAAAAAATAGGTTTGGTCTTTATTATTGTCGATGCCTTTAATGAGCTTATAAACACCATCTTCAAAACGGATACGAGCGTAATGCCCCGTGGCAATTTTTTCAGCACCTTGCGAAATGGCATAATCTAAAAATGCTTTAAATTTTATTTCTTTATTACAAAGAATATCGGGGTTAGGTGTTCTACCTGCAGCATATTCCTGTAAAAAATATTCAAATACACGATCCCAATATTGATCAGAAAAATTAACGCCTTGCAGAGGAATTTTTAACGTATCACAAACTTTTTGCGCATCACTCAAATCTTCTTCAGCCGCACAATAGCCGTCTTCATCATCACCTTCCCAGTTCTTCATGAAAAGACCGTGCACAGAAAAACCTTGTTGCTTTAAAAGCAATGCCGCGACAGATGAATCAACACCACCTGACATACCAACAAATATATTTGAGTCTTGTTTTAAATTCATATTATTTAATTTATATCTTGAATTAAAGATAAAGGATATTTTTGTCCGGCGATATAATCTTCAATTGACTTTATGACTAATGGGCTGCGTAAACTTGCATGCTCTCTAATTTCTTTTTCTGTTAACCATATAGCACGTTCAATTCCTGTATCTAAATGTAACTTAGTATTTTCATTTTTTACTTTACCTGTAAAACAGATACGTAAATAAGTTTCACCATTATCATGCACCCAGCGGTAGATGCCACTGATATATGAAGGAGAAAATTCCCAGCGTGTTTCTTCTAACGTTTCCCGGATAACAGCTTCAATCAAAGATTCATTATTTTCCAAATGACCGGCAGGTTGGTTAATAACTTTTTTTGCCGTGCTGTTATCTTTATCAAGAACGTTTTCCTCGACCAGAAGAAACTTTCCTTCGTGTTGAATGATGGCTGCGACGGTGACGTGGGGTGCCCAGTAATTTAATTGCATCTGCTTGCTGTGTAAGTTGTTGTGGAGTCGGGATTTTACGCCATTCTCCGGGTGATAAGCCATCTATTGTAAACTCACCAATGGAATAACGTACCAGACGTAGAGTAGGGAAACCAACTGCAGCTGTCATTCTACGTACCTGGCGATTCTTGCCTTCGGTAATGGTTAATTCACACCATGAAGTCGGGATTTCTGCGCGATAACGGACAGGTGGATTACGTGGCCATAATGTGGGCTCATCTATTTTTTTCGCTTTTGCGGGCAGGGTTAGACCGTCTTTTAAGGTAACGCCATTTTCAAGTTCACTGAGTGCTGCATCCGTTATCTCACCATCAACCTGAACCCGGTATGTTTTTGGTTGTTTATGTTTGGGATGGCTTAAGCAATGCTGGATTTTGCCTTCGTCTGTGAGGATTAATAAACCTTCGCTATCATGATCGAGCCGACCTGCGGGATAAAAGCCTTTTTCTGTGATGAATTCTGCGAGAGAGGTGTGCTTTTCATGTTCACTGAACTGGCTGATAACGCCGTAGGGTTTATTGAAGAGAATCAGGGACATCAGCAGATGTTACGCTAATTATGAATATATTTTTACCGCAGAGACGCAAAGATCGCAGAGTTTTTACTTATTGCAATTTCATATTATTTTCCTCTGCGTTCTTTGCGACTCTGTTGTGATATTTTTTGATCTTGTTCTTGTTTTGTATATTCAAGACAAAAATGTACCTCGGCCAATAATTTGGCGAGGTATTTATAGATTTTAATAAAAGGTTTAGTGCTGAGTGCTGCTGATTTCGTGCTCAGGAATATCACCTAATTTAATTTCAGTAGCTTGCTGGCCTTTAGGACCCGCAATAACTTCATACTCAACAACTTGTCCTTTTTTCAGGGTTTTATACCCTTCCATAGTAATCACCGAAAAATGCGCGAAAATATCCTCGCCTCCTTCAGTCGGTGAAATAAACCCGTAACCTTTACTATTACTGAACCACTTTACCGTACCTCTAGACATTGCTTCCTAGCCTCCGTGTCATTGAAAAACATCATTTGATCCCATACATTCCAATGAAGGTTTGTGTGAATATCCACAATAAATGTGAAATAACTACTCACCATATTGAAAATACGATTATCAAAACAAATATAGACAATTTTTCACATTATGCACAAATTTTATTCATCATTTTGAAACAGTGATCACAAAAAAAGGTCTAATCAGTTAGAATTTAAGTTATGAGCAAAGAGTTACAACAAATTCCCGATGACGGGTTCGATGATGGCGTAGCGGTTGAAGAAGCAAAACCCAAGCTAAAGAAACCACCTATGTATAAGGTGATTATTCTTAACGACGATTACACACCAATGGATTTTGTGGTGCACATATTGCAGGCTTTCTTTAACCTGCCTCATGAAAAAGCACAAAATGTCATGTTAAATGTACATACCAAAGGCAAAGGTGTCTGTGGCGTCTATACTCGTGATATAGCAGAAACAAAAGTTGAACTGGTAAACGACTATTCGAGACAGAATCAACATCCATTGTTATGCACATTGGAAACCGATTCATAAATACAAAGGCTATATTAAGATGCTGGACAAAGAACTAGAGCAAACATTAAACCAGGCTTTTCGTGAAGCACGTGGTAATAACCATGAATTCATGACAGTTGAACATTTATTGTTAGCATTACTGGATAATAATATTTCACGCGAAATTCTATTAGCATGTGGGGCAGATATTCCGGCGTTAAAAACAGAGCTCGATACCTTTTTGCAGGAAACCGTGCCTTTGCTGCCACTGAATGACGAACGGGATACTCAACCTACACTGGGTTTTCAGCGTGTATTACAACGCGCAGTATTTCATGTTCAATCTTCAGGAAAACAGGAAGTTTCTGCGGCAAATGTACTGGTTGCTATTTTTAGTGAACAGGAATCACAAGCTGTTTTCTTTCTCAAAAAACAGGATATTAGTCGCCTTGAAGTGGTGAACTACCTTTCTCATGGTATTAATCGATTATCTTCCGATGAAGAAATAGATGAAGATATCGAGTTGTCTGAAGACGAAAAAGAAGCGGCAGCACAAAACCCTTTAACCCAATATACGACAAACTTAAACGAACTGGCTGAAGCTGGAAAAATTGATCCGTTGATTGGCAGATCTGAAGAAGTTGAACGTACTATTCAAGTGTTATGCCGTCGTCGTAAAAATAACCCTTTGTTTGTTGGTGAAGCCGGTGTCGGTAAAACAGCATTAGCAGAAGGGCTGGCTAAACGAATTGTTGAAAATGATGTGCCTGACATTATTAAAGATGCCATTATTTATTCGCTTGATCTCGGGG
>CAZZIS010000133.1:0-4132 GCA_964654445.1 uncultured Thioalkalispiraceae bacterium
ATATTAGTTTTATAGAAGAAATGCCGTTGGGTGTTGTTGATAGCCATGATCGGGCCGAAGTGTATTATTCCAGTGATTTAATTAAATCGGATTTGCAAAATGAGTTTGAATTAAAGTCTATCCTCGATAATACAGGTGGCCCATCTGTCTATTTTCAGGTAACAGGAACAGACAGCCGAGTTGGCTTTATATCACCTCATAGTGCAAACTTTTGCAGTACCTGTAATCGGGTGAGATTAACAGTTGAAGGAAAATTACTGCTTTGTCTGGGAAATGATCATTCGGTAGATTTAAAAAGAGTCATAAGAGCTAATCCTGGGGATAGAGAAAAACTGAAGCAGGCTATTATTGATGCTATGCAGATTAAACCGGAAAAACATGAGTTTGATCTAAAAGAACAACCTATTATTTTGAGATATATGAGTGCAACGGGTGGCTAAGAATCTGTTGTTTTCTTTCTTGAATACTCCGTTTGTTGATGGCTAAGGGATCAGTAGCTGGATGCTATTTGAGGGGAAAAATACAATGAAAAAAGTTATGAATTGTAAGCAAACACTGGATGTTTTAAGGCATTTTAAACCAGAACTGGTTAGTAGGTATGGTGTCACACGCTTGGCCTTGTTTGGGTCAACAGTTCGTAATGAAGCTAGGGCTGATAGCGATATTGATATCGTAGTGGCTTTTGATGGTCCTGCAACTTCTACGAAATATTTTGGAATTCAATTTCTTTTAGAAGATGAACTCGGGCAACCTGTTGATCTGGTTACAGAGAAATCTCTGCGTCCTGAATTGAAACCATTTATCGAGCGAGAAGCTGTTAATGTCTGATCGAGAATGGCATTTTTATTTAGATGATATGATTAACTTTGCTGATAATGTTGTGACTTATTGTGAAGATTTTGATCTGGAAACATTTGAACGAACGGGTTTGAATTACGATGCTACAGTGCGTAATTTAGAATTGATTGGTGAGGCTGCTAATCATATACCTGAAACAATACGAAAAGCTAATTAATCCATGCCTTGGCGACAAATTATTGCAACTCAAAATAGGCTCATTCACGGATATTTAGGGATAGATAACGATACTTTTGGAGTATTATTCAGGATGATATTCCGGCATTAATTATTGAACTACAAAAAATAGTGACTAATTTAAAAAAGCAAAACAAATGAATTTACAACACAAAGCTCACCCATGGCATGGTATCAGTGCTGGAGATAATGTGCCCGAAGTGGTAACCGCTTTTATCGAAATTGTACCTAGTGATACAGTAAAGTATGAGATTGATAAGGAAAGCGGCTATCTTAAGGTAGACCGGCCACAAAAATTTTCTAATTCCATCCCTACACTTTATGGTTTTATTCCGCAAACCTATTGTGATGAAAGGGTGGCCGAATATGCCAGAGAAAGAGCGGGTGATATAGAAGTATTGAGAGGCGATGGAGACCCTTTAGATATCTGTGTTTTAAGTGAACGTAGTGTTACTCATGGTAATATTATTTTGCCTGCAATTCCAATAGGCGGCTTTCGGATGATTGATCACGGTGAAGCAGATGATAAAATTATTGCGGTAATGAAAGGCGATGAATTTTATAGGCAATGGACTGATGTAACAGATTGCCCTGAGTCCTATATCAATCGATTGAAACATTATTTTCTGACCTATAAAAATCTTCCAGGCGAAAAGAGTGCCTGTCAGATCACCTGTGTGTATGGTAGAGAAGAAGCTTATGAAGTGATAAGGCGATCTCAACTAGATTATAAAACCTATATCGATGCGTAGGTCAAATTAAAAACTGGAAGTGAGGCTTCAGCCTCGCTTGAATCAGGCGAGGCTGAAGCCTCACTTCCAATTGCAAGAGTAAACTAGAACCTACAAAATATTGTTAAAAAATTATATATGGGTACATGGTTGAGCATTATCTTGGAAAAACAAAAAACATAGAGTTGACTAAAAATGGTAAAAAAATCTGGTGCAGAAGAACTTATTGCGCAAGCACGAAAATATAAAGAAGACCGAGAAAAAAACTACAGAGAAAAAGCGTTAAAGCTTTATCCCTGGGTTTGTGGGCGTTGTGCGCGTGAATTTAACCACAGTAATTTGCGTGAATTAACAGTACACCACAGGAATCATAATCATGATGATAACCCTGAAGATGGCAGTAACTGGGAATTATTGTGCCTTTATTGCCATGACAACGAACATTCCCGTTTTGAAGAACAGATTCGTTACGGTGGAGTTGATGTTTCCACTGCTGAAGATCATGGGGCTGATTCGACCTTTAACCCTTTTTCCGATCTAAAGAGCATGATGAAAAAATAAGAGTGACTATTCAGCATACAGTGTCATTCCGAGCGTAGAGAGGAATCTTAAGTTTGAATTCAGAGTTGCAATACAAGATTTCTCGGTAATTGCTCCTCGACAACTTCTCCTGCGTTGTTCTACTACACATTATCCATGGTGTTATGCATTACCCTACCTTCTGCATCCATACAGTCGTCCCGCTGGTCGAAATGACAATGAAATTGAATAACCTTGCGTAAAATGCTGAGTAGTAAAAAATATAGATTAATATGAGAAAATGTGACTGGGCACTTTCATCTTCTTCAGAAGAAAAGTATCATGATTTGGAATGGGGTGTTCCAGTCCATGATGATGGTTTATTATTTGAATTTTTGATACTTGAAGGCGCCCAAGCTGGGCTAAGCTGGTCAACTATCTTAAATAAACGGCAAGGCTATAGAAAAGCATTTGATGATTTTGATGCTGAAAAGATAGTCCAATATGACCAGGATAAAGTCCTGCAACTGTTGAATAATCCTGAGATAATCAGAAACAAACTTAAGGTGAATGCTGCGATAAATAACGCCAAAGCATTTTTAAAAATACAGCAAAAATATGACAGTTTTGAACGCTATATTTGGCAGTTTGTCGATGGGAAAAGCATACAAAATAACTGGCAACAGTTTAATCAGATACCTGTTACCACGAAAGAATCTGAACAAATGAGTAAAAGCTTGAAACAAAATGGATTTAAATTTGTTGGTGCTACTATTTGTTATGCTTATATGCAGGCAGTGGGACTGGTGAATGATCATACTGTAGATTGCTACAGACATCAACAGATAAAGGAAATGGCGGATGAATAAAATCAGTCAGCAAGAACAGGAACAGCTTAATCAGAATTGTTATGATTTAATTCAATCACAGCAAACCTTACTGTTATCAACAGTGACTGCTCAAGGTGAACCTGAATCCAGTTATGCACCCTACGTAAGAGATGCACAAGGGGTGTTTTATATTTATGTCAGTGATATGGCTGCACACACTAAAAATATGTTAGTAAAAGGTACTGCCAGCATTCTTTTTATTCAACCCGAACAAGAAACAAAAAACCTGTTTGCCCGTGAAAGGGTAACGTTTAATTGTGCAGTCAGCAAAATTAAAAAAACCGATGAACGCTATCACCAACAATTACAAAAAATGAAACAACGGTTTGGAGAAACCATAGATTTGCTGCGTAGCCTCTCTGATTTTCATTTGATCGCTTTAACAGCCGTTAAAGGAAGATATATTGCGGGTTTTGGGAAAGTATTTTTTATTAATACGACAGATGGGACACTCAACTTCAATGACTAAACAAATGAAAAGCTACAGAGCTTTATTGATAATGATTATTAATTTATTTCTGTTTGCTTGCACTTCGATAGGAGAGGGTTATATGCAACAAGATGAATTACTGACTTTAATAAAAAATGGTCAGGCACCGGTTATTATAGATGTGCGTTCAAGCTATGAATACCAAGCCAGCCATGTGCCAGGTGCACTGCATATTCCATTCTGGACAGCATTTACCACCGATAAGCTGAACAGTTATAAAAAAACGGAACCCGTGGTGCTTTATTGTGAACATGGACCCAGAGCCGGTATTGCAAAACTGGCATTTAGTTTGTCAGGGTTTGAAAATATAAGCTATCTGGCCGGGCATATGACTGCGTGGAAGAAGGCTGGATTGCCTGTTGAGAAATAGTTTTACATAGCTAGTGGTTGATCGTTAAGTATTATTTATATAAATATCATGAGTGTTTCCATATTAGTTCTACACAGGAACTAATCGAGCCATCAAG
>CAZZIS010000134.1:0-4077 GCA_964654445.1 uncultured Thioalkalispiraceae bacterium
TATGGGTTTGTAAGTCGGCTTTTAAGAGATAAAATAGTTGGATCCGTTGCGCTTGATCCAACCTACGTTATTTTTAGAGTAGATTGGTTCCAGGAATGCAATGACGGAACCAATAGAATGGAGAACTACCTGCCTTTATCATTCAATGCTAAAATACCGCTTTAAATCAAAGAAACTGCCGTTTTTATGACTCAAAACAAGCGAATTCGCGAAATTCCCTATAATTACACCTCCTTTTCCGATCGTGAGATTGTAATCCGTTTTCTTGGGGAATATGCCTGGGATATTTTGCAATCTTTGCGTCAGGAACGTGTGACCGGGCGTTCTGCACGAATGTTATTCGAGGTTTTGGGTGATATCTGGGTAGTGAGCCGTAACCCGTTTATTCAGGATGATTTGCTGGAAAACAGTAAACGGCTCAGCATGCTCATTAAAGCGTTGCATCACCGTTTAGATCAAATTGAATCACGTGCTAACGGTCATCATGCGTCGAACAATGCAAACCAACAGGCACTTGAACTGGCATCACTGACACGTGATGCAATTGCTCGTTTTGAGTCCTGGTTTCCTCAGCAGAATGAATTGCGTAAAAAAACACTTAAACGACTTAAAAAAATCACTCGTCGTGACAATATTTGCTTTGATGGTTTAGCTCGGGTTTCACATGTAACCGATGCATCGGATTGGCGTGTTGAATATCCTGTCGTCGTCATTAATCCTGATTCAGAACGTGAAATTTATGACATTGTTGAAGCTTGTCGAGAACTCGGACTCGCAATCATCCCGCGTGGTGGTGGTACAGGTTATACCGGCGGTGCGGTGCCTTTAACCAGTAACTGTGCGGTGATTAACACTGAAAAGCTGGATGCTCTGGGTGAAGTGGTTTTACGGCAAATTCCCGGGGTGGAAAAAGCGGTACCAACTATTCATTGTGAAGTAGGGGTGGTGACACGTCGTGTTTCAGAAAGAGCAGAAGCTTCAGGTTATGTGTTTGCGGTAGATCCAACCTCACAAGATGCCTCTTGTATTGGTGGCAACATTGCAATGAATGCAGGTGGTAAAAAAGCCGTATTGTGGGGCACGACACTGGATAACCTTGTTTCATGGCGTATGGTCATGCCGGACAACTCATGGCTAGAGGTTGAACGGTTAAACCATAACCTGGGTAAAATTCATGAAACTGATATCGCAGAGTTCAGTTTAACCCGCTATGACAGTACTGGCGTGACAGCCATGAGTGATCCAGCTGAGGCAGAAATTTTAAAAATACCCGGAGCACAATTACGCAAACAAGGTTTGGGTAAAGATGTTACCAATAAGTTTTTAGGTGGGTTGCCGGGTATTCAAAAAGAAGGCTGTGACGGCATTATTACTTCTGCCGTATTTACTTTGCATGTCATGCCTAAATATATTCGAACTGTTTGTCTGGAATTTTTTGCCGCTGATTTGCATAAAGCCGTACCCGCAATTACTGAAACAAAAGATTATCTTGATAATCTTGCGGGAGTTCAGCTTGCGGGCATGGAACATCTGGATGAGCGTTATGTTAAGGCTGTTGATTACACGACCAAAGCACCGCGAAGAGATTTACCAAAAATGGTATTGCTGGTTGACATTGCGGGTGATGAAGAATCAATTGTTGCTTCAGCCGCTTCTGAAGTAGTGCGCCTGGCGAATGCTCGTGAGGCAGAAGGTTTTGTTGCGGTGAGTGCAGAGGCGCGTAAACAATTCTGGTTTGACCGTTCTCGCACAGCAGCAATTGCTGCGCATACTAACGCCTTTAAAATTAATGAAGATGTTGTTATTCCTTTGCCTCGCTTATCTGAATATAACGATGGCATTGAACGTATTAATATTGAGCTTTCAACGAAAAATAAACTGGCAATGATCGAAGAGGTTCAGGCTTATCTTAAAACGGATATGCCTGAACTTCATACCATGGTTGCAGGACAGGTCCCTGATTATAAGGAAAGTGATGAACGCATTGCGATTATAGAAGCAAAGAAAAAAGCAGCACTGTCATATTTAGAACAAACATATAATTGCTGGAAAATTATTCTGGAAAAAATAGATGAGCCAGCGCAGGCACATCTGGATTTATTAAATGAAGAAACTCAATCAACGATCAGAGAGGGTGATACATTATTTAAATTATTACAGCGTCGTGAGTTACGTATTTCCTACCAGCGTTATATAGAAAAGCCATTAAAAGAAATTTTTGCCGGGCATGATTTAGAAGGTGTGCGTAAAAAACTGGATGGTATTCATACTAATATTCGCTCTAGCCGCTTGTTTGTTGCGACACATATGCATGCCGGTGATGGTAACGTACATACTAATATCCCCGTTAACTCAAATGATTATGTCATGATGCATGAAGCGGATAAGGTTGTTGAACGTATCATGAACCTGGCTGAAAATTTAGGTGGCGTGATATCCGGTGAACATGGTATCGGTATTACCAAGATGCAATTTTTATCAGATGATATTAAAACTGAATTTGCAAACTATAAGAAAAAAATTGATCCGGGTAGTTTGTTTAACCCGGAAAAACTTGTTTCAAATGCAGGGCTGGATAATGCGTATACGCCTTCATTACGCTTGGTTGAACAAGAAGCTTTGATTCTTGAGGCGAGTGAACTCGGCGAATTAAATAATATGGTTAAAGATTGTTTACGTTGTGGTAAATGTAAACCAGAATGTAGTACACATATTCCTCGCGCTAATATGTTGTATTCACCACGAAATAAAATTCTTGCATCAGGTTTGATTATTGAAGCCTTTCTTTATGAAGAACAAACACGCCGTGGTGTTTCTTTACGCCACTTTGCTGAAATGAATGATATTGCCGATCATTGTACTGTTTGTCATAAGTGTTTATCACCTTGTCCGGTAAATATTGACTTTGGTGATGTATCAATAACAATGCGTACTATATTAAAAAATAAGGGTGAAAAACGCTTTAATATAGGTAGCTGGATGTCCATGCAGTTTTTAAATGTAAGCGATCCCCGTACCATTAAAATTATGCGCAAGGGCATGATTGAATGGGGTTATCGTGCACAACGCTTTGCTTCAGCATGGGCCAGACGTTTACGTATTACAAAAGAACAGCAACCTGCGGCAACAACGGGACTGACACGTGCCACTCAGCAAATTGTTCATTTTATGCGAAAACCGATGCCCGCAAAAATACCTAAACAAACGTCACGTGCATTATTAAATATTGAAGATGATAAAGTTATTCCTATTATACGTGATTCGGCTAAAGTGACGGATGAGTCTGAAGCAGTATTTTATTTTCCAGGCTGTGGTTCGGAACGTTTATTTAGTGATGTTGGCATGGCAACATTAGCGATGCTGTATGAAACAGGTGTGCAAACTGTTTTACCTCCGGGTTATTTATGTTGTGGTTATCCACAACGAGCCGGGGGTGATGCTGAAAAAGGTTTGGAAATTTCAGTTGATAACCAGGTTTTGTTTCATCGAGTTGCGAACACACTGAACTACATGGACATTAAAACAGTCATTGTTTCCTGTGGTACCTGTATGGATCAGTTGCTTCAATATCAATTTGATAAGATTTTCCCCGGCTGCCGTTTATTGGATATTCATGAGTACTTAATGGAGAAAGGGGTTCGAACGGAAGCTGATGAGGGTATGCAGTATATGTATCATGATCCATGTCATACCCCTATGAAAAAACATAATCCAATTCGTGTTTCTGAAACTTTACTCGGACAAGATGTTTTATTGGCGGATCGTTGTTGTGGTGAAGCCGGTACCTTGTCTGTGAGTCGCCCTGATATCTCGACGCAAATACGTTTTCGTAAACAACAAGAGTTACAAAAAGGTATCAGTCAGTTAACGGGTGAGTTAATAGTTAAAAATAATAAAGTTAAATTGTTAACCTCTTGTCCTGCCTGCCAGCAAGGTTTGTCTCGTTATGAAAATGATACCGGTTTAGAAACAGAATATATTGTTATTGAACTTGCCAACCGCATGATGGGTGAGAAGTGGGAAAAAGAATTTATTGAGAAAGTTAAGAAAGGTGGGATAGAAAGGGTGTTGCTTTAA
>CAZZIS010000135.1:0-4031 GCA_964654445.1 uncultured Thioalkalispiraceae bacterium
GAATTTGCAGTACTTTTGAGCCTAAACTGGCCATTTCCAGCATTTCTTCAAAGGTTATTTTTTCCAGGCGACGCGCATCAGGTACTACTCTAGGGTCAGTGGTATATACACCATCCACATCGGTGTAAATCTGACATTCATCAGCCTTTAAAGCCGCAGCCAAAGCAACAGCGGTAGTATCGGAGCCACCACGACCTAATGTTGTGATGTTTCCGTGTTCATCCCGGCCCTGGAAGCCCGCTACAATAACTACCCGACCTTTATCTAAATCAACTCGAATTTTTGCTTCATCAATATCAAGAATACGGGCTTTAGTATGAGCACTATCAGTTAATATATGTACTTGTGAGCCGGTATACGAGCGCGCTTCACAGCCTCGTTCTTTTAATGCCATGCTTAACAAAGCAATAGTAACCTGCTCACCAGTCGAAACTAAAACATCATATTCGCGTGGATCAGGCTTATCTGAGATTTGATGAGCCATTTCAACCAGACGGTTAGTCTCACCACTCATGGCCGATACAGCAACAACGACATCGTGTCCGGCTTTTTTCGTCGCGATCAGGCGTTCAGCGACATTTTCGATTTTTTCAACCGAGCCAACCGAGGTACCACCATATTTTTGAACGATTAAAGCCATTTTTTACCCACGAAAAAAGGACGCAAATTAAACACTAATTCGTCACAAATTTAAAGAGAAAGCCTTGAAAAAGGGTGACTAATAAGGCAATCGTGCAAAAGGCACGTTTTAAAAAGGGATAACTCGTGTCTATAACTAAATGAAAATCATTATTATTTAAAGCACATAATAACGGATAAGGATAAACATTAAAGCTTAGGGAATACCCTTAATATAACGGTCACAAAATTTATCCCGTTTGATCTTGCACCCAATTCGCGACACTTTTTAATGCAATTGACAAATTCTCAGGTTGATCTCCACCCGCTTGAGCCATATCAGGTCGTCCACCACCTTTTCCACCAACCTGGGTTGCAACAGAATTGACCAAATCACCGGCTTTAATTTTCTTCGTTGCATCTTTACTAACTCCCGCAACCAAACTGACCTTATCACCATTTACCGCTGCCAATACGATAGCTGAAGTACCCAGCTTGTTTTTTAATTGATCAAGAGTATCACGCAATGTTTTAACATCGGCACCTTCAATCCTGGCAGCTAAAACTTTAATACCGTTTACATCAACCGCTTGTGAAGACAAGTCCGAACCCTGGCTGCTCGCCAACTTACCTTTAAGCTGTGCGAGTTCTTTTTCTAAACTACGGTTTTTATCCATTAGCTGGCTAACACGAGTCGATACATCTTCACGATTGCCTTTTAACATTGCCGCTATTTCGGCTAACTGACTTTCGCCTTTATCAGCCCAATCTAAAGCATGCTCAGCAGTAACTGCTTCAATACGACGAATACCGGCTGCAACACCACTTTCACTTATAATTTTGAATAAGCCAATATCACCCGTATGCGAAACGTGGGTACCACCACAAAGTTCAACCGAGAATTCACTCATACTCAAAACACGCACTTCATCACCGTATTTTTCACCAAACAAAGCCATTGCACCACTGGCTTTCGCTTCATCAGGTGTCATGATGTTGGTATCAACCTGGTGGTTTAAACGAATGTGTTGGTTAACTAAATATTCAATCTCTTTAATTTGTTCTGCAGTAACCGCTTCAGGTTGAGAAAAATCAAAACGTAAACGTTCAGCCTGAACCTGTGAACCTTTTTGTGAAACATGTTCACCTAAAACAGTACGCAGTGCGGCATGAAGTAAATGGGTTGCTGAATGATTGGCCATAATTGCCTGTCGACGTTCGCTATTAACCTGAGCAGTTACTGTATCACCGACTTTCAATGAACCTTGCAGAACTTCACCATAATGGCCAAAGACAGCTGCGCCCTGCTTTTGAGTATCAATGACTTCAAACTCAGTTTTACCGCTCGTTAATAAACCGCTGTCTCCCATCTGTCCACCAGACTCTGCATAAAATGGCGTTTGTTCTAATACCAACATAGCTGTTTGATTTTTTCCTATTTGCTTAACTTCTTTGCCGTCAACATAAATCGCTTCAATTTTTGACTGACCTTCTAAATGATCATAACCGGTAAACTCTGTTTCACCTTCAATATCTAACGCACCTTCATAGTGTCCAGCAAAAGTACTCGCGGCACGTGCACGTTCACGTTGTGCTTCCATGGCTTTTTCAAAGCCTGCCATATCTAAAGTTAAATTGCGTTCACGTGCTATGTCGTTAGTTAAATCTGCAGGGAAACCATAAGTGTCATAAAGTTTAAAAACAACTTCACCTGGAATCTCTTTACCCTTCATTTCGCTGATAGCTTGCTCTAATATAGTCAGGCCTTTTTCCAGAGTTTCAGCAAAACGTTCTTCTTCCTGATGTAATGCTTTTTCAACTTTAGCTTGAGCATCTTTTAGCTCAGGATATGCATCGCCCATTTCTTTTACCAGGGGTTTAACTAACTTGTAAAAGAAGGCCTCTTTTTGTCCAAGATTATTTCCATGACGAAGTGCGCGCCGAATAATACGACGTAAAACATATCCTCGCCCTTCATTAGACGGCAACACACCATCAACGATAAGGAAACTACAAGAGCGAATATGATCGGCAATAACTTTTAACGAGTTGTTTTCTTTATCTTTACAGTTAGTTTCTTTTGCAACTGCTGAAATTAAATTTTGGAATAAATCAATATCATAATTACTGTGCCCATTTTGCATAATCGCAGCAAGACGTTCTAAACCCATGCCGGTATCAACAGAAGGTTTTGGTAATGGATTTAATTTTCCATCTTTATCACGATCGTATTGCATGAACACAAGGTTCCAGATTTCAATGTAACGATCGCCATCTTCTTCCGGTGTTCCAGGAGGACCACCGACAATGTCTTCACCGTGGTCATAAAAAATTTCAGTACAAGGACCACATGGGCCGGTATCACCCATAGACCAGAAATTATCACTTTCGTATTTTTTGCCACCTTTTTTATCGCCAATGCGAGTCAGGCAGTTCTTGTTTATACCAATTTCATTTAACCAAATATCTGCTGCTTCATCATCACTTTCATAAACAGTGACCCAAAGTTTGTCTTTAGGTAATTGTAAGACTTCAGTTAAAAATGCCCACGCATAGTTAATAGCCTCACGCTTAAAATAATCGCCAAAACTAAAGTTACCTAACATCTCAAAAAACGTGTGGTGACGTGCGGTATAACCAACATTTTCTAAATCATTATGTTTGCCACCCGCGCGCACACAACGTTGCGATGAAGTTGCTCGTACATAATTACGTTTGTCCTGACCAAGGAAAACATCTTTAAACTGAACCATTCCGGCATTGGTAAATAACAAGGTAGGATCATTGCCGGGAATCAGTGAACTTGAAGGCACTATTTCATGACCTTGTTCACTAAAAAAATCAAGGAAGGCTTGACGTAATTGGGCACTGGTTTTAATACTGGTTTTCATCTGGCTTTGTTACTTCTTGTTTAAGTTATTAAATCAGCTATGACATTTAATTATTATTAATCATGCTCATTGCCATAATTGTTCATAGCATAACGCGTCTGTTCACTTGAAAACCCCCGTGACTGTAAAAACCGGCTTTGTCTTGCGGTTTCTTTCAGGTCCGAAGGTCGTTCTGAACCGTACTTTTTAATGCGCACGGCTAAGGCACTTTCTTGCCACTGAACATCACGCTCATTCAAAAATGTCTCGATCATAGCATCACTTACGCCCTTTTGGCGCAATTCAGCACGAATTTTTAAGGGGCCAGATCCCCTGTTTATTCGCTGGTTAATAAAAGCTTCCGTAAATCGCTCATCACTTAATAAACCTTGCTCGGCTAAACGAGCTAAAGCTTCTGAAATTTCATCGGCTTCATATTCTTCCTTTGCTAAAAGTTTTTGAAATAACTCATACGTGGCATGTTCGCGACGGGATAAATAATCCATTGCGGCTACGCGGATTGATCTAATGGATTTTGGCATC
>CAZZIS010000136.1:0-4026 GCA_964654445.1 uncultured Thioalkalispiraceae bacterium
AAATATTAAAAGAGGTATTGAGTATGTCTGCTGTAACAGCTGAACATGACGATCATCACGATCATGGGCCTGCAAAGGGTATATTAAGGTGGATTGTTACCACCAATCATAAAGATATAGGAACATTGTATTTAGTGTTTGCACTGGTTATGTTTTTTGTCGGTGGAACGATGGCTTTGATTATCAGATCAGAGCTTTTTGAGCCAGGTATGCAATTTGTTGATCCTCAGTTTTTTAATTCCATGACTACCATGCATGCCTTGGTTATGGTATTTGGTGCTGTTATGCCGGCTTTCGTCGGTTTAGCTAACTGGATGATTCCACTTATGATTGGTGCACCTGATATGGCGTTACCAAGAATGAATAATATGAGTTTCTGGATGTTGGTTGCTGGCATATTGTTACTGGCAAGCACATTGTTTATGGAAGGCGGAGCACCTGCTTCTGGTTGGACATTGTATCCACCATTAGTCCTGCAAACTGGATCGGCATTACCTTTTGCCATTTTCTCTGTGCATCTACTGGGAATCTCATCGATTATGGGAGCGATTAATATTATAGCGACCATTTTTAATATGCGTGCTCCGGCAATGTCGTTAATGAAAATGCCATTATTTGTCTGGACATGGCTGATTACAGCTTTCTTGTTGATTGCAATTATGCCTGTTTTTGCGGGTGCGGTAACAATGCTGTTAACCGATCGTTTCTTCGATACCAGTTTTTTTGATGCTGCAGGTGGGGGTGACCCGGTTCTTTATCAACACATTTTCTGGTTTTTTGGACATCCAGAAGTTTATGTCATGATTTTACCAACTTTCGGCGTGGCATCTACCATTATTCCTGTCTTTGCCCGTAAACCTTTATTTGGATATGCATCGATGGTGTATGCAACCGCTGCAATTGCTTTCCTTTCATTTATTGTGTGGGCACATCACATGTTTACAGTCGGTATGCCAATGGCAGGTGAGTTGTACTTTATGTATGCCACGATGTTAATTGCGATCCCTACAGCCGTAAAGATATTTAACTGGACGGCAACTATGTGGAAAGGTGCAATGACTTTTGAAGCCCCTATGTTGTTTTCAATTGCCTTTGTCGTGTTATTTACCATGGGCGGATTTACAGGTCTGATGATGGCGATTGCTCCTTCTGACTTTCAGTATCATGATACTTATTTTATTGTTGCTCATTTTCATTACACTCTTGTTCCCGCCTCTATTTTTGTATTAATGGCTGCTGGTTACTACTGGCTACCTAAGTGGACAGGAAATATGTATGATGAGAGACTAGCCCAGTTGCATTTTTGGTTGTCGGCTATTTCAGTCAATATTCTTTTCTTTCCTCAGCACTTTTTAGGCTTGGCCGGTATGCCACGTCGTATCCCTGATTATGCGATACAGTTTACTGACTGGAATATGATTTCCAGTATTGGTGCTTTTATTTATGGGCCAAGTCAGCTAATCTTCGTATACATCGTTTATAAGACAATTAAAGGTGGTACGGGTGAAAAAGTAACTGATGAAGTTTGGGAAGGCGCGAAGGAACAAAGTCTAGAATGGACTTTACCTTCACCACCACCTTATCACACCTTTTCTACTCCACCAGAAGAAGTACCTACTATGAGTACGAGTAGATAGGATAGAAAACAAGAGAACACTTTTCCTGATAAATTATTGGGGGAGTGTTGGGCGATAAAATGAATATAAAAACAAAGAATATTTTGACAGCAATTGTTTTAATAGCAATTGCTGCAACCATATATGCTTTTGCAGTTATGAGAGCATTGTCTCAGTGAGTGATGTAGGACAAAAAAACGCCAAACTGGTTCGTAAGTTGGTTTTAATAGCCCTAGGTATGTTTGGTTTTGGATATGCATTAGTACCTATTTACAATGTATTTTGTGATATTACTGGGCTTAACGGTAAAACAGCATCGAAAGCTGTTGTTGATGTGAAGTATGATGTTGATCTTAACAGAGAGATAACAGTAGAGTTTGTTACCTCGGTTAATAAATCAGCACCAATAGAATTTCACATAAAAAAAAATCAAATAAAAATTCACCCCGGGCAATACTACACGGTGAATTTTTATGCTGAGAACAAAACAGATAAAAATATGGTTGCCAGAGCAATCCCCAGCGTAACACCTGGACTTGCAGCTGAATATTTTAAGAAAACAGAGTGTTTTTGTTTTTCAGATCAGACGTTTAAACCACGAGAGGGTAAATCAATGCCCGTTCGGTTTGTCGTAGATCCTGAAATACCTGAAAGGTATAAAACAATTACTCTCGCATATACTTTTTTTGATAATACTGAGAAATCAGTAAAAAAATAACAAGGGGTAGCGTGTATGTCTACAAATAATGCTTATTACATTCCAAATAAGGCGGTCTGGCCAGTAGTTGGTACAGGCGGTCTAGTGACTTTGTTTATTGGATTTGCAAACTATTTGAATGGTAATTCTTTTGGCTTAACCATTATGGTGTTTGGCTTGATGATTTTTATTGTGATGTTGGCTATGTGGTTTACATTACAAGCGGGTGAGAGTGAATCAGGGATGTACAATCATGGGGTAGGAATCTCTTATCGCATGGGCATGATGTGGTTTATTTTCTCCGAAATCATGTTCTTCGCTGTTTTCTTTGGTACCTTATGGTATACACGTAATTTATCAACAGATTGGCTGGCAGGTATTGGTGATGGTCCGGGGCGTTCTACTGCAATGTTATGGCCAGGATTTGAGTCGGTATGGCCAACAAATGGTCCTGGCAATATAGGGGGTGACTTTGAAGAAATGGGCGCTTTTGGGTTACCATTTCTTAATACCTTGATACTACTAACAAGTGGGGTAACCTGTACTTGGGCGCATCATGGTCTATTGGCTAAAAATCGTGATCAATTAATCAAAGGTTTGATGGCAACCGTAGGTTTAGGGTTTTTATTTGTAGCTTGTCAGGCATTTGAATATTACGAAGCTTATCATGAAATGGGCTTAACTTTAGGTTCGGGAGTTTATGGCTCCACTTTCTTTATGTTAACTGGCTTTCACGGTTTTCATGTCTGTGTGGGTGCGATCATCTTGTCTGTCGTATTGTTTCGGAGCTGGAAAGGACATTTTACGCCTGAAAACCATTTTGCTTTTGAAGGCGCAGCTTGGTATTGGCATTTTGTTGATGTTGTATGGCTAGGATTATTTATCTTCGTTTATATTTTATAGAAGAGTAGGTGCGTGCTTCTGCTACGAATAGACAAAGCGCGCTCCAAAAATTTAGTTCAGGAAAATATTTTCTCAAGTATTTTAAATCGAATTATTTTCCTGTTAACAAAACTTATAAAACCCATTGCTATAATGGCTCCCATTGTATCAGCTACTAAATCCATCCAATCCGCATCCCTACCCGGTACAAAAGATTGATGCCATTCATCGGTCATTCCATAAAATAGACAAAACAGCACACTACAACTCATAATGATGGTGTTTTTTGACCAATAATTTCTAAAAAATCTCCAAGCTAGAGTTCCCATTATGAAATAAGCCCCCAGATGAAATACCTTGTCCTGATGGGGAAAAAGTTTAGGCGTAGGGATGGAATGTTTGGAAGACAGCCAATAAATGAAAGCACAATATATAACTAAAGCACATAAGTTTATAAATTTAAGCATTTTTTAAAGTGGAAAATATTTTTTCGATTGCTGAATATTGTTTACATCATAATGATGTTGAAAGAAAAATAGAAATGATACTCCATGCATAGAAATTAATTGAATCTAATCAACAGTTTTTTTTCACGCATTAGCACATATCGAATTTGTAGAAATATATCTTACCTAGGCCATTATTTTACCTTAATTAATTGGTATTTTGTTAAAAGTGGGCATGGATTATGGGAGCATACTGAAGGTTATGTTTAATGCGTCCTGCTAAAACAGTAAAGACAATAATAATCCTGCATAAAATGGATACATTCCTTAATCACTTACATAAAATAAATCAGGAGAAAATACGATGAAAAAATATAATAGTTTT
>CAZZIS010000137.1:0-4005 GCA_964654445.1 uncultured Thioalkalispiraceae bacterium
ATGACCAAAATGTACGCCGGCCTCAAGCATTTCACGCATGCTTACTTCACTCATTCTATTTCTCCTGATCTCTTGAGAGATCTATTAGGGTTACGCCTCCACACACCCCATTTAATCAACCAAAACGAAAGTCTATATCTGAAAGCCTTCAGCGTTATATGAAGAAAGCAATCAGCGTTTTCGAGTCAGCACCCTGACAAATGTGTCGGTGTGTGTGTGTCGTTAAATTAGTTTGTTTTGTAGGGGTATTCTCCCTAAAAATACAAACGATTAAAATTTGCCAAATCGGCGCGCGCTTTATACCATATTTGGCTTGCAGCAACAATCAAGATCACTCAAACTCTTGAATTAATGCGAATTTTTACCTATTTGCCTACTTTTTAGGCATCTTTTAGTAACAGGAACCACTAAATGGCTATCACCATCAAATCTGTTGAAGATATTAAAAAAATGCGAATCGCAGGTCGACTCGCAGCAGAAGTGCTCGAAATGATCGAATCCCATGTTCAAGTCGGCATCACCACCAATGAACTCGACAAAATTTGTCACGATTATATCGTCAATGAACAGCAAGCCATCCCAGCTCCTCTGGATTATCACGGCTTTCCCAAGTCCATTTGTACCTCGGTTAATCAAGTAATTTGCCACGGTATACCGAATGAAAAGCGCCTAAAAAATGGTGACATGATTAATATTGATATCACTGTCATAAAAGATGGCTGGCACGGTGATACCAGTAAAATGTTTTTTGTCGGTGATGCTTCTATCCAGGGAAAACGGGTCGCCAGGGTCAGTTATGAATGTCTATCAAAAGCGATTGAACTGGTAAAACCCGGTGCTCGACTCGGTGATATTGGTGCCGCCATTCAACAACACGCCGAAGCACATGACTATTCAGTTGTTCAGGAATATTGTGGCCATGGTATAGGTGAAAAATTTCATGAAGAACCGCAAGTATTACATTATGGTAAAGCTGATACAGGCTTAACACTTGAGGCTGGCATGATTTTTACTATTGAACCGATGATCAATGTCGGCAAACGTAATGTTAAACTTTTAAAAGATGGATGGACAGTCGTTGCAAAAGATCGCAGCCTTTCGGCACAATGGGAACATACTATTCTTGTTACAGAAACAGGCCATGAAATTTTAACTTTACGTAAAGAAGAAACTATTTCATGAATGGATATAAAAGCCCGTTTAATGATTCAGAATTATTTGATGAAAAACATTTTGAATCCGAACTTCATAAACAGGAAAACATATTAGCATTATTTAAAAATACATTAACAAATGCCACTGATGTACTTAAACAGCGTTTCAAAGCAGGCCGTGCAGCAACTGAATTAGTTCATGCACGTTCAAACATTGTTGACGCGGTACTGATAAAAGCATGGCTGCAATACTTCGCTGAAGATGCAACCGATATTGCTTTGCTTGCAGTTGGTGGTTATGGTCGAGGTGAACTTCACCCTGCTTCCGATGTTGATGTACAAATTCTGTTGAAAAATGATGGTGATCACCATAACGAAGCTCTTGCAGAATTCATTACCTTTCTCTGGGATATTGGACTTGAAATTGGACACAGCGTTCGTACTTTAGAGGAGTGTATTACAGAAGCAACTGCTGATATTACTGTAGCGACAAACTTACAGGAAGGCCGTCTATTAATTGGTCCCGAAGTACTCTTCGATAAACAAAGAGAACTCTGTGCCCCCGATAAAATCTGGCCCAGTAAAGATTTTTTTCAGGCAAAACTTGATGAACAAATCAAGCGTCATCAAAAATATCATGATACCGCCTATAATCTGGAACCTAACATAAAAGAAAGCCCTGGTGGTTTGCGTGACATTCAGGTTATTGGTTGGGTAGCTAAACGACATTTTGGTGTTGATACCTTAAAAGATTTAATTAAAGACGGATTTCTTACCGAACAGGAATATCGATCCTTACACGAAGGCCAGGCATTTTTGTGGAAAGTACGTTTTGGTTTGCACGTAATTAGCGGAAGACGTGAAGATCGTTTGTTATTTGATCATCAACGCGAACTCGCTAAACAGTTTGGCTATCGTGATGATCGCCATCATTTAGCTGTAGAATATTTCATGAAGCAGTACTATCGCACTGTGATGGAACTCAGTCGCTTAAATGAAATGTTGTTACAACTATTCAAAGAAGAAATATTACTTACTGATGACTCAAGTGAACCAGTTGAAATCAATAATCGTTTTCAAGCTCGAAAAGGTTTTATCGAAGTCACACATGAAGGTGTTTTCAAACGCTATCCTTTTGCCCTATTAGAAATTTTTCTCATCCTGGAACAACATCCTGAGCTCAAAGGTGTTCGGGCAAATACTATTCGATTAATACGAGACCATCGTTATTTAATAAATGAACAATTTCGTAATGATCTACGTTGTAAATCCCTGTTCATGGAAATTATGCGGCAAACAGAAGGGGTAACCCACGAACTCAGACGAATGAATCTTTACGGTATTCTTGCGGCGTATTTACCTGTATTTGAGAATATTGTTGGTCAAATGCAACATGACCTCTACCATGTTTATACAGTTGATGAACATACTCTAACCGTTATTAGAAATTTACGACGGTATACTGTCCCGGAACATTACCACGAATTTCCTTTATGCAGCAGTATCATGAATAACGTTCCGAAACAGGAAATTGTATTATTAGCAGGCTTATTTCATGATATAGCGAAAGGACGTGGTGGTGATCATGCTGCGTTAGGTGCAGAAGATGCAATGAGATTTTGTAAAGAACACGGCTTAAGCAACTTTGATAGTAACTTAGTAGCATGGTTAGTCCGTTATCATCTCGTCATGTCATCAACAGCACAACGAAAAGATATCACTGATACAGACGTTGTACATGAATTTGCACAGCAGATGGGTGACAAAATGCACCTTGATTATTTATTTTTACTCACCGTTTCCGATATTCGCGCGACCAGTTCTTCGGTCTGGAACTCATGGAAAGGTACATTATTGCGTGAACTTTATGCAGCAACTGAAGCGGCTTTCCGGCGTGGACTTGAGAACCCGATCATCCAGTCAGAGCGAATCAAAGATTACCAGCGACAAGCACGTGAATCATTAGTTACAAAAAACATGCTTGAAAAAAACATTGATATTTTATGGGATGCATTTGGTGATGAATACTTTATACGTTACTCACCGAATGAGATTATCTGGCATACAGAAAATATTTTACAAGCTGAAAATATTTCTACTCCCCTGATTCTTTTACGTAAGCGACCTAAAGGTGATGGCACTGAGATATTTATTCATACCAGGTACAACAGTAATTTATTTACTATTATCTCAACTTTAATAGAACAAATGAATTTAACCGTGATGGATGCGAGAATTTTCACATCCAAAGATAATTACACTCTTGATACTTTTCTTGTTCTGGAAGCAGATGGTTCACAGCTAACCGATTCCTTACGTATCGATGAGTTAAAAGAAAAGTTAACTTATTACATTACACAACCGGAAACTTCTACACCCGGCATCACACAGCATATTCCCAGGGCGGCAAAACATTTTAAATTTCCTACGAGTGTTAGCTTTGAAAATAATGAAACACAAAGCCAGACCATGATGAAAGTAACCGCTTATGACAGACCCGGGCTGTTGTCACAAATTGGTTCTGCCATGCATGCATGTGAAGTAACTTTACATAAAGCTAAAATCGCCACCTATGGTGAAAAAGCAGAAGATATTTTCTTTATTACTGATGTACAAGGAAATACAATCACTGATAAAAAACAGCTTGAATGTTTAGAGCAAACGATTGTTGAAGGACTGGATAGTTAATAAACTGAACCACGAACTACTGTGGAAAGGCACGTCAAATTTGACCATTATCCAATGGTTGTAGTTTCCGTTAACTACTTTAACTCGGTAAGCACTATTAACATTTTTATTATACAATTCAATTATCAACCGTAGTCAGCAATTATTTCTAATACTTTATCGA
>CAZZIS010000138.1:0-4003 GCA_964654445.1 uncultured Thioalkalispiraceae bacterium
ATGACTTTTCAAGGAGTAGAAAATGTCCGCAAAGAAAAAATCATCAAAAAAACATAAGCAAGAGAATAAAGATCTTCCACTCTGTGGCTTACCTAATGTCCCCATACGAAAACTTGACAGCAGTCTGGATGCAGGAAGAGCATTTCTTATACGTCATATTGAAAAGAAATGGGTGAATAATACGGTATTACATTATTATTTTTTTGAGGCTCCGACGAGCTGGAGAGGATCTTCCATACAAAAAGAAGAAGTCAGAAAAGCCTTTAAAAAATGGAAGCAACTGGGTATTGGACTTAAATTTGAAGAGGTTGATGATCCTGCTGCTGCAGAAATACGAATAGGATTTAAGAGAGGTTCATCCTGGTCGTATATTGGGCGAGATGTAATTGATTTCGATGTGCCTGTGACTGACCGTACGATGAATTTTGGTTGGGACTTAACAACATCACACGGAAGAGATACTTCGTTACACGAGATAGGTCACGCTATGGGCTTTCCTCATGAACATCAAAACCCGAATGCCGGTATTGTCTGGAACGAGGATGCAGTGAACAGCTATTTTAGTGGACCACCAAATAACTGGGATCAAGAGACCATTTTCAATAACATTTTACGAAAAATATCCTCAGCCGATGTTAATGGTTCAAGCTGGGATAAAAATTCGATCATGCATTATCGTTTTAATGCAGGTTTGATAACATTACCCGAAGAATTTCAAAATAATGCGCTTGTCCCTAAATCCGGTTTATCTGAATTAGATATAAAAGAAGTCACAACATTTTATCCTGATACCAGCAGTAAACAACTTCCAGAACTTAAACCCTTTTTGTCAAAGATTCTTAAACTGTCAGCGGGTCAGCAAATTGATTACATTATTACTCCTACCGCTAGCCGTAAATACACTATGCAGACATTTGGCAAAATGGATACGGTTATGGTGTTATTTGAAGATGATAATGGTGAGCCTATTTATCTTGAAGGCGATGATGATAGCGGCACAAGTACAAACTCAAAAATTGAGTACCGACTCATTAGTGGAAGAACATACTATTTAAGATTGAGATTATATTATGCCAATAATGTCGGGCAGGGAGGCATTATGCTTTGGTAACAAATGTGATATGGATAAAATAGTTTGTAAACTTTTTATCTCATTAATACATATAGAAGCTGTCCACTCAGGACAGCTTTTTTTATGTCGCAAAACAAAACAATGTTCTATTTATTGTAACAAATGAATTACTTTATCGTCGCGGTACCTTTAATGGCACCTTTGCCCCGCTTATTCTTGATGCACTCATTCAGGACAAGGGTGCTGAAATCTCATTTTCACCAGGATTCCGCTGGGGGACAAACATATTACCGGGTCAGGCCATTACAACAGAAAATGTGATGTCGCAAACTGCAATTACTTATCCTGCCAGTACGTTAACTGAAATGACCGGGGCCACTATTAAAGAGGTATTAGAAGACGTTGCAGATAACCGTTTCAATAACGATCCGTGCTATCAGCAAGGTACGTGTTGATGGCCTGGATTACAGCATTGATCCTAATGTACCTAAAGGGAAACATATTACGGATATGGAATTAAAGGGTAAAAAACGGGTGGCCAACAAAAAATACAAGGTCGCAGGCTGGGCCAGTATGTCTAAGGAAGCCAACGGGAAACCAAAATAGCAAATGAATTAACCTAAAGAATATTCTTTTTACGATCAGTATCACAATATTAAAGGCTATCCTTAAGCGGATGGCCTTTTTTATAGACTAAATTTATGTATTGCCCAGCTTTAAGTCATAAAACAAAATGCACAGAAGTTGATGTAAACACTACACAAAACAGGGGATTTAGGTTAAAGTTTAAACATAATATATAACCCCCGTTATTATAAAAATGATAAAAATTATACTTGCTGATGACCATGCTTTGGTTCGTACTGGTCTGAGACGGTTATTAGATGACGTCGAAAATCTTACTGTTGTTGGTGAATCTGATAATGGTAATGATGCTGTTGTGCAAGTGAAAGAGCTTAATCCCGACGTTGCCATTCTTGATATTAATATGCCGGGGCTCAATGGTATTGAAACGACCGAAGTTCTTCGTCGTGATTATCCGCAGTTAAAAATCGTTATTATCAGTATGCACCGTGACGAATTATTCCCGCAACGACTGATTAAAGCCGGTGCCAATGCTTATCTCACTAAGGATTCATGCATTCAGGAGATCACTCACGCGATCACAGAAGTGATGGCTTCGCGTAACTATATTTGTACTGAAGTTGCACAAAAGCTGGCGCTGGTAAATACAGGTGGAAATGGAGCTTCACCTTTTAGAGCTCTATCAAGACGTGAGCTTGAAGTTTTGGCTTTAATGATTAAAGGTTTAAAAGTCTCTGATATTTCAGACAAACTTTGTTTGAGCCCCAAAACAATCAGTACCTATCGCTACAGGCTACTTGGCAAGTTGTCTGTACATAATGATATCGAGTTAACTAAACTTGCCATGCAGTACGGTTTTATTGAAGAATCCCCCCTTCCGTAATATAATCAACACGTTACCAACCTTTATTAAAGTATAACATGAGTGAAATTACGACAGATTTTGATCTGAATTGTCGGGCTTGTCCGCGTTTAGACCTTAAACAAAGCTAATATCCATTTGCTCATGCTGAGGAATATCATTTAGTCAGAGATTTATGTTTAGTTTCTTCGTATCATTACAGTCGTTATATCACCTCAACAAAAAGACTCATACCAGATATGTTTGAAAACGTGTTTAAACAAATTGATGGTTTGCTCGGGCGTTAATTATTGCTATGGCAACCGTTCCCTCCTCCGAGTTTGATGCCAAAGCGGTATTGCGTAACATCCCCAACAAGCCGGGTGTTTATCGCATGCTTGATGAAAAGGGCATTGTTATTTATGTCGGCAAAGCTAAAGACCTGAAAAAACGTGTCTCAAGCTATTTTTTAAAAAATGTCAGCAGTCCTAAAACGCGGGTTATGGTGACGCACATTCGCGAGATAGAAGTCACGGTAACGCATACTGAAAATGAAGCGTTGATCCTTGAAAATAATTTAATCAAATCACTTAAACCCCGTTATAACGTTTTATTCAGAGACGATAAAAGTTATCCCTTTATTTACTTATCAAGTGAACATGCTTTCCCACGCTTAGGTGTTCACCGCGGCGCTAAAAAACGCAAGGGACGTTACTTTGGCCCATATCCCAGTGCCGGTGCCGTGCGAGAAACGTTAGGTTTGTTACAAAAGATTTTTCCGGTACGTCAATGTGAAGACAGTTTTTACAGCAATCGATCACGAGCCTGTTTACAACATCAAATTAAACGCTGCACTGCACCTTGTGTCGGTTTAATTACAGCAGAAGAATATGCTGAAGACGTCAATCATGCGGTGATGTTTTTACAAGGTAAAAGTAACATTGTAATAGAACAACTTATTGGTCACATGGAAGAAGCTTCAGCTGATTTAAACTTTGAGAAAGCTGCGCACTTCAGAGATCAGATCGCGAGTCTGCAACGTATCCAGGAAAAACAATACATTGATAGCGAAGGGGGCAACCAGGATATTATTGCCACCGCATTACAAAATGGTATTGCCTGTGTGCAAATTTTTTCCATTAGAGGTGGGCGTAATTTAGGTAATAAAACCTTCTTCCCGCAAAATGCAAAAAACAGTGAGCCGGCTGAAATACTCAATACCTTTTTAGCCCAGTATTATTTGGGTGATGCCCAAAGCCAGGGTCGTGAAATTCCTGCTGATATTATTTTAAGTCATGAGATAGAAAATAAAGAACTGATGGAACAGGTTTTAAAAGAACAAAGTGAGCGTACAGTTAAGTTACAAGCAAAGCCGAGAGGGCAACGTGCACGCTGGCTGGAAATGGCAGTACAAAATGTGAAGCAGGCTTTACAGAGTCGTTTGAACAGCCATGCAACCGTGTTACAACGCTATGAAGCACTGCAAAATGCGCTACAGTTAGATG
>CAZZIS010000139.1:0-3942 GCA_964654445.1 uncultured Thioalkalispiraceae bacterium
GCGTATATTTTCTAAGCTGCCTGTGCGGCAGTGAACGCTATTTTACATTTCGGGAATAAATCAGCATTTTTCTAAGCTGCCTGTGCGGCAGTGAACGTAAGTACATCTGGACTATTAAAGAATTATATTTTCTAAGCTGCCTGTGCGGCAGTGAACAAGGTCTTAATGCTATAGACTCTACTAAGGGTTTTCTAAGCTGCCTGTGCGGCAGTGAACACAAGTATAATACATAAAAAAAGAGTTACAACAGGTATTTAGGTGCTTTTTCGACAAAACACCCATAAATTTGTACCGGTTTGTAACTCGTTGATTTTTATATTTTGTTAAAGAGCTTGAAAATAATAGGTTAGTTTTTATTACTTTTAATTCAAATATTTTTCCAGCGAGTCTCTTGCCCGTTTAGGTAATAGGATTACTTTTAAGGTAACTGGTTCATTGATTTTCCCTGCATAATAATATCTATTAAGACCAATGGGCGCATTAGAAACAGCTCCTGTATTTAATACAGCCAACCCAGTAGTGACTGATAAAAAACAACGAGGTCTAGTGCTGAAAGCACAATATGTCAAAGATCAGTCCCAACTTAATTTGCTCTGTCATACTGCGGTAATCACCTTTAGTTGTCGATTCTAGTACTTGCATTAAATCATTCTGTAATCAGATAGAAGATGTTGGTTTGTCATAATCTAAACATCAATAATATAAAAACATTGATAAATTGCGGTAGATTGCTTCAAGCTGTTGATGATTCATTTAAACCAAGGAATTGTGCAAGTTTTACTTAGTCCAAATTGATCAAACTCACCTTTTGTTGCCTGATCAGATATTTCTCCAAATTGAAGATACCGTCTGTGTTTATGTCCAGTAGATGAACTATCTAATTCAAGATACGGGTTATCAAGACCCTGCTGAAACATTTTTGCTTTATAGCCTTTTATCTTGTCAGAAGGAATTGAACCGCGCTTTATTAATCGCCTAAGTTTTGCCTCTGTCATATTGGCTTGTTTGCGTGAAATAGTCCGATATTTCACCTCATCAGGAACAGTTTTAACTGGATTAACATTACAATACCCTGATAAACCACCTAGCCAGTTTGTATTTTGTAATTCAGTTAATTTGGTTTCCGTACCATGCAGCCTGATAACACCTCCTAAAAGTATTTTAAATTTAGGGAAACTTACCCCAATTTCTGTCGTGTTTAATGAAAATAATGCTTTATGAAGCTTGGTATAGACTTTATTTAGCAACTCATTCTCACGCATTTCTGCATCGGGTTTGATTTGTATATCAACAAAATAATCCATTTTTACATCTCCCGTGTACTGATAGAAGATACATAGGCCAAACCTTTTTTCCCTAGATAAAAACTGGAAACCCCTGCGTTTTCTATCATGGTTTCTATCTCTTTGGCTTTGTCTCTGCTTATATCAAGGTTAATTTCAAGTTGCCCACTAGCTTTGGTCATTAATGAAACTACTTCACCTACACCTTTTATCCTTTCTTTTCTAATGTAGGGATTACCCCAAATTTTCTTTTTCTCGCCTGTGGTAAAACGGTTCATAAAATCTTTGGTGGTAAAACCTCGTTTAGAAATGCCACTTATGCCTCCTGCTTTAGTTTTTGCCGAAGCCATATCAAACCGTTTAGACAACTTATCAAGCTGTAAATAAAGTGCTGAACAATATAAGCTAATCGGCATTACATCACCCTTTTTATTCAGATATTCAACACCTTCAAACTGTTTATTTAAAACTTCTACGGCTTTATTCGCAACTCCCTCATTAGTCACAGCTTTTTCTTTATTTAATATATCTAATTTTGAAATAATAGAGATGGGGTTTGCTTCAATTGATGCAACTACATTTGTATCAGAAATGATAAACTGACACAGTGCTTCAAAATCTAATGCTAATACCCCCCAGAATTCAGTGGAATAATCGGAAGAAAACATAGGATCATTTGTTTTAATTGCTCCTGTAAATGAGTTTTGATCAGTGCTACCAGTCATATTCCTAATGTAGGTCATTTCAGTGGTTTCAATTGATTTGTCTTTAAACAGCACTTTATCCGTCTCTTTATAATCAATCTCTTTAAAAAAATAATGCTCGCTTTCCCTTGCTTGGTAGAGTTTTCGTTGATCGCCAATAATCCTGTTTAATAATCCCATCACTGTATCAAGCGTTACTTGACGCTTAATAAAATTCTCTGGTTTTCTTAAATTAGTCATTGACCCAACAAAACTACGTCCTTTTTGAGGTAAAGGTTCATTATTGGTACCTGCCAAAAATGAGTTTCGCCATGAGGATTCATAATCTATGATAATTTTCATAGTTATTTCCCTCTATTTGGCATAAAAATAAACGGCATAATCAGCATTGGGTTGCTCAGCTATATCACCCTCACTGTGTTTTATACGCATCATTTTATGGCTGTCGTTGTAATCCACTAATATTTCATCAACATACATGTATGATTTTGCTTGACGAATAGACATCTCACTTATCATTTGTAATGAATGTTCGATTAAGGCTTGTACAGCGTCATTATTAAGCAAGATGCCATTTTCGCCTTCTTCAAAAATAGTACCTCCGCGTACATAGTTCTGATGGAATGTAGCTTGTGGTTTTAAATCTGGGTTAAGCGATTGAATAAAGTCCTGTACCGCATGGGCGACATCTTCACCTTGTCCTTCTTTAATGACCATAGCAGCACGATCAAACTTTTTATCCAGTGAGATAAACTGTAATTGCTCAATACTTATCGAGCCATAAGAGGTATATTTTGTATCACCAAAGGTTGTTTTTGAGAAGAATGATGAGCGGTCCCGTTCACCTGCTTGTCCAAATTGCTCAAAATTACCATTGCCCAATTCATCTACAAAATCTTCCATAAGTAATGGACTAGTCCGCTTGCATTGGCTGGAAGGTACAACATAACCTCGAATTAGACCTGTTATAGAGGCCAATACACCTTGCAAGCTTTTTTCTGCGGCATAATGAATATCAAATGCCTGATCTCTAAACAGATGATGACGAATACAGTTTTGACTAATGTACAAAGGGGTTTTCTTAAAATCAATATCTGTCGGTGATTTCTTTAGTGCGTATCCTTTTTCACTTTTTTCTCCTGTGATATTGGTATAACCTCGTAATTTTGGCAGTGTGTGATTATCAATTATTCTGCCTTCATCTTGTAATGTCGTGGGTCCATTCCAATTTACCACCCCATGCCCTAATGCAGTTATTTTAAAATCGACACTTTTTATACCCGTTACTTTTTCCATTTTATTCTCCTTAATTATTAAGATGATGGGTTGAAATGACCCTGGCTATTTGGTTTTCTGTTGTTACGTAAGTATGGGAATCAGATATTAATTATTCAGGCATAATTAATTTAATATTTGGAAAGTAAGTGCTAAATCGCCCTTTATCCCTTGTCATTAATTGATAACCTGCAACAGCTGCATGTGCGCCAATAAAAAAATCAGGCAATACATTACTTTTTGCACCTTGTTGTCTTTTATACTGAAGGAAAGCCTTACCTGCTAAAAACAATGCTTCTTTTGGTATCGGCTTAATCATAAAGCCTAATTGTGCAAATAACGCCTCAACTTCTTCAATTTTCTCAAACCCTACGGAACACTCTGCATAGATTATTGGGTTAATAAGAAAGGTATGGTATTGATCTAATTTTTCCAGTGTTGCGGCACTCCATTCAAACCAACTACTCTCAGGATCGGCTAAATCAGTCACCACACAGGAATCTATTAAAATGACTGCCATATTAGGTTCTAGTTAATGCCATAATTTCATCGGTAGTCATGGTTAACTTTCCTGCTTGATAAGCCGTTCTAAATCGACTGATTGTCTTTTTTGAGGGCTTGGTCTTTAAAATATACCAACGCCCTTGCGCATCCTGTAAAAAATCAACCTCTGTTTCTGC
>CAZZIS010000140.1:0-3857 GCA_964654445.1 uncultured Thioalkalispiraceae bacterium
TTATCAAAATTAATAAAACAGTGTAATGAGGTGTGAATTCGTGGGGATCCATCAGTGTTTTATGTTACGCGACAAATTTACGAATAAGTTCGCTAACCATTTCCACGATTTTATCTGATTGTTTGTCAGAGATGATCAATGGTGGTAATAAACGCACAACATCACCTGCAGTCACATTAATCAAAATACCGGCATCGAGTCCGGCTTTAACGAGTTCTGCACAAGGCCGATCAAGTTGAATACCAATCATTAAACCTTTCCCACGAATATCAATAATGGCGTCAAGATCCTCAAGGCTATTTCTAAATCCATTGAGTAATTTCTCACCAAGATTTTTTGCCTGAACGTCAAGGTTGTACTTTTTGCATGTATCAACCACGGCTAGTGCAGCGGAAGTGACCAGGGGATTACCGCCATAAGTTGAACCATGATGGCCAGGTTGAAACAGTTTAGACGCTTTACCTTTAGCTAAACATGCACCAATCGGTACCCCGTTGCCCAAAGCTTTTGCTAAGGTCATTACATCAGGAGTAATACCATTATGTTGATGAGCAAACCATTTACCTGTCCGACAGATACCGGTTTGAATTTCATCTAGCATCATGAGCCAATCATGCTCATCACAAATATCACGAATTTGATTGAGGTAATCGTCGGCTGGAATATTAATTCCACCTTCACCGGTAATTGGTTCAACCAGCACAGCAACAACATTGGGATTATTTTTAGCGATATTTTTAATCGCTTCAATATCGTTATAAGGCGCACGTACAAAACCCTGGACTAAAGGTTCAAAACCCGCATGAATTTTCCGATTACCTGTCGCCGTTAGAGTTGCCATCGTCCGACCATGAAAACTGCCTTCCATTACGATAATGGCGGGTTGATCAATATTTTTACTATGACCAAAAAGACGAGCAAGTTTAATGGCAGCTTCGTTGGCTTCTGCACCAGAGTTGCTAAAAAAAACATTGTCCATGCCAGACAGTTGAGTCAATTTGTCAGCAAGTTCCTGCTGATTACTGATGCCATATATATTGGAGGTATGAACCAATTTACCTGCCTGATCACAAATCGCTTTTGTTACCACCGGGTGAGCATGACCAAGACCACAAACCGCAATGCCGCTTAATGCGTCCAGATATTCTTTACCTTCGGTATCCCACAGTTGTGCACCTATACCTTTTTCAAAGTTAACGGGTAATGGTGCGTAATTGTGCATTAATGTATCAGTCATTTTGATGAGTCCAGTCGCCAAAAATAAAAAGGCAGCCCGCTATTGAAGACGGACCGCCTACGAAAAAACCTAATTTTAGACCTAGATGAGCATTTCAGCAAATATTTGCTTCACTTTTAAGCTATCTGCCATAAAAAAACCCAGCCTCTTTAACAGAGACCGGGTTTTTCAGGATTAATGTTTCTAAATGTTACATTGTTAATCCATGTCCGTAGCCAATCATGCTCATTAACATTGGGATAGAAAGTAAAGTATTTGTACGTGATGCCATTAAAGCAACGAACTTAGCTTTAGCGATTTCATCAGCAGTGGCTTCTTTCATGCCTAAGATTTTTTGTTGGTTTGGCCAAATAAGAACCCAAACATTGAATAACATGATAGTACCTAACCATGCACCAAGACCGATAACTTCCATACCCGCAGAGAAAGTAAAGGCACCCATTGCACCACCTAAACTTTCTAATGCGCCAACACCCGTTAACCATGTAACAACTGCAGCCCAACGGAACCAAAGTAAAGCAGTAGGAGCAACATATTTATTGATTGCAGCAGGGCCTGGGCCACCACTATCTTTTTCTGCTAAAGCAGCACCAACTCCAGGAACTTGTACAAAGTTGAAGTAGTAAAGTAAACCAATCCAAACTACGCCAGCTAATACGTGAAGCCAAATTTCAAGATTAAGTGCGTTAAAGCCTGTAATGCCAAGACCGAAAATAAGAATCCCAGCTAATACAAAGCCAGCAATGATTGTGCCCTTAATGGACGTTAATGGATTCATTGTAGTGTTCCTCTAATTATTTTTGCGTAAATAAGTTGTACGAAATATTTACCGAGTAGTTTACTACAGTATTATGCTTCGGGGCACCCCTTAAGAGTGTTTGCTGACAGTTAAATTAGTTAGTTGGGATATTTAGGGGGGAATCTTTCGAGAATGCTACAATATCTCATAGTGCAATAACCTTAATAAATACGGATTTAAAGCCAATATTTTGAATAGTATAGAACTCAGTCTCTTTACCAGTCGTCTTGATGCCGTTTGTGATGAGATGGGGGCAGTTTTACAACGTGCCGCATTTTCTCCAAATATTCGAGATCGTCTCGATTTTTCCTGTGCCGTGTTTGATGCCAGGGGTGAGCTTTGCGCACAGGCAGCACATATCCCCGTGCATCTGGGGAGTATGGCGTATGCCATGCAGAGTATTGTTAGTCAATTGGACTGGCATGATGGTGATATGGTGATTGTGAATGATCCTTTTTTAGGTGGCACACATTTACCCGACATTACTTTAATTGCGCCGGTTTATTTTGAAGGTAAGTTGCTCGCCTTTATTGCCAATCGCGCGCATCACGCCGATATTGGTGCAGACTCACCTGGCTCAATGCCTCTCTCTAAAAGTTTGGATGAAGAAGGTTTAATTATTCCTCCGACTCATTTAATTGAGCGGGGTAAATTGAATGAATCTTTCATGGCAAAGATTCTTAGCTCAATTCGTAGTGGCAAAGCTGCCCAGGGAGATTTCTCAGCACAAATCAGTGCAAATCATGCTGGTGTAGAGCGATTGCAATCATTAATGTCTTCATTAGGCGAAGCAATATTCTTAACGGCATTATCTGAATTGAATGATTACGGTGAACGCCTGGCGCGAAGTGTAATAAATGAGATTCCTGATGGTGAATACAAATTTAGTGATGTCATGGATGATGATGGACTGGGGAATTTTGATTTAAATATTTCAGCATCCATTACGATTAAAGAACACGATGTCAGTGTTAATTTTGATGGAACGAGTGCTCAAACTGAAGGGAATATTAATTGTCCTTTATCTGTTGCCGCTGCCGCGGTGTATTATGTTTTTCGTTGTTTAATGCCAAAACAAACACCCGCATGTGCCGGAAGTTTCAGACCGATAACAATTGCAGTACCTGAAGGTTGTTTACTTAATGCTAAACGTCCTGCTGCAGTTGCTGCAGGGAATGTTGAAACCAGCACACGTATTGTTGATGTGGTGACGGGTGCGTTAGCACAAGCCTTACCTGGTAAAATCCCTGCTGCGAGCCATGGCAGTATGAATAACCTGGCCATGGGTTCGATAACGGACAGTTGGGATTACTACGAGACAATAGGTGGAGGCATGGGAGCCGGTTCAGAAACTGACGGTTTAGATGCCGTGCAAACACATATGACCAACACGCGTAATACACCAATTGAAGTAATGGAAACAAGTTATCCTGTTCGCATAAAACAATATGCTATTCGAAAAAATTCAGGTGGTGAAGGTTTGCATAAAGGTGGTGATGGCCTGATACGCGAGTTCGAATTTTTAAAACCCACAAATGTAACCTTATTAACAGAGCGACGTTTACATCCACCCTGGGGTTTAAAGGGTGGTATAGCCGGAGGATGCGGACAAAACTTATTAAATGGCAAACCGTTAACACCTAAAATTTGTTTTGATGTTAAAGCAGGGGATTGTTTAACAATAAAAACCCCCGGTGGTGGTGGTTGGGGGAGTGCGTCAGACTCGTAGTGCCCCTCGATAAGATATATAGGAGGGTAAAAGTCTGACCTACAGGTGGTGGTAAAGGTAAATTGTAGGTCAGATTTTAATTTGACAAGAAG
>CAZZIS010000141.1:0-3850 GCA_964654445.1 uncultured Thioalkalispiraceae bacterium
AATGAGTCTAAACTGACAAAACCATCGAATCTGTTCATGATGTAGGAATGAAAGCTATTATAATCGCGCTTTTTTCAAAATACCCTCTAAGATCACCAAACAAGCTTGGCGGTCCTTAAAAAAACAATTTTCTTTAAACAAGCACTCAGCGGATCTTTGAGCGCAAGTTGCGACCTGTTTTGGCGGAATACCTAAGAATAAATACCGTTACAAAGCGGGTGAAGTAAGTATTGATAATAGCAGATTTTACCTGTATATTGCTGGAAGGATCTTTAACTCAGAAAATAAAACTTATTACAGTATACGTTTCACACACTGAAAAGTGTTTTTTTGTTATTCAATCCCCACAGAGGTAAGTTTCTACATTTTATTTTTACTGGAGGGCAACTGATGTCACGTGTTTATTGTATATGAGTAATAGGTAAAATTGTCAGATTACCTGATTGTATTATTTGAAAACTCATATATTAGTTATGAATATGTACAAACCGGTAGGTCGGAGACACTACCTTTTAATCCTTTTTTTCTTTAATTTAATTGCTGCCGCATTGGTAGTCATTTATACGTTAGAACGCAATGATACATACAGAGATAACCAACTTAGTTTGGCCAAAAAGTCTGTTATCTATCTGTCTAGTTCAATTAATCTATACATTGATGATTTACGTAAGCGCATCCATTTATTCACGGATTTAGAGCAGGATTTAATTAATCGAATTGCTAATCATCCCCTGGATGAAGTCGCTCATACCTTGTTTGAAAACAAAATTTCTTTACATTATCCAGAACATTTTGCATGGACTATTGCCTCTAATGCTGGTACATCATTGTTAGAAAGTTCCGACTATTTAGTGGGTAAGGGTTGCCGAAAAGATCTTAGGAAATTCGCTGACAATCCCAGTAGTAATCGTGTTTATATTCATAGCAGTCCACTACAAAAAAGATATCATTTCGATATTATGGTACCTATTGAAAAAACAAAGCGTGTCTTTTTTATCAGCTTTAATCTGAGTAAATTGGCCAAAATGTTAAAACAAACACAGTTACCGGGACATCAAATGCTGCTACTAATGCGAGATGATCAGAATTTAATTGAAGTCACGGCTGATGGAGGTTTTTATACACTTAGACGGGAACCTAATCATACAATATGGCAAAGTATTATTGGTGGTAATCAAATTTCAAATAAAAATAAACTACGTCTTTCCGAGGACAGTATGCAGCATCTTGAATTTAAGATTCCAGTACCAGGAACTAAATGGCTCCTTGCTGATTTACCCAAACCTTCGCTTTATAGTTCAGAAAACAAAAGACTTTGGCAGGAAGCTATTGTTATTTTTTTTACGGTTATATTAGTCAGTTGCTTAATTATTTTTTTGATAAAGAGAAGGCAGGATAAATTATTTTTACTCCGCAATGAACAAGAGTTGGAGGAGTTTATTAATAGCTCACCTGTCATAATGTGGATGGCCAAAGGCCCAGGGCATGACATAATTTATAATGATGCCTGGCGTAAATTCAATGGGTCTGTAGAGAAAAAACTGAAGGTAAGGCATTATCATCAACAGTTGGTTCATGTTGAAGATCAAGAAGAGTATTTAAATATTTTTATAGATAGCTTACAGAAACATGAAGCATTTGAGCATGAATATCGACTCCTGGATAAAACACAGAAATATCGTTGGTTAAAGGAAACGGCAGTTCCGAGATTTAATGATCAAAACCACTACCTGGGACATACTGGTGTATGTGCTGACATTACAGAACGGAAACAAATTGAAGAATCCAACAGAATTTTGTTTAATTTACTTAAATATTCCTTTGAATCACTGGATGATTTTTTGCTTAAATCAATGCAAGCAGTTACTTCAATAACCTGGCTAAGTTTAAGTGATAAGGGAGGGATTTTTCTTATTGACGAAAATCAGGAAAACCCATCCTTAAAACTAGTCTGTTCTCATAATCTTAATCCAGAACTTCAGACATTATGCGCAAGAGTCCCTTTTGGTCAGTGTTTATGTGGACTGGCAGCTGCAACAAAAGAAATTCAGTTTGCAAAATGTGTTGATGATCGCCACCATAATAGTTTTCAAAGTATGCAGCCGCATGGACACTATAATGTTCCTTTGAAACATGGCGATCATTTGTTAGGTGTAATGGTTTTATATCTACCACATGGGCATCACCGGCAGGATTATGAAGTTCAATTTTTGCAACGGGTATCGCATATTTTAGGCCTGGGCATATCCAAGCATAACGCTGAATCTCAGGTAATAAAACAAGCTCATTACGATCCGCTTACAAAGCTGCCAAATCGGTATTTGTTAATGCATAGGTTTCAACAAGTGTATGAAGAAACAAAAAACCAGCACATACTCAGTGCTCTAATTTTTATCGACCTGGATCATTTTAAAAAAATCAACGATTCTTATGGTCATCTTGTAGGAGATAAAGTACTCAAACAAATGGCTCAGCGGTTAAATCATGTGCTTAAGAAAGACGACATGTTGTCTCGTCAGGGCGGAGATGAATTTGTTATCTTGCTTAGCTCAATAAATACCGATAGAAGCAAAGCTATTAATGAAATTAACAGTCTGTCAGAAAAGCTATTAGCTAGCATCACTAAACCTTTGATAATCGAAGAACATAGTTTTATGATGTCTATGAGTATGGGGATTGCACTTATTCCTGATGATGGTCGCAATGTACACGAATTTTTAAGTCATGCTGATGCTGCCATGTACCAGGCAAAAAAAAGAGGACGGAATACTTTTGCATTTTATTCACCAGAATTACAAAAAAAACTGGATGAAAAGCAACAACTTGAAGCAGACTTGCGCCTGGCTATTGATCAGGATCAACTAATCATTTATTATCAGCAGCAAGTTAACGGATCGAATGAAATTATTGGTACCGAAGCGTTACTTCGCTGGAATCATCCACAACTAGGGTTAATCAGCCCCGATATATTTATTCCCATAGCTGAAGAATCTGGTCAGATACTGAAAATCGGTACATGGGTATTAAATTCATCATGCAAGCAATTTAAAACCTTTAATGGATTTGATTCAGGCGGATTGTTGAAACATGTCGCGGTTAATGTAAGTGCTAGCCAATTCCATCACAGTGACTTTATTCAACATATTAAACAAGCCCTCTTGCAGAGTGAAATACACCCCCAACAACTCACTTTAGAATTAACCGAAAGCATCATGATAAATAATCTCAATGAAACAGTGGATAAGATGCTGCAGATTAAAAAATTGGGTGTTGGCTTGTCAATAGATGATTTTGGTACGGGCTATTCTTCCTTAAGTTATTTGAAAAACTTACCATTAGATCAGCTTAAAATTGACAAATCATTTGTTGATGAAGTTGAGACAGACCTTCACGATAGAGTGATCATTGAAACCATTATTTCCATGGCACATCACTTAAGTTTTGATGTCATTGCTGAAGGTGTTGAGAATATTAAACAGCTCAGCTTTTTACAGCAGGCTGGATGTAGTAATTTTCAGGGTTACCTCTACAGTAAACCATTGCCAGCAGAAGAATTTATTGCTTTACTAATCAAAGCTTGAAAATTTGACTTTTGTATTAATACAAGGGTTCTCTATAGAACATTAAAATAACACCAACCTGAAATAGCGCAATAACTGACTAGCGCGCCATTGGCAATGGCGCGCTAGAGAAAATAATAATTCAAGAGTGATGATAGGATATAAGTTAACAACTGAGTATCGTTCTTTAAAATTCGTGATAAATGTTCATTCGCATAAAAACTATAGAAAAAATTTGATTGCACGCTATATTTAACTACGAGCTTTGTCTAACTGTTAACATCAATTTA
>CAZZIS010000142.1:0-3839 GCA_964654445.1 uncultured Thioalkalispiraceae bacterium
TAGATCCCGTAGAAACACAAGAATGGATTGATGCTTTACAGTCGGTTATAGAAAGAGAAGGAAAAGACCGTGCCCATTTTCTAGTTGAAAACTTACTAGCTGCTGCAAGAAAATCCGGATCAGATATTCCATTTAGTGCAAATACTGAATACTTCAATACCATTCATGTAGAACGGCAGCCTCAATTTCCTGGTGATACCGTTATTGAGCAAAAAGTACGTTCTTATATACGCTGGAATGCCATGATGATGGTGTTGAGAGCCAATAGGCATACTAATGTGGGAGGGCATATTGCTAGTTTTGCATCTGCCGCTACTTTATATGATGTAGGGCAAAATCATTTTTGGCATGGAACTTCGGAAGAGCGTGAAGGTGATTTGATTTTTTTTCAAGGGCATTCAGCACCAGGTATGTACTCACTTGCTTATTTACAAGGACGATTATCAGAAGAACAATTAGATAAGTTTCGTCAAGAAGTTAAAGGAAATGGGCTATCGTCTTACCCTCATCCTTGGTTAATGCCTGATTTTTGGCAATTCCCTACCGTTTCTATGGGGCTTGGACCTATTATGGCCATTTATCAAGCTCGGTTTATGCGCTATTTGCAGGGGCGTGGTTTTGCCGATACCTCTGAACGGAAAGTATGGGCATTTTTAGGTGATGGAGAAACTGATGAGCCTGAATCTTTAGGAGCTATAGGAATGGCTGGTCGAGAAAAACTGGATAATCTGGTTTTTGTTGTTAACTGTAATTTACAGCGATTGGATGGTCCTGTTCGTGGTAACGGCAAGATTATTCAGGAATTAGAAGGTGAATTTCGTGGTGCAGGCTGGAATGTCATTAAACTGGTTTGGGGACATTTATGGGATGCTTTATTAGCTAGAGATAAAGAAGGACACCTTGCTAGAAGGATGATGGAATGTGTAGATGGAGATTACCAGACTTTTAAATCTAAAGATGGTGCTTATGTTCGTGAACATTTCTTCAATACACCTGAACTAAAAGCAATGGTAAGTGATTACTCAGATCAGGATATCTGGGGTTTGGATAGAGGTGGACATGACCCTTCCAAAGTGTTTGCAGCCTATCAAGCTGCTGTAAATCATAAAGGGCAACCCACGGTTATTTTGGCCAAAACGATTAAAGGTTATGGCATGGGTTCATCTGGTGAAGCTCAAAACACATCACATCAACAGAAAAAAATGAGTGAGGAATCGCTTCGTCGCTTTAAAGTTAAATATGATCTGCCAGTAAAAGATGATGAATTAGAAAGTTTACCTTATCTGAAGTTTGAAGAAGAGTCAGCAGAGTTAAAATATATGTTAGAAAGACGTGAGCAGCTAGGTGGTTTTATTCCATCAAGGCGAACGCAAACTATTCCTTTAGATATTCCAGCATTAGCCGACTTTAAACCATTATTAGCCGGCACAGGTGAAGGGCATGAAAGTTCAACAACAATGGCCTTTGTCCGTATGTTGGGTATTTTGGTTAAGGATAAAAATATAGGTAAACGTATTGTTCCGATTGTTCCTGATGAATCACGAACATTTGGTATGGAGGGTATGTTTAGGCAGTTAGGTATCTGGTCTCAAGTAGGACAGTTATACACACCTCAAGATGCTGAGCAATTAATGTACTACAAGGAAGATAAACATGGACAGGTGATACAAGAAGGAATTAATGAAGCTGGTGGTATGAGTGACTGGATTGCAGCAGGAACAGCCTATTCAACACATGGAGTACCGATGATTCCTTTTTATATTTTTTATTCCATGTTTGGTTTTCAACGGGTTGCTGATCTTATCTGGGCAGCGGCGGATCAATGTACGCGTGGATTTTTATTAGGTGCTACAGCAGGTAGAACGACATTAAATGGAGAAGGGTTGCAGCATGAAGATGGACATAGTCAAGTCTTTGCTAACTCTGTACCCAACTGTGTTTCTTATGATCCAACTTACGGTTACGAGGTCGCTGTTATCATTCAGGATGGAATGAGGAGAATGTATGTGGATAAGGAAAATGTTTTCTACTACATTACAGTCATGAATGAAAACTATGAGCAACCGGCATTACCTAATGGGGCAGAAGAAGAAATTTTAAAAGGCATGTACTTGTTCCAGAAAGGCGCTAAAAACAAGTCGCCTAGAGTTCAATTGTTGGGTTCAGGGACAATTTTTCGGGAAGCGGTTGCAGCTGCAAAATTATTACATGATGATTGGAAAGTAGAAGCGGATTTATGGAGTTGTCCAAGTTTTAACGAGCTGGCTAGAGATGGTCAAACATGTGATCGATGGAACCGTTTACATCCAACTGAAACGGCTAAACAATCACATGTTGCTCGATGTCTAGATGGCACAACAGGCCCTGTTATAGCAAGTACTGATTATATTCGTGCTTTTGCAGAGCAAATTAGGGCTTATATTTCTGCACCTTACACTGTTTTAGGAACAGATGGTTTTGGTCGGTCAGATACACGTGAAAATTTGCGTAGCTTTTTTGAAGTCAATCGTTATCATATTGTGCTAGCAGCGTTAAAAGGATTAGCAGATAACAATGAGTTCGATGCCGCTAAAATTGATGTAGCTATTGCAAAATACGATATTAACCCTGAAATCAGTGCACCTTGGCTAGTATAAGAGTTTAAATAATGAGCGAATTAATCGAAATAAAAATACCTGATCTAGGTGGTGCTGACGAAGTTGAAATTGTAGAAATACTAATTCAACCGGGTGATGCTATTGAACCAGAACAAACCTTGGCAGTGATGGAAAGTGATAAGGCTACGATGGATTTACCTGCCAGTATGGCAGGAACAATTCAAGAAGTTATCATTAAAGTGGGTGATAAAGTTTCTCAAGACTCACTAGTCGCTATGTTAAGGCCAGGGGCTGCCGAATCTGTTACAGAAGAGAAAGTTGCTGAACCAACAACAGAAACCAAAACTGAACAAGTTGTTGAGAAAAAGGTAGAGAAAAAACAACCACCACCGGTTGCAGAGAAAAAGCCAGAACCTGTTGTCGTTTCCAGCAATAGTAAAGCACATGCCACACCCAGTGTAAGACTGTTTGCCAGAGAATTAGGTGTAGATTTAAGTAAAATACAACAAGGAAGTGGTCGAAAAGGACGTGTTTTACGAGAAGATGTACAAGATTTTGTGAAAAAAGCAATGGCGGGTGGTGCAACACAAGGTGGTGGAACGGGTATTTCTCCGATACCAGAAGTTGATTTTTCCCAATTTGGTGAAACAGATATCCAGCCATTAAGTAAAATTAAGCGTTTAACTGGCGACCATATGGTGCGAGTCTGCTTAAATCTTCCGATGGTTACTCAGCATGATGAAGCTGATATTACCGATATGGAAGATTTTAGAAAATCCAACAATGCAGGCAAGCCAGAAATAAAACTGACAGGTTTGGTGTTTATTATTAAAGCACTAGTTTCCGCTTTAAAACAATTTCCGCAGTTTAATAGTTCACTTTCAGCAGATGGACAATCTTTAATATTTAAAAAATATGTCAATATTGGTATTGCTGTTGAAACCCCTAATGGATTAGTGGTTCCTGTGATTCGTGGCGCTGATGTCATGAATTTAAATGAATTATCAGCACAATTAGTTGAGTTAAGTGGAAAAGCCAGAGACGGCAAACTACCTCCAGCAGCCATGCAAGGTGGGAGTATGTCTATTTCAAGTTTAGGTGGGATTGGTGGTACAGCTTTTACACCCATAGTTAATGCACCAGAGGTTGCTATTTTGGGTGTTAGTCGCTCTAAAATGCAACCCGTCTGGCAAGGTAATGAATTTGTTCCGCGACTGATGCTTCCATTAGATTTAACCTATG
>CAZZIS010000143.1:0-3779 GCA_964654445.1 uncultured Thioalkalispiraceae bacterium
TGAAAATGAGTGGGAAAAAATAGTCGATCAACAATAATTTTACTTAAAAATAAACTCCTCCCAAAATTACTGCCCGCTCAGCCCCTGTAACTTCCGGCAAATTCCCTGGTTTATGTTCAATAGTTTGTTTGGTTAACCATGCGAAGGCTGTTGCTTCAATGTAATCAGGATCTAATCCGTATTTTGCAGAGCTATTGATTTCAATGTTAGATAAACCTTGAGAAAGTTGTTGTAGTAAAAAGCTGTTATGTACACCACCACCACAAATAACGATCTCTTCGGCCTCATCAGCATACTGATTAATATCATCTATTATTGTTGTAGCTGTGAATGCACATAAGCTGGCTTGTACATCTTCCGCGGCAAGAAACGGGAACGCTGAAAGTTTTTTCGTTAACCAGGCGGGATTAAAATATTCTGTACCGGTACTTTTGGGTGGCGTGAATTTAAAGTAATCATCATTAAGTAGTTGTGTAATAAAATCTTTATTTATTGTTCCACTTGCTGCCCATTCACCACTCTCATCGTAACTTTTATTTTGTTGCTGTTGCACCCAGTGGTTCATTAATGTATTTGCCGGGCCAGTATCAAAACCGGTGACAGGTTTATTTTTATCTGCGGGTAATATTGTAACGTTGGCAATGCCGCCTAAATTTAAAATGACTCGATTCTTTTTATTGTCGCGAAAAATTTGTTCATGGAAAGCGGGGACAAGAGGCGCACCTTGACCTCCTGCTGCCATGTCGCGGCGGCGAAAGTCTGCAACGGTGGTTATGCCTGTTACTTCAGCAATAATATTTGGATCAGCAATTTGTAGTGTTGTTGCCTGTTTAGGTAAGTGGCGAATGGTTTGGCCATGAGAACCAATGGCTACAATATCTTCTTTTTTTATTTTAGCTTTCGCGATTAATTGTTGTACTGCTTCTGCAAAACTTTTACCGAGTTGAACATCAAGTGTCATTAAGCGGTTGATTTCATTTGTCGTAGGATTAATTAGTGATTTAATTTCATCTTTTAAGCTAGATGAAATATCCAGGCAGATTGATTCTAATACGGTAGGTTGTTCATTCTCAAAGCGAACAAGAACAGCGTCAATACCATCCAGGCTGGTGCCGGACATCAGGCCAATATAAAGATCATCTGCCATAAGTTATAAACTCGTGTTACGAAGGGGTTTACTGTTGGTTTAAAGCAACTTGTGTTGGTTTATGTGTATCAAGCTGAGACAGCAATCTTTGTGCATGTGCCATAAAATCATCTTTGTATGCTGATTTTATGGGTGCAGCATTAGGTAATTTAACCGTGAGAGGATTGCGGTGTACACCATTTACGCGGAACTCATAATGCAGGTGAGGGCCTGTCGCACGGCCACTGCTGCCAACAAAACCAATTGTTTGTCCTTGTTTGACATATTTTCCAACGCGTATGCCTCGCTTAAAACCATTCATGTGGGCATATAAGGTTTTGTAACGGCTGCCATGCTGGACAATAACAACGCGACCATAGCCACCCTTACGCCCTTTAAAAATCACCTTGCCATCACCGGAGGAGTGAATTGGTGTGCCGCGTCGTGCTGCATAATCAACACCTTTATGTAAACGCATTCGATTTAATACCGGATGTTTACGTTTACCATAGCGTGAGCTGATGCGACGGAAATCAACCGGGGTACGCAGGAAAGTTTTACGCATCGATAAACCGGTCGGTGTGTAATAGTTGCTGCGCCCGGATTTATCGGTGAAGCGAATAGCTTTAAATGTTTTACCCTGGTTGGTAAATTCTGCTGCAAGGATAGTCCCTGTTTGATATTTTTTTCCTTCGATAAACTGTTCTTCATATAGAATAGAAAATTTATCACCCTGGCGAATATCTAAAGCAAAATCAATGTCCCAGCCAAATATACCGGCCATTTCCATTGTTAATGCGTCTGAAAGCCCCGCTTGTTTACCTGCTTCAAATAATGAGCTTTGAATAAGACCGCTTGAAAAGTTAATGCGTTTTTCAACAGGTTTATTAACGGTTTCAATATCGAAGTCATCATTAGCTCGAAGCACATTGATGGATTGCAAACGATTTACCTGATAAGACAAAGAATAAAGTTGGCCTTGAGCATTGCTTTCAATCTCTAATATTCTGCCAGGTTGTAAATTGCGCAAGACTTTAGTCGATTTACCTTTTTGCATAATGCGATAAAGGTCCTGGTGACTAAACTTGTATTTTTTAAATATATTTGAAAGGGAATGACCTGATTTAATTTTTATTATTGTTTGTTTTAATGCGAGAGCAGGTTGCTCTGGTTGAGTTATTTCATTTACTTCAAGCGGAAGAAAAATGTCTTTTTCATTATTTGTTAGTGACGCGTGAATTTGGCTTAAGGCTTGTTCATTAAGCGGGATTAACGGAGATTGATCTGTATTGCGGGTTGCTTTTGCATCATTTGAGAAGAAACTGGCTAAAGTTGCAATGAACATAATGGATGCTAATACGATGACCGCATGCAGCCGGGTAAATGGCGGACGTTTTTTAGGAGCAGGCGGTTGCCCCATAAACTTATAGTCTCGTGTTAAGAAAGAGTTGTAATTCACGGATTTTATTCAACTTTTAGTTATATTATGTAAAGATAGCTCGATCAGTGCTTGGGGTCAAATACTAATTGTTATTATTATTGTGTGTGAAGGAACCCAATCACGATTTGAGATTTTAATTTTCAAGGGAAGCACTCTATATTTTGCTGTAATCATTAAGGATTCGCCTTGGGCAATATGGTAATCTACGCGGCTTTAATTAAGGGTGGATCCGTCTTTGATTATTAATTTGCAGGTTCGACAGGAAAAGAATAAATATGACATCACCAATATCACTTGAAGAGAGCTTAGCGTTAATTAAACGCGGTACTGATGAGATTTTAGTAGAGGCTGAACTGGTTGAAAAACTTAAGAAAAACAAACCTTTAAGAATAAAAGCGGGTTTTGATCCCACTGCTCCTGATTTGCATCTGGGTCACACTGTTTTAATTAATAAACTGCGTCAGTTTCAGGATTTAGGGCATGAAGTTTTGTTTTTAATTGGTGACTTTACCGGCATGATTGGTGATCCAACCGGTAAAAGTGCAACCCGTCCAGCATTAACCCGGGATGATGTGATTGAAAATGCCCGTTCGTATGAGCAGCAGATTTTTAAAATTCTCGATCCCACTAAAACATTAGTGATGTTCAATTCCAGCTGGATGAATGAAATGAGTCCCGCGGATTTAATTCAATTAGCTGCCAAGCATACCGTTGCTCGTATGTTAGAGCGTGATGATTTTAGTAAGCGCTACAAAGGCGGCCAGCCTATTGCGATTCATGAGTTTTTGTATCCCCTGATTCAAGGTTATGACTCTGTGGCAATGAAAGCAGATGTGGAGTTAGGGGGTACAGATCAGAAATTTAATTTATTGGTCGGGCGGGAATTGCAGAAGCATTATGGGCAAGATCCACAAGTCGTTATTACCATGCCAATATTAGAAGGATTGGATGGCGTACAGAAAATGTCCAAGTCTTTAAACAACTATATAGGTATAGATGAAGCTCCTGATGAAATGTTTGGTAAAATCATGTCTATATCCGACGAATTAATGTGGCGCTACTTTGAATTACTCAGTTTCTTGCCAGAGGAAGACATCGAGAAATTTAAACAAGATATAGAAGAAGGCATTAATCCACGGGATATTAAGTTTGTTCTTGGCGAAGAGCTTGTTGCACGGTTCCATTCTGAAGCTGAGGCCACACAAGCACGCG
>CAZZIS010000144.1:0-3714 GCA_964654445.1 uncultured Thioalkalispiraceae bacterium
TTCACCAGCAATGGCTTTTGCTAATAATGTTTTACCTGTACCAGGTGAACCCACCATTAAAACACCGCGGGGAATTTTTCCGCCCAGTTTCTGGAATTTACCGGGATCACGTAAAAACTCAACTAACTCGCCGACTTCTTCTTTTGCTTCATCAACACCGGCAACATCATTAAAATTAATTTTAATTTGATCTTCACTTAACAAGCGCGCTTTGCTTTTACCAAACGATAAAGCGCCGCCTTTGCCTCCACCACCTTGCATCTGACGCATGAAATAAAGCCAAATACCGATGATAATTAAAAATGGGAATGAGGAGATAAAGATTTGCATCCAAACCGATTGTTCTAGTGGCTTGGCTTTAATAACAACGCCACTTTTCAGCAAGTCACCAATCATGGCTTTATTATCTGTTTCCGGACTATAGGTGCTGAACTTTGAACCACCTTGCAATGTGCCGGTAATAATACGCCCGGTCAGCATGACATCAGTAACCTGATTAGATTTAATACTTTTGATAAATTCAGAGTAGCTGATTTCCTGAGTCTTACTATTTGTTGTCAGGTTACTGAAAACCGACATTAAAATAATCGCTACAACTACCCATAAAATGATGTTTTTAACTAAATCGTTCAATGTTTTCCTACCTTAATTCGAGCCTGCAAAAATTCAAACCTGGTTAATCTTATCCCTTCTTAAACTGCTTCGCCATTAAATAAATTTCAGACGAGCGCGCTCTCGAAGCTTTAGGTTTACGCACTATAATCTTAGCAAAATGCTGGCGTAATTCCTTCTTATATTCATCTATTCCTTCACCGGTAAAGACCTTAGTTAAAAAGGTGCCTCCGGGTTTAAGGACATTTACTGCAAATTCCAGCGCTAACTCCGCCAAATACATCATTTTTGGCTGATCAACCGCCTTCATTCCACTTATGTTGGGGGCCATATCCGAGATTACAAGGTCAACCCATTTACCATCTAAAGCCTCTACAAGCTCGTCATAAACGGCTTCTTCGGTGAAATCCCCTTCAATAAAGGTGACATCCCCTAAGGCGTCCATTGGCAGAATATCTAGTGCAAAAAGGCGGCCAGATTCACCTACTCGTTTACTTAACAGCTCGCTCCAGCCACCTGGAGCGGCGCCCAGGTCAACAACCGTCATGCCCGGTTTAAGCAGGCGATCTTTGTCATCCATTTCAATCAGTTTATAAACGGCACGCGAGCGATAACCTTCTTTTTGCGCTAGCTTAACAAATTCATCATTAAAGTGTTCGGTTAGCCATTTGTTACTTGTCTTGGATCTGGCCATATTTTCTATGATTTCTCGACATTATGTTGAAGTATCGGTCATTGCACTTAATGAACCGCTGCGCGTTTCGTCAGTATTACCCTAACGTATTCTATACGTTCTGGCATCGAGGTGAGCAAGGCAAACCTTGGCAATCTCACTAAAGTGGGATTCATCGTGAGGTTGCCGCTGTTCCTCGGTAACTGCTCCGGCGTTACCCTATACCCTACCTCCTGCGTCCATGCAGTCGTTCGCAATGACAGGAAGTTACTGGTTCTATAATTTGCTGATTATAGCCTGAATATCCCGTGATTTATCAAAATATACACGTTAGAATGTGCGCCCTTCGACTTCCCTATATTTGCATCATCAACTAAGGCCATCACATGGACATTACAGACAAACAAATCATCTTTTTACGTAAAAGTTGCCACCATATTAAGCCAATTGTTTCAGTCGGAAATGCGGGTTTATCTGAAAATGTCATGTCTGAAATTGAGCTGGCTTTGAATCACCACGAATTGGTTAAAATGAAATTGGCGGGTAATAGCGAAGAACGTAAAGCGATGACTGATAAGATTGTTGCTGATACGGGAGCGATTTTAATTCAAACTATTGGACATACTGCGAGCTTTTATCGTGAAGCAGATAAACCTAAAATTCAATTACCGAAGATTTAATATATTGTAGGTCAGACTTCAGTCTGACAATACAGCAAAATTTTAAATACCACTACCGCGTCAGACTCGTAGTGCCCCTCGATAAAATATATGAGAGGGTAAAAGGTCTGACCTACGATTTTTTATCTAATCCTGATACCACCAACGCTAAACCCGCCAGACTATTCATTAAAAACAGTACTGAAGCCACACCATGTAAGCGCCCAAACTGTGAGGCATTATCACCTGTTAATCCAGCTGTCTTTAATTCAATCATCATCGGCTGCAAAACAAACTGCCCAATAATAATGACAATTAACATAACGATTAAAGTCCATAACTGCCAATGCCAGGAACTAAAGCCTTGCTGCACTAAAATGTTTACAATTAGAGCAACAGCAGAAAATAAACCAACATAACTTATAATGCTGAACAACTGACCTGCAACATCGCCTGCCACTGGTTTATCCAGCATTTGAAACAGTACAGGGGTAACTATATAACCAATGGCCCACATGCCACCGACCCATATTGTTAAAAGAATTTTTTCGCTTATTTGAAACATAATATCTACGCTTATTATTGTAGGTCGGCCTTCAGGCCGACGGTGCGGTAAATTTGAAGTATAGAATTTTGGTTATATCTAATTTAAATTATTTGATGTATTGATATTAGCGTTGGCCTGATACCCTCCGTATCATTTTTAATGTGGGGCACTACGAGGCCAACCTACAAAAAACCTTTTGATCTTATTTATAAGTTACTGATGTAATTTCGTATTCACGATCACCACCAGGAGCTTTTACCACAACTTCGTCATCAATGGACTTTCCGATTAAGGCTCTGGCAATAGGTGACGTAATTGAAATTAAATTTTGTTTAATATCCGCTTCTAATTCACCAACAATTTTATAAATAACATCTTTATCTTCACCAATATCAAATAACTCAACCGTTGCACCAAAAACGATCTTATCGCCCACACGTTGCCCTATTTCAACAACATCAATGATTTCTGCATTTGATAATGCTGCGTCAATTTCCTTAATACGGCCTTCGGCAAAACTTTGTTGTTCTCGTGCTGCATGATATTCCGCATTTTCTTTTAAATCGCCATGTTCACGTGCCGTTGCAATTGCTTCAACAATACGAGGACGTATGACAGTTTTTAATTCTTTTAACTCAGCGCGTAAAACTTCTGCACCTGTTGATGTCATTGGTGGTCGACTCATCACATCTCTCCTAATGTAAATCTTGTAAGCGAGTCACTTCGCTTAAATCTTTATGTTCTAATGCCAAACAAAGTGCATCACCACCAGCTAGAGTAGTGGTATAAGTCACTTTGAATTGTAATGCATTACTACGAATTGTTGCGGAATCAGCTATCGCCTGGCTACCTTCTGTTGTATTTACGATTAAATTAATTTCTTCATTTTTAATCATATCAACAATATGTGGGCGTCCTTCTAATACCTTATTCACATACTGACACTTGATGCCCGCAGCTTCAATCACTTTAGCTGTACCGTTGGTTGCAACTAATTCAAAACCTAAGCCTGATAAGCTCTTCGCAATATCAACAATGCCAGCTTTATCCATTTCTTTAACACTTAAAAAAGCTTTACCGCTTTCAGGTAAGACAACACTGGCTCCGAGTTGTGATTTTGCAAAGGCTTCAGCAAAGGTTTTTCCCACACCCATTACTTCACCCGTTGCTTTCATTTCTGGCCCTAAAGCAGGATCAACCCCAGGGAATTTATTAAACGGGAA
>CAZZIS010000145.1:0-3703 GCA_964654445.1 uncultured Thioalkalispiraceae bacterium
AATAAGCCGCACTTCTTCCTCAGATAACTCAATATCCTGATTAATCGCATCAATAACGACAAAATCATTGCCGAGGCCGTGCATTTTTGTGAATTTAATTTCCATAACTTATTTTATGCCGTGTTTGAACAAAGTGCTATTTTATTTGAGTAACTGAACATAATCCCGATAAACACACCGATCCATCACTACAGTAATCCCTGCGGCTTGCGCCCTCTCGGCTTCAGCTTCATTCACTACCCCGTCCTGCAACCAGATAAGTGGTATTTTTAATGCAATACAGGCATCAATAATTGGCGTAATTTTATCTGGCGCACGAAACACATCCACCATATCAATATTTGATAATAAAGATTGCGGAACAGACTCAAGATCGACATAGGCTTTTTCACCCAGTACTTGATCAACTGCCGGGCGCACCGGAATAATGGTATATCCAAAGCCCTGCATTGCTTTCGAGACGCTGTGGCTAAGTCGTTTTGGCTTCGGTGACAAACCGATCACCGCAATTGTTTTCGTTTCTTTAAGAATATTTTTTATTTCATCTAATGGGGGGTTATTAAACATTTAAGTCGGCCTCAGGCAGCACAAAAATTAGAGTATAATTCACCTTCACGTAAACCTCGCCCTCTATCGAGATGAAAAAATGATTACCATTGGCAAGACATACAAATTAAAAGCCGTTAAAAAACTCGATTTTGGTGTTTATTTGGATGCGGAAGACTTATATGAAGTACTGCTGCCTAAACGGTATGTGCCTCGCGACCTGGAAATGGGAGATGAAATCGAAGTTTTTCTTTATCTTGATTCTGAAGACCGCCCTGTCGCAACAACTGAAATACCTAAAGTACAACTTGGTGAGTTTGCTTACTTATCCGTTGTTGATATTAATAACACCGGTGCATTTTTAGACTGGGGCTTAACAAAAGATCTCTTCGTTCCTTTTGGCGAACAACATCGTCCAATGGAGGTTGGTCGCTCATACATTGTTTATGTCTACCTCGATAAAGTAAAAGGTCGTCTAACTGCGTCTTCTAAAATTGATAAATTTCTTGATGATGAAAAACCGCATGACTTTACCCCCCAACAAGCGGTTAAATTATTAGTTGCCAATAGCACCGACCTTGGTTACAAAGCCATTATTGATAATAGCCATTGGGGTGTCCTGTATTCAAACGAAGTTCATCAACGTTTAAGTTTTGGCCAAAATATTGATGGATTTATAAAACGTGTTCGTGATGATGGAAAAATTGACTTAAGCCTGCAAGGTGGTAAAGAAACACGAGATAAATATGAAAGGATTATTCTTGGTTACTTAAAGCAGCAAGGTGGATTTGCTCCAGTGCACGATAAAACCGATCCAAAAATAATTTCAGATTTATTTGGTATGAGTAAAAAAGCCTTTAAAAAAGCCATTGGTGGTCTATACAAGCAAAAAATTATTAACATTGAAAAAGATGGCATTAATATAGTTAAGCCAACATAACTAAAAAACAATGCAGCGCGCACAAAACATATTACAAAAAACATTTGGTTATGATGACTTTCGTCATCATCAGGCAGATATTATTCAATCGTTATTAAATAACGAAGATGCCCTGGTGCTCATGCCAACAGGTGGCGGTAAGTCTTTGTGTTATCAGATTCCAGCAATGGTGCGCGATGGTGTTGGAATTATCATTTCACCTCTAATCGCGTTAATGCAAGATCAGGTTGATGCTCTTCAACAACTAGGTATTCAAGCCGCATTTTTAAATTCATCAATGGATGGTGAAGAACAAAATAAAACTGAGCAACTTTTGCTTAAGGGTGAAATAGATCTTCTCTATGTTGCTCCCGAACGCCTAATGACAAATAAAATGTTGTCACTTCTTGGGCGTGCAGACATCGCTTTATTTGCTATAGATGAAGCGCATTGTGTTTCACAATGGGGACATGACTTCCGAAAAGAATACCAACAACTGCGCATTTTACATGAACGCTTTCCCGACATACCGCGCATCGCTTTAACCGCCACTGCCGATCAACGTACCCGTCAGGAAATTATTGAACAACTTAATTTGCATGAAGCAAAATTATTTATAAACAGTTTTGATCGCCCCAATATTAATTACACGATTAGTGAAGGCAGCAATGCACGCGATCGGCTATGGTCATTTCTGGAACGCGAACACCCAAACGATGCGGGTATAGTTTATTGTTTGTCACGTAATAAAGTTGATAAAACAGCCGCCTGGTTAGAACGACAAGGTCGTAAAGCCTTACCTTATCATGCCGGTTTATCTGCCGAAATGAGACAGGAACACCAACGCCGTTTTTTACGCGAAGACAATATTATTATTGTCGCCACAATTGCCTTTGGTATGGGCATTGATAAACCCGATGTACGTTTTGTTGCACACTTGAGCTTACCTAAAAGTATTGAAGCATATTACCAGGAAACCGGTCGTGCTGGTCGAGATGGTGCACCTGCCAATGCATGGATGTCTTATGGATTACAGGATGTGATCAGTTTACGGCAAATGGCACAGAACAATGATTCCAGTGAACAGTTCAAACGTATCTTGCATAACAAACTCGAAAACATGCTGGCCTTGTGTGAACAACGCCATTGTCGACGCCAGTCAATTCTTGCCTACTTTAATGAACCATTAAAGGAACCTTGCGGAAATTGTGATACCTGCCTCAATCCACCCGAAGCCTGGGATGCCACCGAAGCTGCAAGAAAAGCCTTATCCTGCGTGCATCGTACCGGGCAACGGTTCGGCGTGAATTATGTCATCGATGTTTTGCTCGGAAAAGATAATGCACGCATTAAGCAGTTTCAACATGACACTATTAGTACCTATGGTATAGGCAAGGAAATACATGAACAGGAATGGCGCAGTCTCTTTCGGCAACTCATTGCGCTGGGTTATCTAGCGACAGATGTTGAAGGTCATGGTGCTATTAAACTGGTTGAACAATCACGTCCTTTACTGCGCGGAGAAATCGAACTCATCTTACGCAAACCCCAACTTGATAAAACGTCAACAAAGAAAAAAGGGAAACGCAGCACATCACTTCGCAGTGTTGATGAACCTTTGTTTGAATTACTACGTCAACATCGCCTGGAACTTGCAGAAGAAAAAGGTGTACCGCCTTACATTATATATCATGACAGTACACTTGAAGAAATGGCAAAAACCCGACCAGATAGTTTAGAACGCATGCAATATATATCTGGCGTAGGTGAACAAAAACTCAAAAAATTTGGACAATCTTTTTTAAGTGTTATTCAATCAAGCCCCCTGCCTGATATTTTACAAAATAATTTAAGCGATACGGTTAATGAAACACTCACTTTACTTAACGATGGTTTGGATATTGAAGCTATCGCAAACCAACGAGAGATAAAACTGTCTACCGTTTACACCCACCTTGCTGATGCAATTGAAGTTGGCCTTATAGAAGCAAAAGACGTGCTACAGCTCAGTGACGGTGAACACAATGAAATCATTAATGCGCTTGAGATGCATCTGGATGATGACAAATTAAAACCCACCTATGATGCACTCGAAGGCCAATATGACTACGGAATTTTAAAATGTGTACAGGCGAGCTTTTAAATCTAAATACATAAATTGTTAAGCTATTCATCATCAAACCCCTCAATATCATCCAGAGGACTTTTAACACCATCATGATCTTTTTGCATCACATG
>CAZZIS010000146.1:0-3696 GCA_964654445.1 uncultured Thioalkalispiraceae bacterium
CTATGAAGTGACAAAGAAAAATGTGTCCTGCTTCATAAGGCCATTTAGTTGTCTTGCTTTTGTGTCTCAATATGGAGTGATTTGAGGCTAGCATAACTGAGTTCTTTTTCTAATTGTGTAAAGATATTGTTCTATTGTTATAATTAATAGAGTGGTAGTTAGGAAAATTTATTAAATCCTCATACCTACATAACTCTAATGAAAAATCAAAGTCGATTACCAATATGACAGAGAATAGTCTTGAACAACAAGCGCTATCCCAGTTGAATTCCGGTCATTATAAGGAAGCAATTGGTTTGTATAAAAAATTAATGCAAACCACTGATAAAGAGGAGTGGGAACAGAAAATAGCCTATTGCTATCTGCAAAGAGCGTTAAGTTTTGCAGCTAGAAATATGGTTAAAGAAGCTTTGGTGTTGTGGGAGAATTACACAAAGTATGTACAGCCGCCTTATGATGCTTACGATCATTACATAAGCTGGCTGATAGATACAAACAATCAGGCTAAGATTTATGCAGCTTTGCAGCAATTGTCAACGGAACAACTGGATAAACAGTACTTTGAGTTGGCTGCTTTGCTGGGTCTTTTGATGATCACAGATCATCCTGAATTCCAGCAGTACCTACCGCAAGATTCTATTTTTTTAGCGCATTTTCAAATTGTTCAAACTGCGTTGCAGGCCTACCAGGATAATAATAAGGAAAAAGTAAGTGAGGCCTTAAAACAATTACCCTATCGTTCAGCCTTTAGGGATTTTCGCACTTTGTTAGATGCAGTTGTTGTCATTCCAGGTAACGGTGAAAAGGGACAATTACTATTAGCTAAAATTTCTGCAAATTCACCGTATAGTCAGATAGCTCGATTGTTACAAGTAAGCACCAAAGAAGGTGTTGAGCTAGCTGATGGTTTACTAACGTTTAATCATAAGCAACGTAGAATTCTCGGGGACATTAAAGGGCTGAAGAAAAAACAGCTTGAATTTGTTGATCAGTTAGTTAAACATAAAGATCACTTATCCAACAAGGTGAAATTTAATCTGGCTGTCAAATTTAAATTACTGTTGGGCTCTGAATTGGCTCAGCAGTTCTGTCAGGCATTGTTGGTGGATTATCCAGCGGGTCGTCGTGATTTTAACAAAAAATTTTCTTCAATCAATAAGTTTGAGGAAAACAGGTTAACTGCATTAACTTGCGAACGAGATAATAATTACTATGATGCCGAGTATTACTGGAAACAATGCATAGGATTATTAATTAATGAAGACGCTGATAATGATTTGAAAATAGCGCTGATTTTACGTCATATTGCCGCGCAACAGCCAGAATCTGATGAACAGATTGAGTTGCTTATTAAAAGTCTGGAGTATGGCCCTGACGATCGCGAGTGTTATTTACAAATTCTCCATCACTTTAGCCATGAGCGTGGAACAGAAAAGGACTATAAACATTGGTTGTCGAAAACTTTAGATAAGTTCCCACAAGATATTGATGTGCTTACCCAGGCGATTAAAACAGCTACTTACAATAAAACTTATAAAAAAGCCTGCCAATATGCGGTGAAAATTTTAAAAATTGATCCCATTAACAGCTATGCTAAACAGGTTTTGTTTTCTAGCCATATAGCGCATGCGCGACGGCTAATTCTAGAAAAAAAATTTCATCTGGTTGAAAAAGAAATACAACAGGCTGAAGATCTGAATATTGGCAAGGTATACCATATTCAAACGCAATTAATGCGAGGCTTTTTTTGTTTTGTTAATCAGGATAAAAAGCAAGGTCTGCAAATGATTGTTGAATCGTTGACCAGGCTAAACTCCGATCCGGTAAATATGCATTTTCAAGCAACTATGGAAGCGCAATTAACTGGGTTGCCTGTTGCTACCATATTGAGAGAATTACCCACAGTTAAGGATTATTTACTATCCATTCAGGAATTAGAGCGTTTGATTCAACAGTTGCAAGGCTATGCTTATGAGGTTGAAAATCAGCCGTTAATTTATAAGTCCGTAGAAAAAATTAAACCGGTTCTAAAAAAATCTCTGCAACAAGATATAATAGAAAACGTATTGTTAAGCTTATGTCAGATACTCAGTGAAATAAATTATTATGAATTGATACGCCATTGTGCAAAACAGGCTCTGGTCAAATGGAAAAAACCGATATGGGAATATTATAAGGTTTACTCTGAGACTAAGGGCATGCCAGAACGAAGTTCTCATTCGAATATCATGCGTTTGGAGAATAGCCGTGAACAAGCTATGCACGATAAAGATCACCGCGCTATGGTGTTGATTGATCGCTTTCTTAATCAATATCATCGCGCACATCCTGAGAGAAATAGGGGGTTTTTGGATGAACTTTTTGGTTCGCCGGAAGATGATGAGGAGGAATATTTTGATGATCCGATGGAGATTCTGTTTGACCACCTTCCTGACAAAGTGCTGATTAAACTTGAAAAAAAACTGCAATCTTTATTCCAGAAAACATCACCTGAGATGCTGGTTGAACAATTGAAAAAAGTCATTGGTGATGATAAAAATGTTTTGTTAGCTATGATGCAAACACCTGATTTGTTTACTGCATTATTGATGGTAACAGCTGCGGATGAACTTGATATTGATATTAATGTCAGTGTTGGAGACGTGCTTGACTGCTTTGGTATTGATAAACAGACTGATATATTCTCTTTTCCTTTTTAACTCTTCGGTTACTATGAAAACACCTTATCAAATACTGGACGTTGCTGTTGAGGCAAACGATGTTGAAATAAAACAGGCTTATTTACGCCAGGTTAAAGAGAATCCACCGGATCGTGACCAGCAAAAGTTTCAGTCGATACATCATGCTTTTACTCTAATTAAAGATAAAAAAAGCCGGGTGAATCATGCTTTGTTTACGCTCCCTGTCGTCAATTTTGAGCAACTCATAGAACAGGCATTGAATACTGATAAACCCCTGGAGCTAACGGCAGAAAATTTTAATAAACTGTTGAGTGCAAGTATTGATGAGTCAACCCTCTTGAATTCAATTGCTAGTCCTGAAAAATAATGACCACAGAAGCAGAAAAAAGCGAATTACTTGTACAATTTCAAACCTATCTGGAGCAAAGTAATCTTGAATCTTTCGATCCTAAAGAACAGCCGGATCTGAATAGTTTACTCAGTGAATTGACCGGGTTAAAAACGGAAGTAAAAGCGGAATCAAGGCAGTTTAAAAACACGTTGGATACTTTAAGTTCTGCACTAACTACAGTGCAGGAAGATAATCAATCTTTATCCGCAGAACTTGTTGAAAGTACTCAGCGACTGGATAAACAGCATACTGAAAGCATACGGAACATGCTACTGGATTTTGTTGATATTTATGACAAATTAAGCATGGGAAGGGATACCTTGGAAAACTACCAGCCAGTTAACTCATTATTTAAAAATTCCAGACAAAAAGATATACATTTTATAAAACGCTTTAAGCAGGGACAGGACATGACAGTTAATCGTTTTGATCAATTATTACGACGATATAAAGTGAGTCCAATTGAATGTGTCGGTAAGTTATTCGATCCACTGACCATGCATGCAGTTGAAACGGCTTGTTCCCCAAAACTTGAAAATGGCATGGTGATGGAAGAATTACGAAAAGGCTTTTTATTTCAAGATCAGGTTCTGCGCCTGGCAGAAGTTAGAGTCAACAAAATAA
>CAZZIS010000147.1:0-3676 GCA_964654445.1 uncultured Thioalkalispiraceae bacterium
GCGACATGGGGCTAGCATTTGCCTTTGCATTAATAGGTATCTTTTTTGTGATGCGACTGCAAACCGGTTCCACTGCATTATCACTGATTATCATGTCATCTATACCCATGACTGTCATCGGCATCATGCCAGGTTTCTGGTTGCTAAATCAGTTTGGTGAGCGGTTTATAGGCAACAGTCCTGATCCGGTTTTATTTACTGCAACAGCAATGATTGGCATGATAGCGCTGGCAGGTATTGTTATTCGAAACGCGCTCATACTTATTGAGTTTATTGTTCAGGCCAGAAATAATGGTATGACATTGGAAGACGCTTTATTACAAGCAGGAGCTACTCGAATGCGCCCGGTACTTTTAACTGCAGGAACCACATTACTGGGTAATCTTATTATCACTCTGGACCCGGTTTTTAGTGGCTTGGCCATTGCTATTATTTTTGGGATTCTAGCCTCCACACTATTCACCCTATTAGTAGTTCCAGTGGTTTATTATCTAGTTTATTCACCTGTCGAAGAAAAGATTTAGGACAACTTATGTACAATAAAATAAAACCCTTTACTGTGCCGTTACTGACAATAGTCGGTCTGTTGCTGATTATCATGTGGATGGCAGGTAGTTTTGATACAAAAATTGAACCGGGTGAAATTTCTTCCCAGAAAAATTTCAAAGGAAAAACTTTAACACTAGTAACAACACTGACTGCTTTACATGAAGATGTGCCGGCAACCGTACACTCAAAGCAGACAACACATGTTGCCGCCAGAATTTTAGCCCCGATAAAATCAATTCATGTGAAAGCCGGTGATACCGTCAAAAAAGGTGACTTGTTAATAGAACTGGATAACAGAAACAATCGTTCAAATGTTGCCCAATCCAAAGAAAATATTAATGCAATCCGCGCAAATTTACTGCAAGCAAAATCGCATTACACCCGAACTAAAAACCTGTACAGCAAAGAAAGTGTGACCAAGGCTCAACTGGAACGGGCAAGTGCCAGTTACAACAGCCTAAAGGCTCAACTAGCGAGTGCCAGACAACAACTGGAATCCTCACAAACAACTTTGAGCTACAGTAAAATCAGAGCCACTTTTTCGGCAAGAGTCATTGATCGTTTTGCTGAACCGGGTGACCTTGCCTCTCCTGGAATGAAGCTACTCACATTATATGATCCCAAGTCATTACGTATTGATGCGAATGTGCGTGAATCGTTAGCATTAACGCTAAGCATAGGACAGCAGTTAGAGACACACATACCAGCTCTGGATAAAACCATTATGGCAACCATTGAAGAAATTGTTCCGGCAGCAACCCCCGGTGCCCGCAGTTTTTTGATCAAAGCCAAAATCGAACATAATGGTAAATTTTTACCCGGTATGTTTGCCAGAATCCGCATTCCTATCGAAGACCAGGAACAACTGCTAATTCCAGCAGCCTATGTTAAACAAATGGGACAATTAGATGTGGTATGGGTTTTAGAAAATAATATTCCCATCCGCAGGTTTATTAGGATAGGTCAAAAAACAGGGGATAATATACTTGTAATTTCCGGATTAGCCGAAGGTGAAAAATTAATTTTGCCCGAGCAACTGAAAAATAAATAAAGATTATGTTTAAAAACTACAAAAGCCAATTTATCATTATTGCTGCAATTTTTTTAAATTCGGCAAGCCCTGCAGCTGCAGATAATCATACTTATAATTTACAACAAGCTATTGCTCACGCACTGATTAACAACCCTAACCTGCAAATCATGCAGGATAGGATTGCTCAGGCCAAAGCACAATTAGGAATAGCCCTTTCTCGTTTTTATCCCAGTATAAAAACCAGCCTGTCCTACGAACACAGCGATAATCCTTCGCGAGCTTTTGGCATGATTATCGCCCAACGAAGACTGGATTTTTCACCTTCAACTGACTTCAATAACCCAGGTGGTACCGACAATTATCGCCCTGAAGTTAGAGCGAGTTATTCATTATTTAGAGGTGGCCAGGATTATTATCAAAGTAAAGCGGCGCAACTTGGCGTAGAAGCAGCTACTCTGGAAAAATCAGCTACCCGCAATCAATTAATTCAAACCGTCAGCTCAACATTTTATGCTTACCTGGCTTCAGTAGAAGCTGATAAAGTGGCTATCCGCTCAATTGAAGCAGTGGAAAGCGAATTAAAGCAAAGTCGAATCCGTTATCAAGCAGGGTCTACCCTAAGATCTGATGTATTATCGTTGGAAGTACAATTAGCAGAAGCACAAGATACCAAAATCCAGACCGCAAATGCGATTGAATTAACTAAAACAGCTCTAAAAAGCTTATTAGGCATCACTGCACAGCAACCCTTTGAAGTCGATTCAACAAAGCACTGGACGTTACCTCAAGCCAACAGATCCTTTACTGAATTGCTTGACCAGGCGATGAATCAACGACCAGAAATGCAAGCTGCAAACAAACATATAGAAATTACACAACAGCAGTTAAATGCTGCTCACGGTACCTTTTTACCAAAAGCGGATGCCTATGTTTCATATGGTTCTGACAGTAAAAACCTGGAATACAACAGTAACCAGGATAATGTCACCGCTGGCGTTATGGTAGAAATGGATATTTTTTCCGGTTTTCGCGACCGCGAAAAACTTAAAAAAGCCAAACATCAACTATCAATAGCCCAAAAAGCTGCAAAACAAACTCAATTAGTTATTGAAAATGCAGTTAAATCTGCACATTTAAAAATAATGGAAGCTTTAGCTAGAGTAAAAGTGACCTCTTCTTCGGTTAAATCAGCAGAAGAAGCTTTACGCTTAGTTAATGAGCAACGTAAAGCAGGCACAGTAACAGTCACACGTTATATTGAAGCCGAAGTTGCCAGAGATAAATCACATGCCCGAAATATCGCTGCACGATTTGATGCCTTACGTGCAGAAGCTGAGTTAAATCAGGCTATTGGTACTTGGAAATAAATTAGTTGCCCAAAATCCAGCTAGGAAAAACATCTAAACCTTAGTTTAATTATTGATTCTCCTCCTGAATTCAGATATGCCTGTATTTTTTTTGCGGCTAAACAAATTGTAGATTGTCGGCACATCAATATAGCCAAGTACATTTTTATCTTTGAAAAAGTAAAAGTTTAGCTATGAAACCATTCAGAAAGGATATACAGGAAAAAAGGAAAAGGAGGTAAGAGCACAGTCAGAATTAATTTTTGTTATCATCAGATACCCATTTAATAACTTAAAAATGTATCTGATTACGCAAAACTCTAAGCTTTACTGTAACCAAAAAATTCTTGTCATCCCGACCTAATGAGGGAACTTAGCGCTAAGTGTAATGTGTGCAATCAAGATTTCTCCCTCTGGTCGAAATGATAGGTAAGCGATTTGCAGGACCTGCCATTGATTGAATACATTCATCGACTTGAAAATGGCTCAACAAAAACGTCAACAGATTGACAACCAGATAATCGAATTAACAGCTTTGTGTAAAGTATTGAATGGTTTGAATAAAGGATGTTTATTAACACCGACCGACGTATACCCGCAGCTATTTGACGCAGACTAAATCCCAAAAAAAATACCTTAGCCTAACGGTTATTTTGATTGTCAGCAATTAAAATAACGTCTTTTTTTCTGTTCAACCTAGAAAAACCAGTTGGATCACGGATTCTAGCACAAGCTCTTGATTCCTCAG
>CAZZIS010000148.1:0-3649 GCA_964654445.1 uncultured Thioalkalispiraceae bacterium
GTAGAGAATAATATTCTCTGACTCGTTTTTTTATAAGAAACAATCGTGCTCTGCCCCATTAATATTTTTATAAAATCAACGACAGAGCCAATCATTGATCCATGTCAAGCATTAATTTGGGTTAAGGCACACGCTATAGAACCGCTTTGCATTTTACCTCAGAACTGTCTGCGGCATTTCATCAGGGACTACTGCGCTTTGCTTAGGTCGTATCAAAACTATTTCGCTTCTAATCAGGTCGAACAGTACTCTCTAATATTAGAATCAAAGTGACGAGATCAAGTGAAGGAATTAAAGGGGGGCTACCCCCTTTAATTGTTTATTTGCAAGGTACTAAGGTATTCATCATTGAACATGATTGACTAGCAGGTACCTGTTTATTTTCAGTGCTAGTTGAAATGATACTCTTACCAAGGGTATAGTTTGTGTAACAGTAATGGGAGCAATATCACTTTAAGAAAAAGGGGTCGGAGTGATTTTATTGTAATCACACCGCACCCTTTAACTAATGCTCAATTATACCACTGAGTGATATCCTCAATACTCTGACGTGTTTTCTCACGTTGTTCATTAATTCTATAGCCAAATGAAACCATACAAGCAACACCGAATTCGTCAGCATCAATACCAAACTCATCAAGCATTATCTGCTCAAGCTCTTTTGCTTTAAATCCCTCGATAGGACAACTATCTATGCCAATCATTGCAGCCGAAGTCATCATATTCCCTAATGAGATATAAGTCTGTTTTGTTGCCCAGTCAAAGGTAGCCCGTTCATTATCCAGAAGACTAAAGTCATTTTCCATGAACGTTTTATAGAACCGTTTTCGAGTGTTAACCACGTCATCATCTAAATGATGAACATCACGCATCATATGCTCAATATATTGACTGTTGTAATGCATTGTTTTTTGTTTCCGCGCCAGGATAACAACAAAATGACTCGCCGTTGGCAATGTAGTCTGTGCACCCCAGGTCACTTTTTTAAGTTTTTCTCTTAAATCCATATTTTGCACAACTAAAAATTTCCACGGTTCAAAACCAAAAGAACTTGGACTAAGTCGACCCGTTTCTAATATAAATAAAAAATCATCGTCACTAATTTTTTTATCTGCATCAAAGACCTTACATGCATGTCTAAAATTATAAGCTTGTATAATCGCATTTTTGGTTATCATGATAGAACCTTCTTATTATCTGACTATGTTTGAAATATGTAACTATTGTTATTAATCAATACGTTATATATTAAAGGGCACTGCCACCTTAATTTTGGAGTGGTAAAATTAAACGACAAAACTTGAAGAGCTTTTATAGTGCACTCCGATCCCTTTAATTCACTAATATTAGAAACAATTTAGCCAGAACAAACAAGCTGCGTGCAGGATATGTTCATGCGACCTGAGTAACACGAAGTAGTACCTGATGAACGGCTCAGCTGTTCTGTGGTAAAATGCGAAGCGGTTCTAGAGCTCTCTCTGACCCCATTTATTTTACATTCATTTATTTATTTTACGTGTTTTAAAAATAAAAAACCCCGCGACAAGTCGCAGGGTTTTTATAGAGTACAAGCTAACTAAAGATTAAACTTTAATATTTGCAGCCTGTGGACCTTTTGGACCAGACTCAGTATCAAACGTTACTTGTTGACCTTCAGCAAGTGAACGAAAACCATCACTCGCGATAGCTGAAAAGTGTGCAAAAACATCCGCACTACCATCATCTGGAGTGATAAAACCAAAACCTTTAGCATCGTTAAACCATTTAACAGTTCCTGTAGCCATAATAATAATTACCTCATTAAAGTATAAAAAATAAATAGTGTGTTACAAATCTTACGGAGATAATTTACAGGAGAAAATACAGAATGCTACTGACAAGAACCTAGGATGAAATGTATCGTTGTGTAATACCTGCTGTTTAATCAACAATAATACACACGCCCAGTATATGGCAGGAAATGAGTATTACAAGCTAAATCGACGTTTATTAAGATAAATATCACTTTATTACGCTATTTAGACTTATGTTGCCTCACATTAGAGAATATAAGCTCAATGAGTCGACTTAAAATCTGTTACACTGTCACGACTCGCTCTGATTGGTGTCTTTCTTCACAGAACCCCCTCTTGGTAAGCCACGAATACTTTATAAGTCGCTCCTATCCAGACCATCTCATGCAAAAACGTGAGCAAATTGTAATCTTAATTTTAATAACCATCCGACAAGCCATTTGGCCTATCTTGTCTTTTGAATAGAATACTGCGGTATCAACGTAATAATTAATGGTGCTTGTTTATGATTAAAAAATTGGTAAATAAAATGTTTGAAAAAAAAGATAATATAAGACCAGTTGTAGAAATTAATACTGAGATTAATGAGCATACCCCTATCAAAAATGAAGTCATTAAACGCAAATTCAGTGTAATGAATATCGAAAAAATCAGCACACCTGATGGCATGGCCGGAGATAACTGGTACCAATATGTAGTCGGACAAGGTTCATCAGAAATCAAAGGCCTAACGATGGGTACATTAAAGCAAGTGACAGAACATGCTAATAAAGTCGCCGATGATCTTAATGAACGTTCAAAAGGGAAAAAAGCAGGTTATTCATCAAGCCAGAATAACAAAACACCTGCTAAACCCGTGCGATAAAGAGAAGTGTATCAAATTAAATCACTCCGACCCCTTTTTACTCCTTTATACCTTTAGTTATTCTCGTGATTATTTCCTTACCCATTTGCCACCTTCACAAACATATGGGCCAACTCTCTTACCTTCAGGATATACCTTATCACCAGACTTACAATCTGCGTATGAAGTATTAACTAAAAGCAATAAAACAATCCCTGATATTATTCTAAACATAATTCCATCCTCACAAATCAAATTTAAATCCATTGGCAGCGACATCAACCGTTAAAATCCCTTCTTTTTTATCTTTCCAACCCAATTGGTTAGCCAGATACGAAGATAAACGCAATTCTTCATCTTCACCAGAACATGGGATTGTACCTTTTGACCGCACCTGAATAATGCCGACTTCCGGATTAGGATCTTTTAGTAACATAAATCTATTTTTAAATGAAGAATTTGTACAAACGGCGACCACATGAGTTTCTTCCATGTTTGCCTTTATTGCTTTAATTTCTAAGGTCTTTGCAACTCCCTCGTCTACATAAACCTGGTCAAGAACTGATGCCCCAACAACAATTAGCGTAATTGCGATATTTGTAGAAATAAACAATTGAATCGTCTTTAAAACTTTAGGATCAGATTTATCTTTATTTTGTGCCCGGGTAATCAGTTTGAATGACATCAGCATTAGTAAAAATACAAGACCGGGTAAACCTAGCTGTAAAATTTTTATGATATTAGCAGAAATGTCCATATTTAATCTCCGTGATTATATTTAATAAATTGTCCGTATTTTTGATTTCAAAGTATAAATGAGATCATTGCATGATTATAAAAATAGGTGTTAGAGACCAAAACTCTCTGATATAAGAAACAATTTAGCCCGAACAAACAAAGTGCCGTTCAGGATATGTTTATGCGACCTGAGTAACACGAAGTAGTTCCTGATGATCTGCCGCAGGCAGTTCTGAGGCAAAACGTGTAACGGTTCTAAAACTGTCTCTGACCC
>CAZZIS010000149.1:0-3494 GCA_964654445.1 uncultured Thioalkalispiraceae bacterium
TGGTGGTATCAATCTTCAAATGGAAGTTGGAAACAAAAATAAATATGGCACGAAGAAGATCTAGAAAGAAAAAATTACCAGAAGCATCGGTTAAAGTCACTATTGAATCTTTAGCTCATGATGGTCGAGGAATTACTCATGTTGATGGTAAGGTTGTTTTCATTGATGAAGCTTTACCTGGAGAAGAATTAGAGTTTATTTATACAGATAGTCGTAGAGATTATGCCGAAGGTAAAGTCGATCGGTTAATTACTAGATCTGACCATCGGGTAGAGCCAGAATGTCCTCATTTTGGGAAATGTGGGGGTTGTAGTTTTCAACATGTAAAGGATGAAGCGCAAATCCAGATTAAAGAGGGTTTGTTAAAAGAGCAGTTTAGTGGCATTGGTAAAGTTGAAATTCCACAATTATGGGAACCACTGACTGGGCCACATTGGGGTTATCGTAGAAAAGCTCGAATGGGTGTTAAATATGTTGCAAAAAAAGGGCGTGTTCTAGTCGGTTTTAGAGAGCGTCGAAACCCTTTTCTGGCTGAAATAGAAAGCTGTAAAGTGATGCATCCTTTGGTGGGTGAGAGGTTGATGGATTTATCTGAAATGATTGGTGGTTTAACCATTAAAGATAAAATACCTCAGATAGAAGTGGCTATTGGGGATAATGATTGTGTGCTAGCGTTCAGAGTTTTAGAACCACCTACAGATGATGATAAAGAAAGAATGCGAGCGTTTGGGCATCTGTATAAGATGAGTATTTGTCTACAATCAAAAGGGCCTGATACGATTATACCCATTGAAGGTGAACCAGAAATAATACCAACTTATGCTTTGCCTGAGCAAAAGTTAGAATTTAAATTTAAACCGGCCATGTTTACTCAAGTTAATTATGAGATAAATAAAAAAATGGTGACAAGGGTTATTGAAGCCTTTGATTTAAATGAAAAGGATAATGTTCTAGATTTATTCTGTGGTTTAGGTAACTTTACCCTGGCAATGGCAACTAAAGCAGGGCATGTAGTCGGTGTAGAGGGTGATCAGCCATTGGTAAATCATGCAAAAGAAAATGCAAAACACAATGGTTTAGATAATGTTGAGTTTTATGCTGCTGACCTGACTAAAGATGTGAGTAATCAGGCTTGGGCAAAACAAAAATTTAATAAAGTAATGTTAGACCCGTCAAGAGCAGGGGCATCTGAAGTATTACATAATTTAAAGCACTGGAATCCTGATCAAATTATTTATGTCTCCTGTAATCCTTCAACTTTGGCAAGAGATGCTGGTATTTTAGTCAATGAAATGAGGTATAAACTGGTAAAAGCAGGGGTCATGGATATGTTTCCCCAAACAGGCCATGTAGAGTCAATTGCTCTGTTTGAAAGAACATAGATAAGGATGAGTTTACCAGAGCATTATTTACATATATCTATTTGCAAGCAACAGTTAGTCTATATAAGTAATGGGTCGCCCGAAAAAACATATTCTGTCTCGACAGCTAAAAATGGCCCAGGTGAATCAATGGGAAGTGAATGTACACCTACTGGATGGCACAAGGTTAGGGCTAAAATTGGTAAGGAACAACCTTTAAACGCTGTGTTTATTGGCCGTAGACCTACAGGTGAAATCTATAAGCCGGTATTGAGTATTGAATACCCTCAACGAGACTGGGTTTTATCCAGAATAATATGGCTAGGTGGATTAGAAGCTGGAAAAAATCGCTATGGTTCAGTTGATTCAACTTGGCGTTACATTTATATTCATGGGTGTCCAGATCAATTGATGAAAGGTGAGCCTGAGTCACATGGATGCATCAGAATGAAAAATTTAGATGTGACTGATTTATTTAATAGAATTGATGTTGGACTAAAAGTCTTAATAGATTAATTTATAGACAATAATGGATTTTAGTTTTTGCCGTGGTTTTAGCCCAGTAAATTACCAAGAAAATTAAGATAGTTTTTAATAAACAAAATCAAAACATGACTAGAATTGTATTAGGCATAGAATATGATGGTAGTCTTTTTTCAGGCTGGCAATTTCAAAATCAACGGAGAACCGTTCAAGATGAGTTAGAAAAAGCACTGAGTAAAGTAGCAGATAAGGCAATTAGAGTTCAATGTGCTGGCAGAACAGATTCTGGTGTTCACGCTTTAGAGCAAGTGATTCATTTTGATACAAATGCAAACCGTTCTTTGAATAGCTGGGTTATGGGTGGTAATGTAAATTTACCGGGGGATGTGCGAATTCTATGGGCAAAAGAAGCTGTCGATGATTTTCATGCTCGCTTTAGTGCTATAGCAAGATTTTATCGCTATGTTATTTTAAACCGTAAAATGAAATCCGCATTAAAGCGAAACCAGGTGACTTGGTGCTATGATTCTTTAGATGAGCTTAATATGCATAAAGCTGCTCAAGACTTAGTGGGTGTGCATGACTTCTCGTCTTTTAGAGCACTCGCTTGCCAGTCGCATAGTCCTACTAGATTAATGCATTTTATCAATGTCTATCGTGAGAATGAAACGGTCGTGATAGAGTTATCTGCCAATGCTTTTTTGCATCACATGGTTAGAAATATTGCAGGTGTATTGATGGATATAGGGTCAGGCAAGCGGTCAATTTCTTGGGTTAAAGAATTGCTTGTTATTAATGATAGAAGACAGGCAGGAGTGACAGCTCCACCTTATGGTTTATACTTAGGTGGCGTTTATTATCCTGAAAAATATGGTATTAAAAAGCATCCTGCATTTGATTTATTAACTCCAGATATAAAGCGTTTTATGCATTAATGCTCTCTCTTTAGTTCCGCGTTTAGCTGTGTTTCATAGGATGATTGAGCTGCTCTTAAATAAACTTTTACTTTTGAAATATTATGATTGATACAAATTATTTTTTATCCTTTCTAGTGCATGGTTCTGCTGGTGGTCATAAAGCTGGGGAGGGCATTACTGCCAATGTTGAAGCATTTTTAACTTTTTTGGAAAGCTTGATAGGGCTTTCACCTACAGAAGTGTTTTCAACAATTCTGCCAGGCATATTCTCAATGGCAAATATTCATCCTTTAATTGTCCATTTTCCTATTGCTTTGCTCATTGCTTTTTTTCTTGTAGATTTGTTTGGCTCAATTTTTAAAAATAGAAGCTGGAGGCGTTTTGCTGGAAAGTTACTTTATTTGGGAGCTGCAGCTGCAGCTGCAGCTGTTGCTGCTGGATTAAGTGCAGAAGCATCAGTAGAGCACGGCGAAAATGTTCATCAGATATTAGCACGGCATGGAACTATAGGTATTTCAATATTATGTTTATCAGTTGTGCTTTTGGTTTGGCGATTATTGAATGGAGGGGCTATAAAAGGCGTATTAAATATAATTTATCTTTTTATGTCTTTTATCTTGTTTGTCTTAATCATATTTGGAGCCGATTTAGGCGGTTTGATGGTCTATAAATATGGTGTGGCTGTTGATGCAGTTAAAGTTGAGAGTATTGATTATTTTCAGGAACATACCCA
>CAZZIS010000150.1:0-3386 GCA_964654445.1 uncultured Thioalkalispiraceae bacterium
CTGGTAACTGAACAACAATACGATTATCACCTTGTTGCTGAATAACTGGCTCAGCAACGCCAATTTCATTGACCCGGTTACGCAAAGTAGTCATATTCTGAGCTAAAGCAAATTTTCTGATTTCTTTTTGCGCATTTTCGGAAATTTTTGCCATCAATTCAGTATGATCATCCGTTTCAATAACCTTGAGATCTCTAAATTCTTTAGCTAAAAGATCCAGCGCTGCTGGTACTGATTCTGCTGACTTTAGCTTTATCTTGATACTACCGTTTTCTTTGGAAACTGACTGATATCTGATTTTTGCAGTTCTGAGTCCTGCACGAATGTCATTATAATATCGATCTTCGGCTTGTTTGATCGCAGCTTCCATGTCTACTTCCAACAGAAAATGCACACCTCCACGAAGATCCAGACCTAAATACATAGGACTGGCACCAAATGAACGCAGCCAATCAGGGGTAGCAGGTGCCAGGTTTAAGGCGACTGTCACATTTCTTCCGATGGAGTCTCTTAGTAAATCAGCGGCTTTTAACTGGTCATCCGTATTATTAAAACGAACAAGAATCTTACCCTCTTCAAACTCAAGCGATTTTACTGTTAAACCTGCCTTTTTAAGACTGGCTTCAATTTCATCTGCCTTGGTTTGCTCCAATTTAGTTGACGTCGATGACGATAACTGAACTGATGGATCATTACCATAAATATTAGGCAATGCATAAAAAATTCCGACGACTAATACGATCAGAATGAAAAAGTTTTTCCAGACGGGGAAATGGTTTTGCATTTTTTTTCCAACAATTAAACGCAAAAACTCAACAGAATTTGGTCTGTTAAGTTTTTCAAGAAATAAAATTTATGATTTTGATTTTGATTTTGATTTCGAACTCAAATTCGAATTCGATTTTTTATTCACTGCTTTATAAGTTCCTTTCGGCATCATGTTTGTTATAGCATGACGCTGAACTCGAATAAACAAATTTTCATTAATCTCAAGCTTTACAAAATTATCGTCCACTTCAGCAACTTTACCTAAGATCCCACCACTAGTGACTACTTCTGCACCTTTTGCTAAAGCTTTTAGCATCGCTTTTTGCTCTTTACTGCGCTTTGCTTGTGGGCGAATGAATAAAAAGTAAAAAAACACTAATATCGCTAATGGAAACAGCAATCCTTCAATACCAGGTTGTGACGCCGCTGGGGCAGCTTGAGCCGCTGCATCAGATATAAAAAAACTCATTGTTATCCTCAGTTATTATAGTTATTAATTATTCAAAGCCATTCAAATTGATAGCTCTTATCATAACCGATTATTATGACACATTTGGTATGCATTTAGGTAAAAATGCATTAAACAATGTCTCTATATTGCGTAACAATGTTACTTGTTTTCAAGGTGTAACGATAGATGCATAGCTGGCTACGAAACTTTTGTTATAACCAAAAAACAATAAACGATTATTACAAGAAAACTATATATTAGGTGTCACCTTACTCCGCAACCGGTAAAACTGCTGAACAAAACCATCAAACTCGCTTTTTTCAATCGCATCTCGCATGCCTTGCATTAGCTGCAAATAATAATACAGGTTATGTATTGTATTAAGTCTTGATCCTAACATTTCCCTGCATTTATCCAGATGCCGAAGATAAGACCTAGAATAATTCTGGCAGGTATAACAAGCACAATTTTCATCCAGTGGCCGGGTATCAAGTTCGTATTGCCTATTTCTGATTTTAATAACACCCGAACGGGTAAATAAATGGCCATTTCTAGCATTACGCGTAGGCATCACGCAATCAAACATATCAATTCCACGCCTAACGGCTTCAACCAAATCTTCCGGTGTACCCACCCCCATCAAATATCTAGGTTTATCTACTGGCATTTTAGGATGAACCACATCTAATGTTGCCATCATTTCTTCTTTGGGCTCACCGACTGAAAGTCCACCAATGGCATAGCCATCAAATTCGATGTCTCGCAAGCCATCTATTGATTCTTGGCGTAAATGTTCATACATACCACCTTGAACAATACCAAATAATGCGGCCGGATTATCTGTATGAGCACTCTTACTGCGTTCAGCCCAACGCAATGATAAGCGCATTGAATCAGCTGCTTCCTGTACGGTTGCAGGATAAGGCGTACACTCATCAAATATCATCACGATATCAGAACCTAAATCACGCTGGACCTGCATGGATTCTTCAGGCCCCATAAAAATCTTACTGCCATTAATCGGTGATTTAAAAGTCACCCCTTGTTCAGAAATTTTTCTCATTGCTCCCAGGCTAAAAACCTGAAAACCACCCGAATCAGTTAAAACAGGTTTGTCCCAATGCATAAAATCATGCAAGTCACCATGTGCCTTAACCACATCCATCCCAGGACGCAGCATTAAATGAAAGGTATTACCTAAAATAATTTGTGCACCTATGCCTGTTAAGTCCTCTGGAGTTAATGATTTAACAGTACCATAAGTCCCAACGGGCATAAAAACGGGCGTTTCTATTGTACCTCGAGCAAATTTCAACTGGCCTCTGCGTGCATAACCGTCGGTATTTTTTAGTTTAAATTCCATTTATCAATATCGCTTTCTTTGGTTAACAAATTTAGGTCTATGTCACCGTTAAGTGTGGAAAATATTATTTATCTGAATTTTGCTTAATTAAAAACATACACGGCCCTTTGGGTAGCAGTATTTTCAATGCGTTCAACGCTTAACAAAATACTATGTTTTATCAAAAGCGTGTCATTTCGACCAGCGGGAGAAATCTTTACACACTCAATTGAGGCAAGATTTCTCCCGCTGGTCGAAATGACATAAATTGTATTTTATAAATCCACACTTAACGATGACATAGCCAATTTTAATATCTTTTCATAAGATATCTGAATAAATCGAACAAATGAGTATTTGCTTAAAAAATAAAAAAGGCCGGAAAACCGACCTTTATTACTTTACTATCGAAGCTAAGTAGCTATTTTAACAAGTCTTGCAACAATCCGTTCAATTTATGAACAAATGCAGTTGGATCATCTAATTGACCGCCCTCACTCAAAATTGCCTGATCAAATAAAATTTGGGTAATATCAGCAAACCGATCATCATCTTGCTCATTTTTAATGCTTGTTACCAAAGCATGCGCCGGGTTAATCTCAAATATTGGCTTTGACCCCCCCATACCCATCATATTCATTGATTGGCCCGCTTCTTTCATAATACGTTCCATATTCAAGCTCATATCATTATCACCCGTTACCAAACAGGCAGGTGAATCCGTTAAACGATTAGTAATACGTACTTCGCTTACTTTGTCACCTAAGACTTCTTTCATCTGTTTAAGAATGGCTTCAAAATCCTTATTTGTTTCTTCCTGCTCTT
>CAZZIS010000151.1:0-3386 GCA_964654445.1 uncultured Thioalkalispiraceae bacterium
CAATTTACACCGTTAATTAGAACCAGCGTTTTGAACCTTTATCTTCATGAGCCATCGCATCAACTTTATTTGCTAACGCTGTATATTTATCAGCATAACCAAATAAAGGGTGACCTTCTTCAGCTGCGTAATATTCAGCAGAATCAACACCATTTTTATGTTCATACTCTGAAAACATTTTTTGCATTTCAATCATTTCTGCGATTAATTTTGCTTTTTCACTCATTTCTAAATCCTCAGTGTGTTTGTCTTTCGATTGTAGTCGAAAAACGAAAATTTGGTTGGATACCTAATCCGTGAAACAGAATTTACCAGTCTGAATATATTCAGACTATACCCACTTTGGTGTAGATCAGGCGTTTATCCAATTTTAAAGCTTAATAACCGCCTTTACGTGTACTTTTTGGTAAACCAGCAATTTTACGACCTTGTTTTGAAGGCGTTTCAGGAAACATTTCGTACATGGTTTTAGAGCTGACTTTTTCGCCCCAAACTTTACCCATTGCTTTTAAAATAGCACGTTCATTTGGCTCAGCACCGTTAGCATTAACGTGCTCATCACGTAAAAATTTAACCACATCCCAATGTCTTTCAGTCATTGGCAACTCATCTGCATCTGCAATTGCTTGTGCAACATCTAAATCCCAATCGTTAGCATCTTCTAAATAACCTGCATCAGATGTTGGGATTGTTTTTCCGTTTACTTCTAAAGCCATTTTCATGTCCTCTAAGCTAGAGTTTGTCTAAATATGTATTTCAATTTTTTTCAGCAGTGTCGTCTATTTAACTTCACGCAATATTAATGGGCGCTTATTTAACCAGAAAACTCACCTAATTTAAAGCTTTTAATCGTCTGAATTAACCGCTTTTATGTCTTTTTGTGGCATAAATATCCCACAACCCAATTTTCTGCCCTCTCCCATTCCATGTTGCTGCAAACGTATTGATTCAGCCTGTTCAAGTTCTGCAACCATCAGGCTTCGAATAATCCGTTCGCTATTATCGGCTAGCTTTATAACTCGTTCTTTACCCGCCATCATCTTTCGAACTGTAATGTCTAAAACTTTAAGTTCTTCAAATGCCCACTTTAAAAAATCATCTTCTTGCATACGGCCATCGATCATAATTGATCGACAAAAAGCAGTGGGTAAATCACTTAGTTTTCTTATTGAGCTTTTACCAATTTCAATATCATAACCTTCAACACTTATCGTTTGACCTACTAAACTTTCTGCCGATTCAAGATGTTTTTTAGGCAAACGTAATGTCATTTTTTGTCGACGCGATAAATAAATAAGTTCAGTTGGATCACTTGAGCGTTCCCAACCATTACCTGATTCAGATCCATTTATAGGATGAATACCTGCAAACTTATCATCTTTAAGCCAGGGCAATACCGTATTTAAGCTCTCTGAGAGTGCCTGCATATGCTCGAGTGGCAGGCATTTACATTTAATGACGAAAGAAAGATCAACAATATCATCAGGGATTTGAAATTTTTCGGTTTTTTTGTCTTCGTTCCAGTACATAATAATCACTATATTAAGTTTAAAGTTAACTCATTCTTAATCTTAACTTATTGAGGTAAAGGCAGCTTCAAGTTGCTCTTCCCAATTATCGGGCGTATCCATAAAAGGGGGTTTAACATCTATACGAAAAAACATTTCACCGGCTTTTCCTTTTTCTGAAACCGCATTGCAAAGTTCTTTAAAACTTTCCATGGCATGACCTTCCATCAAGACTTCACTTAAGTACAACATATTTTTAAAATCCTTAAACTACTTTAATATTAAACTGATTTAATAATAACTAGAGTGACATTGCTTTTGCAGTGTCGTTAAAAGAGGTATCGGCTAAACGATCATAATAACGGCCACGATAAATCAAACGCTGTTGTTTGCCACTCTCATCATTTTCAAATGATGTACGGTTATGTAAAACATTATTACAAATCAAACCTTGACCGGGCTCAAGACGATGACGCAATATCCAGGATGAATCGCTGCCAAGAAAATCATCAATCGCATTAACTGCTTTTGCGGTGACATCATCATCAGCCCAAATTATATTTCTCTTACGCGCGCTATAGCGCATATGCAAAGCACCCGTATTTTCAATTATCGAAAAAACCGGTCCAGATTGTGAGCCTCGTATCTCCACACCATTTTCAATATTGGCTGGAATTGTTAAGACATCTGTTTTCATCAAAGCAGATATATAGGCGGGATCCTGATCTCTCAAGTGTATATACATCATTTCATGATCTAAAAGTGCATTTTCTCCACCTTCAGCTGCAGCACTAACGCAGTGCAAAATTATACCGCGAATTTGCTCTTCTGGTAGATTGTAATAACCATCAGTATGCCAGCTCAATTTAAGATTGCTGTACGGGATATAACCCCGCTTACGTCCACTCTCAATAACTTGCAAAGAAGTAATGTTGTCACGGTCCGCACCTAAGTTGTTATCCAGCTGAATTAATCCAAATTTTTGCCCGAGAAATTCAACAATTTTTTTGTCAGCAAAATCAGTTCCATATTTAATAGTGTAAATGGCCATATTGGCACGGATAAAACATTGCCTTAACTTTGACTTTTCATTTTCATTCAAATTAAAAGGATCATTAATCGGGATAATTAATTCACTGGCATTTTTTGGATATATGGATAATTTCCATGTACGCCACTGTTGATAAGCGGGTTCGGCTTCGGGCGATAATGAAAAAGGTGAATAATTTATAACCATGGCTCTACAGATAAACTTAATTTATACCCAACAAAGTATTGCAATCTTTCCATGCAACAGTAAAATACGCCCACGATCTATACGGTATTTCTGAGTTCTTTGCTAGGTTATACGGTATTGCAAACGTGTTTAACCTGGAAAGAATGTAAGCTTATTTAGAGATTGATAGTAGTGATATATCCGATACCCTCTCGTGTAAGCATACAGCGATTTAAACATAAGCGGAATGTAATACTAAATATCCAGCAGGTAATACTTGTTAACTCGTTGTTTTAATACGTTTTAATTAGCATTAGTAGAATACGAATGTAGCAAAGACGCAGTGAGTGATGGAATTAGGCCAGGTAGCTTATACCCACAATGGGATAAGCCAGACTTATCTAACCCCCCATCAGTGTGATTTTCGTCACGTCACGAGGCACATAGACTGCATCGCAACTGAAAGTACAGGCGTTATTGTTTTGCAAACCCATTATATGGTGTTTTCATTACTGTAACAGCACAAGAAGTAGGTAGTTCTTATTTCGATAAGGTCTATACTAGAAAACTTTAATTTATAAATTTGTAACGCGGCTTAACGGGTAACCCGATTTAGGAGAACGCAATGTCAAAAGCTACAATTCATGACACACCAATGCTTG
>CAZZIS010000152.1:0-3324 GCA_964654445.1 uncultured Thioalkalispiraceae bacterium
ATAAGCAGTGCAGACATCAGTTTGAAATGTCTATGATAAAAAGCATTGCTTATAAGGGGTTTAACCTGATCAGTGCAACGGAGACTCAGATTATGTTCACTGTTTTTGAAATGGTGGTGGGGGCGGATGGCACCCTGAATGAACAGATCGTAGAGATGTCACTGGAGAAAGAGGACGATGACCAATGGCGTCTGGTGCAGGAGCGGGTGCTTATCGAGAACGATGCGATGAGAAATCATGAATTATCAAAGGGATAATCGAGGAGAGACCACAATTACGTGGCGTCACTCAGGCTGCTCGGCATGTTCAGATTGGCGTAGACGTTCCTGGCGTTCTTGTTCTTCAGCGTGGGCCGCTTCGATAACATCGATGACTTCTTCGAGATCGACGTCTTGCAAGTTTTCTTCGAATTGACCTGTTAGTTTGCTATCGGAGAGTAAAGTACCATCTTCGTAGAGCGCCCATATTTCTTTTGCATATTTTGTCTTGTGCAACTCCGGTGCAAACTGGCCATAGTAGCGACGCATGTTATTGATATCGCGCGTCAGCATTGACTCGGCATTGTTATTACCTGCCGCATCTACTGCTTGGGGTAGGTCAATAATCACTGGTCCATGTTCATCTAGCAAAACATTAAACTCTGAAAGATCACCATGAATTAATCCGACACAGAGCATACGCACGACATATTGCATGACGAGGGTATGATCTTTGATTGCCTGTTCGGTGGACATTGTTACATCACCAAGACGTGGTGCGACGTCACCTTCTGCATCAGTGATCAATTCCATTAACAGCACACCATCAAGGCAGTCGTAAGGTTGTGGAACGCGAACGCCAGCAGCGGCGAGGCGGAATAGCGCATCAACTTCGGCGGTTTGCCACGTTTCTTCTTGTTGTTTTCGGCCGAACTTTGAGCCTTTTTCCATGGCGCGGGCGCGGCGACTATTACGGACTTTGCGACCTTCCTGATAAAGAACGGCTTGTTTAAAACTTCGTTTACTCGCTTCTTTATAGACTTTGGCGCAACGGATCTCAGAACCGGTTCGTACGACAAAAACGTCGGCTTCTTTGCCACTCATTAAGCGGCCGATGACTTCGTCTACCAGGCCGCTCTCGACCAAAGGCATGATTCGTTTTGGAATTTTCATGGGGGGGATCTTACGCTATTTTATTGAATAGAAGTAATAGAGGACAGATCACTTAATCATATGAACCTTTTTGTCACTGATGCTGTCGTAGTTCGATACTAATAATAACCTTTGAGAACCTTGCTTATGAAAAATGTATTTATTTTAATAGGTTTTTGCCTGATGATAATATCAGGCGCAGCCTTTTCTGCTGAAAAACCTTTATGGGGTGGTGCAGTCGTTAAACATATTGACTATAAACCTCAGAAAGTGGTTTACGATGTAAATGTTAAAACACTAGCTGCGATGAATAGTGTTCTGGATAGAGCCAGTTTTTTGAGTAAGATAACAGGTGCTGATCCCTTTGACAGTTCAATCGTACTTGTTTTACATGGGCCTGAAATAGAGTTCTTTGCCCGAAAAAATTATTCTAAGTATAAAGAATTGATGCATCGTGCGCAGAGCCTTGTGGAAGGTGAAACCTTGAAAATCAGAATGTGCAAACTCGCGGCTGAAGGCCATGGTTTTAAACCCAACCAAATACACGGTTTTGTTGAAATGGTTCCTATGGGTGATGCTGAGATAATCCGTTTACAAAATGAAGAACATCATGCGTACATGCAATAAACGGAATGGTAATTTAGGGTCAGAGATAAAAGCTATCGTATATGAATAACAATAACTCATTCTAAAAATATGTTGGTGGGCGTAAAACTGAAATATATGGAAGTTTCTCTGCTTATAGGGCGTATTTTGTGAAATTATATTCAAATTATGGTTAACTACTGTTACTAAATAAGGACTCTTGCTAAAAGGAATTTAACATGTCAAACCCTAGTGATTTATATGGTGGTTATACCTTAAAAAAAGGTGATAACGACAAGAAAAAAATCTGGTCAGGAAAGCATCACACCACTACAGGTAATTATGTAAACCTTCTTCAAACCGACTTAAAAAATATCGGAGTGTATTTAGCCAAAATCGATGGTGATTTTGGTAAGAAAACACATGATGCAGTGAAGCGTTTTCAGTGGAACGCCAAAAATATAGCAAACCGCATTAAAAGTAAGATTATCACGCAAGTATCAAAATCATTTACTGATAAAGTTGATGGTTTCGTTGGGAATAATTCTAAAAAAGAATTGGCCATTTGGAATGATAAAAATTACAACGTCACAGGAGATTTAGTCCGCGTTAAAGAGGATAAGTTTAGTAATCTCCTACTAGGTGATGGTTTTAAAGTAATCAGTCATCCTGCGATTAATTCTGGTGAGTTAGTTGTTTCATCTGTTATGGTGAGTTTTTTAAAGCAGGCAAACGAAAAGGCTAAAGAGCTCTCTCTAAGTATTAATTTAAATCAAACTATGCGTGTGAACGGTATTAAGGTAACTAGTGCCGTCGTAACACCAGCCTCTAAATCACAGCATCTTATAGGTCATGCCCTTGATTGCAACATAGTCGATGGTGATAATTGGAATAGCAGTAAAACTTTTAAAGAGAAAAATGAAAGTGAGAATGCTAAAAAGTTTATAGCTGCTATGAAAGAAAAAGGCATGAGATGGGGCGGCAACTTCTCAAAAGTTGATACGCCTCATTTTGACAAGCAAGTTTTATCAAGTAGCTTTGATTATGATTGCAAATATTTTTTTAATCAAAGAATGATTTCTGAAAAACAAAATATACCCCTTAAAACATGGTGATGTAAAATGATTAAAAATAATTTAAAGAATGTATTTGCTCTTGCTTTAATTTTAATCAGCTCTTCTGTTTTTGCTGATCATAAATTCGTAAAAGATCTTGAATCGGGTAAATCAGTTGTGTTGATTATCAATGCGGATGAAAAATCAAAAAGTGAGCAATATGCCGATTGGTCTCATTATTTAAATGAATTTACATCTGAGGTTGGCAATAATTATGTTTTTCATAAAGTATCAACGGGTAAATTAAAAAAAATAATTTTAAATAGTGAAAGATTTAAAGAAAATTATTCAATGCTTTTCATGAAAAAAGGGATGCCTAGTTATTTTTATAGTGGCCCGATAGTTGAACCTCAAGTATATAAATTTGTTCAATTATCATATTTGGGTAAGCCTATAAAACCAAAATACCTTAATCAGTTTTCCCCAGAGGAAGTTAAGATTGAATTTAAAAAATGTAATTAATGCAAGAATAATATTGAAAAATGGGGTCAGAT
>CAZZIS010000153.1:0-3318 GCA_964654445.1 uncultured Thioalkalispiraceae bacterium
GTGCACAAATACCAGAATCGGCTTGTAAATCATCTGCACTACAAACATCTATCCAGTGGTGTTCAGCAGACATTATGCTTCCTCCGCTATTTTCATGTGCAGGTGTTCCTCTTCATTTGCCGGGCGAATTTGTCCACGCTCTTCAACAAACAAGACCTTTTCATCTGTCTTATCACTATTCACAAAATGACGGAAACGTTTCAGTTTAGATTCGTCTTCGATAGTAGTTTTCCATTCGCATTGATAGGTATCCACCACATGCTGCATTTGTTGTTCCAGCTTATCGCAGATACCTAATTTATCGTCTATCACTACAGACTTTAGATAATCCAGTCCACCTTCCATATTTTCCATCCATACAGAGGTTCTTTGTAGACGGTCTGCTGAACGCACATAGAAAATCAGAACTCTATCGATATATTTGATTAAGGTTTCCTTATCCAGATTGGTGGCAAATAAATCTGCATGCCTGGGCTTCATCCCACCATTTCCACAAACATAAAGATTCCAGCCATCTTCTGTCGCAATAACCCCTATGTCTTTACCCTGTGCTTCAGCACATTCACGAGTACATCCAGACACGGCAAATTTAATTTTATGCGGTGCACGTAGACCCTTATATCGATTTTCCAGCTCAACCGCCAAACCAACACTATCAGCCACCCCAAAGCGGCACCAGGTACTACCGACACAAGATTTAACGGTTCTTAAAGATTTACCATAAGCATGACCCGACTCAAACCCTGCAGCAATTAGTTCTTCCCATATTAACGGCAATTGATCAACTCTGGCACCAAATAAATCAATACGCTGACCACCGGTAACTTTCGTGTACAACTTGTATTTTTTAGCCACCTTGCCTAAAGCAATTAACATGTCAGGAGAAACTTCTCCCCCAGTCATTCGAGGTACTACCGAATAAGTACCATCTTTTTGCATGTTCGCCAAAAAAGTGTCATTGGTATCTTGTAAACTAAGATGATTTTTTTCCAGAATATAATCATTCCAGTAAGAGGCCAGAATCGAACCTACGGCTTGCTTACAAACTTCACAACCTCGACCACCACTACCATGTTTGTCCAATAAAACATCAAAGGTCTTGATATCTTCTACCATGACAATATTGTATAGGTCTTGCCGGGTATGTGGAAAATGTTCACAAATATCAGTATTAACTGCAATCCCCGATTTTTCCAGCTCACAATCTAATACTGACTTTAATAAGGCAGCACAACCACCACAACCAGTTGCAGCCTGCGTTGAGCTTTTCAGACTAGCAATGTTAGTACAGCCATTTTCAATTGCTGAACATACCTGACCTTTACTGACATCGTAGCAAGAACAAATTTGAGCCGAATCAGGTAATGCGTCTGGCCCTAAACCCACGGATTCATCCGAACGATGGGGTAAAATTAATGCATCGGGGTTTTCCGGTAATTCAATCCCATTCAGACAATACTGTAACAGTGTGCCATAACCAGATGCATCTCCAACCAGCACCGATCCAAGTAGGTTTTTTCCGTCCTCACTAACAACGATACGTTTGTAAATGCCTTCGGCACCATTTTGATAGGTATAAACTACAGACCCAGGTGTATTTGCATGTGCATCGCCAATACTGGCCACATCCACACCATTCAATTTAAGCTTGGTACTCATATCAGCACCGGTAAAACTAGCCTGTTGTTCAGCCAGGTCAGCAACCACAGTTCTAGCCATACTATAACCAGGAGCAACCAGACCAAACACCTGCTCATTCCAGACAGCACATTCACCTATCGCATAAACATCAGTATCAGATGTTTTACATTGATCATCAATGACAATACCACCACGAGGACCTACATTTAAACCACAAGCTCTGGCTATTTCATCGCGAGGTCGAATACCGGCAGAGAAGATAACAATATCTGTTTCCAGCTCATCACCATCAGCAAAAATCATTTTATGTTTACACTGCTCACCATCAACAATCTGGATGGTGTTCTTATTGGTTAAAACCGAAACACCCAATGCTTCAATTTTATCTGCTAACAGTTTTGCACCACCATCATCTAACTGGGCAGACATTAATCGAGGGGAAAATTGAACAACATTAGTTTTAAGGTCTAAATCTGATAATGCCTTTGCAGCTTCTAACCCTAATAAACCACCACCGACTACAGCACCGACTGTAGAATTTTTTGCTGCAACTGTAATGGCTTCAAGGTCCTCAATTGTTCGATAAACCATACATTGCGCACGGTCATGTCCAGGAATGGGAGGCACAAAAGCATAAGAACCCGTTGCCAACACCAGCTTATCGTAACTGATAGAAAGTCCTTTTTCTGAAGTAACAGTTCTGGCTCGAAGATTGATTGCTTTTGCTTTATCTCCCAGATGAATGATAATTCCATTTTCTTCAAAAAAACCGTCCTCAACCATCGATAAATCTTCTGCAGATTTTCCTGAAAAGTATTCGGTTAAATGCACTCTGTCATAAGCAACTCTATTCTCTTCACTAAATGTAACAACTTCATATTGATCTTTAATTCCACTAGCCATCAGGCTGACCAGAAAATTATGTCCGACCATGCCGTTTCCTATAACGACTAACGTTTGTTTTTTACTCATCCCCAACCTCGGTGAACGTAGATAGTTTTAATAATTACCGTTAAATTAAGCATGTATTATGCCATAAATATTCAGCGGCAAAATCAGTAGCATTTTAAAGAGCTTCGAAAGTACCTATATTATGATATTTCAGGTTTGTGTCAGGAATATCGACATAACAACAACGCATGCCAGTTTATAAACATCAAGCACTCTATATTAACTGTTTTGAAGAATATGAAGAGTAGCTGCAAGTTTGAAAAGCTATGTATTGTTAGATACGCCAGCACTTAGCTCAATCCACTCAGACTATTAAATGCGTTCTAATAATATTGAAAGGATACCCAATTAATACATTGAAAAAAATGCTTTTACATTACTAACGCCCTACTTTGGTGCTAATAAAATAATACCGCACCAAATAAACTCCGGTAGCAAAAAAAATTTCAAGTAAAAGTATAGTTTTTTGGTATTACAACAATTCCTTTATCGGAAACTGTAAATCGTTCCGCATCCTTTTCCAAATCAAAACCTATTAATTCTGCTGCCGGAATTTCAACATCTTTATCAACAATACAATTTGTCAACTGTGCTCCTGCCCCTACTCTTACTCCGTCAAATAAAATAGCATTGCGAATTATAGCCTGGTCAGCAATAAAAACTCTGGCAAATAGAGTCTCTTGCAAAACTCTAAGTTTTCCTGAAACTTGATTTTACGACGACACC
>CAZZIS010000154.1:0-3303 GCA_964654445.1 uncultured Thioalkalispiraceae bacterium
CCAAGTCTGGTTGGCTTAACGGGACCAAGTTTATATTTGGCTTACGCACTGTCATAACATACGACCTTGCTCACCGCCAGAAATCTTGGTGACAGATTTATCAATATCCCCTTGTGAAAACAACATGCGGCCAAGTATGGCACGAACCGCTTGTTCATCATCACCTGTTTGTTTGAAATGACTCATCCAATCGAAAAGGGACATGTCATTTTCAAAATCACCGGAGTGATCCTGTGCGTAGTAACCAATGTTGGTATTTTCTGACCATTTAATATGGCCACTGTCCGGTGCCAGATCATGTACAAGCGTACGTAATAAGGTTGTTTTACCAATACCATTAGGTCCAATCACAGCGATACGTTCACCGACTTCTGCTAAGAGGTTTAAATGCTCAAATAATGGTTTGCCGTCAAAACCTTTACCCATGTCTTCAATTTCTAATGCGATACGATAAAGCTTTTTATCTTGATCAAAACGAATAAAAGGACTTTTTCGGCTTGAAGCAATCACTTCGGTGAGTTCGATTTTGTCTAGTTTTTTCGCACGTGATGTTGCTTGTTTTGCTTTAGATGCATTGGCAGAGAAACGACTGACAAATGCTTGTAGTTCGGCCATTTGTACTTTTTTCTTATCATTTTCAGCATGTAATTGTTCACGTGCCATTGTTGAAGCGGTCATGTACTCATCATAATTACCAGGGTAAAGACGCAATTCGCCGTAATCTAAATCTGCCATGTGTGTACAAACACTGTTTAAGAAATGACGATCATGTGAAATGATGATCATAGTACTTTTACGTTCATTAAGAATGTTTTCCAGCCAACGGATAGTATTGATGTCCAGGTTATTGGTAGGTTCATCGAGTAACATTATATCGGGATCAGCAAATAGAGCCTGTGCCAGTAATACTCGTAACTTCCAACCGGGAGCAACGGTGCTCATTAATCCAAAATGTTGTTCTTCAGGAATTTCTAATCCTAATAATAATTCACCGGCACGTGATTCGGCAGTATAACCATCGAGTTCAGCAAACTCAGTTTCAAGTTCAGCAACCTTCATGCCTTCTTCTTCACTCATTTCAGCTAAAGAATAGATACGGTCACGTTCTTGTTTAATTTCCCAAAGACGAGCATCGCCCATGATGACGGTATCGATTACCGAATATTCTTCAAAAGCAAATTGATCCTGGCCAAGTTTACCAAGCGTTTCGTTTACGTCGATTGAAAAGTTACCTGAACTGGCTTCGAGCTCACCACCGAGTATTTTCATAAAAGTTGATTTGCCACAACCGTTGGCTCCAATTAAGCCATAACGGTTGCCATTACCGAATTTAGCGGAAATGTTTTCAAACAGGGGTTTAGCCCCAAATTGCATGGTGATATTTGCTGTTGTAATCAAGGGAAATGTCCGGGTAGTTATATATTGGTAAAAAAGGCGCGCATTATGCCACAAGAAAAACCGGGATGGAGAGCAATTGTTAAAATACGGCCAAAATATACGCTTTAATCCTGTTTTTCTTTAAAGATATCGATTGCTCATAAAAAATGTGACAAGTTATACAGTCCTGCGAGATAGCCGGCTCAGATCGGGAGAAAATTGATCTAGATCAACTTTGCAATATTACTGATGTTTAATGTGTACTCATTCTAAATTGAGTAAGTGGTGCCATTTATATGAAAAATTCTTCCTGGATAAGCTTGTTTTCGGTCTTTTTGCTTGTAACTGCCTGTGGTGGTGGCGGTTCAGTAGCAACGAGTGGAGGAGGAGGTAATACGACAGCGACTGAGGAGGAAGTGGGGAAGCTCATATTTGAAGATGTTCGATTATCTGCGAATGATAATCAGTCCTGTGCATCCTGCCATTCTGCGACAAAAGGTTTTGCTGATCCACGTGTTACAAAAGCTGCCCCAGTATCTCAGGGATCTAATGGTGTTTTTGGTAATCGAAATGCACCTACCTCGGCTTATTCCAAATTTTCACCCAGTTTTGCGCTGAGACGTGATTCTGTACGCAATGCAGATATCTATTCAGGTGGACAATTTATTGATGGCCGACGAGATACGCTTGAAGAACAAGCCAAGGATCCTTTTTTAAATGCTCTTGAAATGGCCAATGCTAATCCTCAGGCAGTAGTGACCAAGGTAGAAAATGGTCCATACGTTGATAAGTTTAAGCAGGTTTACGGTAATAATGTATTTGATGATACTACAGTAGCATATAATCGAATTGCTGAAGCGATTGCGGTTTTTGAACGTTCTGCTGAAATGAATCCCTTTACTTCAAAGTTCGACTGTTACCTGAAGGGACAATATACATTAAGTACTTCAGAGCAGTCGGGGCTGGATATATTTAATGATCCAAACGGAGGGAAATGTTCATCCTGTCATACTTCAACGCCTGATCCTGTATCAGGTAAAGTTCTGTTTACAAGTTTTCAGTATTTTAATATTGGTGTTCCGTCAAACCTAAATAATCCATCAAGCGCAACTGATCTTGGATTGGGCGGAAGACTTGCAGATGAAGGTGTGGTGTCAGCGGCTGCAGAGGATGGCAAGTTTAAAACTCCTACACTGCGAAATATCGCACTAACTGCACCCTATATGCATAACGGTGTGCATGCGACACTAAAAGATGTTATTCAGCATTATGATCTTGATGCACCAAACAGATATGTTGAACCAGAAGTAATTACCAATATTGCTCCGGAGTTAGATTTTGATTCAGGGGTTAGTATGGGGCTATCAACATCAGCACCTGATGATTATGCTGATCTGGAAGCATTCATGAAAACATTAACCGATGGTACAGGGAGTTGTTTCTAGATAATAATTTAGAGTAATAAATCTTTTTCAATCGGATGAAACTCACTCGCCGCATTAATGAGTGAGTTTGCGGTGAGTGCTGCTACACCATATACTTCTGCACTTACTGCGTAGTCGGCTTTGACCTTTTGTAATAAAAGATCAAAGTCACCGTCACCAGAAAGTAAAATAACGGTATCGACATCTTTTGCTGTTTGCATAACATCAATGGTGATACCTACATCCCAGTCACCTTTTGCAGAACCATCACTGCGCTGTATATAGGGTTTAAGTTTTACTTCAAACCCTATATGTTTCAGTGCATCCTGAAACTTAATTTGCGAATCATCGTTTCTTGCAATGGCATAAGCTGTTGCGGATACAATTTCACCTTCAGCACTTAAATTTTGCCAAAGCTTTCTGTAATTAAACTGACGACCATAGTTATCACGAGTGGTGTAATAAATATTTTGTACATCAACAAAAATAGCAATTTTTTTCA
>CAZZIS010000155.1:0-3241 GCA_964654445.1 uncultured Thioalkalispiraceae bacterium
CCTCGCATGATCCTGTTTATAAGGTATCAATAATTCCTCGAGGTCGTGCTTTAGGCGTTACCATGTTCTTACCAGTAGAAGATCGTTACAGTTATAGTAAAGAACGATTGGAAAGTCAGATATGCAGCTTATTTGGTGGACGTATTGCTGAAGAGCTTATTTTTGGTCATGAACAAGTAACTACAGGTGCGTCAAATGATATTCAACGTACAACTGAACTTGCTCATAATATGGTTACGCAATGGGGCTTATCAGATAAATTAGGTCCAATGGTATTTGGTGAAGAAGAAGGTGAAGTGTTCCTGGGACGATCGGTAACACAACACAAAACTTTGTCTGATGAAACAGCGCATGTAATTGATGAAGAAATACGTAATATTGTCGATCGAAATTATTCTCGAGCAGAAAAAATTCTAAAAGAGAATATAGATATTCTTCATACTATGTCAGATGCATTAATGAAATATGAAACGATTGACAAAGATCAGATTGCAGATCTTATGAACGGTAAAGCACCACAGCCACCTAAAGGCTGGGATGAAGGTTCAGGCAGTGGCAATAATACTGCAGAAACTACAGAAAAAGATAAAGCTTCTTCGGAAGGTAAGATTGGTGGTCCGGCTGGTGAACACTAGGTAATATTGAGATACAAAAAGTGCCCTGTATATTCAGGGCATTTTTATTTGTGCGGCATATAATTATAACAATGAAACTATCTTTTGATTCTATAACGTTTGAATTAAATCGCCCTCTCATTATGGGCATTCTCAATGTGACGCCAGACTCTTTTTCTGATGGCGGTTTGTTCATCAATAAAAATAGTGCGCTTAGTCATGTAAATCAAATGATTAATGATGGTGCGCAGATTATTGATATCGGTGGTGAATCAACAAGACCAGGTGCGGCTGAAGTTTCAGTAGATGAAGAGTGCCAACGTGTTATTCCCTTGATAAAAGCAATTCGAAATATATCTGATATTCCTGTTTCAATCGATACTAGTAAAACTGAAGTTATGCGCTTAGCGATAGCAGAAGGTGCATCAATGATTAATGATGTTAATGCCTTAAGAGCAGAGGGTGCAGTGGAACTTGCGACACAACTTAATGTGCCTGTTTGTATAATGCACATGCAAGGTTTACCACGTACTATGCAACATACACCCTCGTATAATAATGTGGTGGATGAAGTAAAAGATTTTCTTAAACAAAGAATTAATGTTTGTATTAATGCAGGCATAAAACATGAAAATATTATCATCGATCCAGGTTTTGGTTTTGGTAAAACACTTGAGCATAACTTAACTTTATTTAAACACCTTGATGAGTTTGAAGATTTGGATTGTCCGCTGCTGGTTGGTGTATCACGTAAAAGTATGATTGGTCAGGTACTGGATAATGCTCCTGGCGATGAAAGGTTGTACGGTAGTATTGCTTTAGCAACGTTAGCGGCATGGATAAATGCAAATATACTCCGTGTACATGATGTAAAAGCAACGGCAGATGCATTAAAATTATGCCAGGCAGTTAAAGAAACTATGTAGGTTGGCCTTCAGGCCAACGCCCATATTAATAAATGAATAAATTTTGTTATTAATAATTAAATGTTGGTTATAACTTACTCTGCGTCGGCTAGATACCCTCAAAAATATTTTTGAAGAGGGGCATTATGAGGCCGACCTACCTTTAAAGCGGTTATAAAAATGAAGAAAAAGTTTTTTGGAACAGACGGGATTCGTGGCACAGTGGGTTCATACCCTATAACGCCAGACTTTATGCTCAAGCTAGGTTGGGCAGCGGGGCGAGTATTAGGTGCTAAAAACGGAAGTAAAATACTCATTGGTAAAGACACGCGTATTTCCGGTTATATGATTGAATCTGCTTTAGAAGCAGGTTTATCTGCAGCAGGCGTTGATATTTTGTTACTCGGACCTATGCCTACACCCGCTATCGCTCATTTAACGCGCACAGTAAATGCTCAAGCAGGGATTGTCATCAGTGCTTCACATAATCCTTTTACTGATAATGGTATTAAATTTTTCTCAGCTGAGGGTACTAAGTTAGCCGACGATGTAGAACATGCGATTGAAGAAGAGCTGCAAAAAGAATTAACCTGTTGTGACTCCGCTGTACTTGGTAAGGCTTCGCGCATTACAGATGCTCCCGGTCGATATATTGAATTTTGTAAAAACACATTCCTGGATAGTTTAAATTTAAATGGGTTAAAAATTGTGGTGGACTGTGCCAATGGCGCAACCTATCACATTGCACCTAAAGTATTTGAAGAGTTAGGTGCTGAAGTCATCGCGATTGGCGATACACCTGATGGTATGAATATTAATGAAGGCTTTGGTTCAACCCAGCCAGAAAATTTACAAAAAGAAACTTTAAAATATAAAGCTGATTTAGGCATTGCCTTTGATGGTGACGGTGATCGCCTTATTATGGTTGATCACAAAGGTGAGTTAGTTGATGGTGACCAGTTACTCTATGTTATTGCTATGTCTTTATATGCAAAGGGTGCATTAAAGGGAGGGGTTGTGGGTACCTTAATGACTAACCTTGGATTAGAACATGCTTTTAAAGAACACGAGATCCCTTTTAGTCGTGCTGCAGTGGGTGATCGATACGTAATGGAACAGTTGCTGGACAAAAACTGGCGCTTGGGTGGGGAATCATCTGGTCACTTAATTTGTCTGGATCAAACAACAACAGGGGATGGCATTATTGCAGCCTTACAGGTTTTAGCTGCAGTTGTTGAGCAGGGTAAAAGCTTACAAGAGCTGGCCGAGGGGATGACAAAATACCCTATGATGCTGATTAATGTCCGTGTGGCAGAAAAACCCGATTTGGACAACCAGCCGGAAATTCAAGCCGCCTTACGTGAAGCAGAAGCAGAATTAGCTGATACTGGACGTGTTTTATTGCGTCTCTCTGGCACCGAGCCCTTAGTTCGGGTGATGGTTGAAGGGCAGGTGAAAAAGCAGGTTGAGTCAGTCGCCCGGAAACTGGCAGATGTGGTTAAAAATTCACTAGTTTGAGGAAGCTCATTATTGTGAGTCCAGAACCTGTCTAATCCCTGGTAAATGCCCGTTTACCTTGCTTTATTGGTATTTCGACGTTAATATTCGCGGCTATTTTATAATACATAAAACACGTATTTCGACACGAAATTTTAGAGGATATTGAGCATGCGCAAGCCGATAATTGCCGGTAACTGGAAAATGAACGGTTCACGTTCAAGT
>CAZZIS010000156.1:0-3210 GCA_964654445.1 uncultured Thioalkalispiraceae bacterium
CCTCCCCCTAACCCCCTCCCTAAGGGAGGGGGAAACAAACATAAAACTTAAATGAACAGTATTATTATTAATGGGGTTCTAAAAATAACTAAAACGACGCCATATGTATGACAATGGTAAACTTAATTTTACTCCAGAGAAATCAAAAAATAACGACTTTAATATATGGAAATCACATTCATTAGCGCCTTTTTTGTTGGCCTCTTCAGTACCGTACATTGTCTCGGTATGTGTGGGGGTATTATCGGCGCCCTGACTTTTAGCCTGCCTGAACATATTCGCAATAACCGCTGGCACTTAATTCCCTATGTCTCGGCATATAATGTCGGCCGAATAACCAGTTATTGTCTCGCGGGCGCATTAGTTGGGGGTTTAGGTGACAATATCCTTGGACTTTTACCCTCATATGGCCACCTTGTATTACAGTTATTTGCCAGCATATTGATGATAGGTATTGGCTTATATCTCGCAGGCTGGTTTCCCGCTTTTATTAAGATTGAACATATCGGCAAACCAATCTGGAAAAGGCTTGAGCCGATCAGTCAAAAACTTATTCCCGTTAAAAACCCGGCTCATGCTTATTTATTTGGGCTTGTTTGGGGCTGGTTACCTTGTGGTCTGGTTTATACCGCACTAATTTGGTCAGCTACTGCAGGTAGCGCCAAAGATGGTGCATTATTAATGCTTGCTTTTGGCATGGGAACTTTGCCAGCCGTCATGATTACGGGTATATTAACAGGATGGTTTACAAGGCTTATTCGCTTGCCTTATATCCGACCAGTAATTGGGCTGATTATTATTATTGTGGCGCTCGTCACCGGATATTTAGCTTTACTGCATTCCGGGCATCAGCCATTAAATGAAAGTAACATAACGACTGATCATCAACATCACATACAAAATTGAAACAGGTTTCACTTATGAACACTAAAACTCAAGTTGAACACAGCATATTAGGGCAATCCGCTGAATTTGAAAACATCCAGCGCACAGCAAAAATAATGGCTGCAACAGATGTAACCGTTTTAATTCACGGTGAAAGCGGAACGGGCAAAGAGTTGATGGCAAAATTTATTCACGCACACAGCAAACGCAAGTCATCACCTGTTGTTACGATCAACTGTGCTGCATTACCTGAATCTCTGGCTGAATCAGAACTCTTTGGTCATACTAAAGGCGCCTTTACAGGAGCAAGCAGTGATCAACTAGGCCGAATTCAGTCCGCTCACAACGGCACACTTTTTCTTGATGAAGTCGGTGAGCTTCCATTAAGTACACAAGCCAAGTTACTGCGCTTCCTGGAATGCGGTGAATGTCAGACCATTGGTCAAACTAAAACTGAAAAAGTAGATGTACGCGTTATTGCCGCAACCAACCGTGATTTATATAAAGAAGTTGAAAATGGAAATTTCCGTGAAGATTTATTTTATCGTTTAAATGTTGTGCCACTCGAATTACCCAACCTGCGTGACAGACAAAGTGACATTGCGCTATTAATTAATCATTTCTCAGCTCAAATCGCCATTAAACATCAATTAAGCGTTCCCCGCTATAGCGTCAAAGCCATTGAACACTGCCAAAGTTATAAATGGCCCGGTAATATTCGTGAACTTAAAAACTTTTGTGAACGAATGGTCATTTTACTTGGCGGTAAAACCATTACAGTTGATAACTTACCTGTGGAAATGAAAACAAAACAAAAAGTTAAAACATCAAATCCATTTATCCTGCCTGAAGGTGGAGTCATTCTGGAACAGCTGGAAGCACAACTGATTGACCAGGCGATGGATAAAAGTCACGGCAATCAAAGTAAAGCAGCTCGTTTATTAGGATTAACAAGAAGCGCATTACTTTATCGCATAAAAAAACATGCTCTTTAATTCAAACTACAACCAAATACAATCTATTACCTTCTGTATTTGATTCGGCTTTAACTTCCAGCGATATTTTTCTGCAGTCGCTTTTTTATTTTTATGATGCTGTAAATTAATTGCCCCGCCCGCGTATTCTTCTAAATCTTGTAACAGATCAAAATAGTATGGACGACCTAAAATAACATATCCCATTTCATCAAAGTAATATATTGCACCATCAATACGCGGACAATAATCCGGTTTCCTGTTCTCAAGTAAAATATATGCGTAAGCAATATAAATAGCCTGATTAGCATACTCGACGATCACTTCTTCACCCTCACGAATTCGATTCCACTTAGCATAAGGAATACGAACCACATCTCCATATTGATCAAAGCGAAATACATACTCCGTTAAACTAGACATTAATCATCATCAAAGTCATCTAGCGCATCAAGTGGGCTCCTAACGTCATCATGATTTTTACGCATAACATGCGTATAAATTTCTGTGGTCGTTACATCTTTATGCCCTAATAGTGCTTGTAAAACGCGTATATTTTTACCATCTTCTAATAGTTTGGTCGCAAAGCTGTGTCTAAGAGTATGAGGTGTAGCACGCTTTACAATATTTGCTTTATTTCTTGCTATTCCAACCGCTTTTTGTAACACCGTTTTATATATGTGGTGCCGCATGATTTTTCCGGAGCGTGGATCAGTGGAAAGAACTTTGGATGGAAATAAATATTGCCAACCTATCGATACATTGGCTTTGCTATATTTACGTTTTAGTGCAGTTGGTAAATAAACTTCGCCATACCCTTCAGACAAATCTTTTTCATGCAACGTTTTTACTTTCTCTATCTGTCTTCTAATGGGTAGATGTAATACTTCTGGAAATAGTGTTGTGCGATCTTTCCCGCCTTTAGGATTACGAACATAAATTTGCTTATTTTCAAAGTCAATATCATGAATACGTAAACGTACCACTTCTAAAGAACGTAAACCTGAACCATACATTAAACCTGCGAGTATTTTTGCCGTTCCTTTCATATAAGAAATCAATAAAAGAGCTTCATCTTCACTTAATACAGTAGGCAAGTTTTTTCTTTTGCTTGAACGTTTTGCACGAAGATCAAGATCCATTTCCATACCAAGTACTTTTTTATAAAGAAACATAATGGCATTAAATGCTTGATTTTGCGTCGATGCGGCAACATTACGATTCACTGCAAGGTGACTTAAAAAGCGTTCGATCTCAAACTTACCCATCTTTTTAGGATGTTTTTTTCCACTAAAACGAATAAACCGTAATATCCAATCAACATATGATCGTTCAGTATTGTAAGCATAAT
>CAZZIS010000157.1:0-3104 GCA_964654445.1 uncultured Thioalkalispiraceae bacterium
GGTAGTGTTGCCTGGTATGATGATAATTCAGGCGACAAAACCCATCCGGTGGGACAAAAGCAGGCTAATGGTCTGGGACTATATGATATGAGTGGCAATGTTTTAGAATGGGTGCAAGACGGGTACGATGGAGATTATTATGACAACAGTCCAACAAATAACCCCAAGGGCCCTGATAGTGGCTCCGGCCGCGTCGGCCGAGGTGGTAGCTGGTTCTACGTTGCCAGCGGCCTGCGCTCGGCGCTTCGCTTCGACGTTAGCCCGGACGATCGCAACTTTAATCTGGGCTTCCGCCTGGCCAGAACTCATTAGTTTTTGCTTTTTTACGTTTTTACCTTTTTCTGGGGGCGATAGCCCCTGCTTTTAGCTCTTTGCTTTTAGACACCAGAACTATAAAATGAATTTCAAAACACTACGTAATCAGTCGCTTGCTGTCAGTCTCACTGCCGCCCCAGTGCGGAGCGGCTGGGAAAGCGTGCAGTGGGACTGACAGCAAGCGACGTTGACAGAGCAAAATGATAAAAATTATTACCTTAGCATTTGAACCGGAAAACCAGTGCTTTAATGATGAAGCATTACAAGGTTTTTTAGCGGGTAAAGCGATTAAACAAGTCAAACCGCAGTTTTTTCAGTTAAATGGGCAGGCTTTTTGGACAGTCTGGATAGAGTATGAGCCGTTAATGCCTGAGTCTGAAAAAGCTAAACCCGATAAAAACTTTAATGCCGTGCAACAACAATTACTGACTGAGTTACAGCAATGGCGCCGGGAGAAAGCAGCGAATGAAAAAATACCGGTGTATATTATTGCAACCAATAAGGAATTAGCTGCTATCGTGGAAACACAACCTCGGACACTGGAAAGTTTAAGAATGATTCAAGGGTTTGGGCATAAAAAAACCGAACGGCACGGCAAAGAAATATTACTGATCGTATCGCGCTTTGCTGACTGTGATCATACAGAAAAAGAGTAATTATTATACTAATTAACTTACCTGAGTCTGCGCTATTTTGAAAAATGCAAGCACACAGCCCCGTCATTCCTGCATTTTCTTGGCAGGAATCTATTTTTTGCATGAATAGATCCCCGATAAAAGACCTCGGGGATGACGCTGTGCAAGGTGCCACTGTTTTTCTCATCCATAAGGCGGAGATTCATGGGCAATCAGGTTAACATATGGCTACAGAGGATTATCCGCTTTATGTTCACTGGTATAAAACCCTAAGCTGGATTATGGATAGTGCTGAGCGTTTACCAAAAAAGGTGCGGTTCAGTATTGCAATGCGGATTATGGATTTATCCTTAGAGATTTTGGAATTGATTATTGAAGCCATTTATCAAAAGGAAAGAAGCGTTACTTTGAAGAAAATAAACTTGAATCTGGAAAAACTACGGGTGTTATTCCGGTTTTGTTTTGAACGACGGTATTTATCCATCAAGCAATATGAGTATATCAGTCGAGCACTAAATGAAGCTGGAAAAATGACCGGTGGCTGGATTAAGCAGGATTAACGTGTGCGTAGAGTTAATCATCTTTTCCCTCAGTTAACGGCCTTTTCTAATCTTTATCAGGCTTGGTTAAAAGCGCGAAAAGGCACGGGTTGGACAAGTGAAACAACACGTTTTAGTTTTAATCTGGAACGTGAACTGTTGATGATACAGCAACAATTAAGGGATTTTAGTTATCAACCCGGTAAATTCCGCTATTTTTCTATTAGAGATCCTAAACCTCGCCGCATAGCCGTTGCGCCTTTTAATGACAGGGTAGTGCATCATGCCTTGGTACAGATTTTGATGCCAGTGTTCGAACCAACCTTTATTTATCATTCTTATGCGACACGAACAGGTAAGGGGACGCACAAGTCAATTATTCAGGCGCAACAGTTTATTCGTCAGTATTCGTGGTATTACAAATTCGACATTAAACATTTTTTTGAAACCGTTAATCATGATGTCATGCTGGCTTTGATTGCCCGTAAAGTAAAAGACAAAGCGGTATTGCAATTATGTGAAAAAATTATTCGCAATGCGCCTGATGATAGTGGTTTGCCGATAGGGAATTTAACCAGTCAATTTTTTGCTAATGTTTACCTTAATCCGTTAGATCATTTTATTAAAGAGCAATTAGGCGTTAAGGGTTATCTGAGATATATGGATGACTTTGTGTTATTTTCTAACAGTAAAGAAGAATTAAAGCATTGGCAACAAGCACTTGAGGTTTTTGTAACACTGCAATTAAAGTTAAAGCTAAAAAATAAAGCCTGTTGGTTAAATAGCAGTCAGGCAGGGTTAAGTTTTTTGGGTATGCGTATTTTTCCAGGGTTGCTTAGACATTGCCCTGCTAATCGTAAAAGAAGTCTGAAAAAGTTGAATAACCGTATCAAGGCTTTTGAAAAAGGCGATATTGCTGAACAACAGATGACCGATTCCATTCAGTGTATTTGTGCGCATTTAGATTATTTTTGAAATGCAACGGGAACAGTGATATAAACACTACCGGATGGGTGTCGAAGGTGGCTCCAACCGCGTCAACCGAGGTGGTAGCTGGAACAACAATGCCAGCAACCTGCGCTCGGCGAATCGCAACAACAATAGCCCGGACAATCGCAACAATAATCTGGGCTTCCGCCTGGCCAGCACGGGAGTCTTGTCAGAGTTGCATCATTAAGGTGTTGCAGTGTGTACTTTCTTCTGTTCAGATACTTTATCCAGCACAGTTTTTAACTGTCGAAGCGGGCAAGACCGGTAACGTTGGTAATCGTAAGGTGAAGACGTTATCGTTTTTTTCTATGTATCAAATTAGCTTGTAATGAAAATAGACAAGTTAGATCGGTGTATTTATTTTGTCAGACCACCTTAGGTATATCGAGAAAATAAATAATTTCCTGATAACTTTGGTTTAATGAATAATGAATTTGAATAAATAGAGTATGTCATCTCGACCATCGGGAGAGATCTTGCTCTTGTGAGGCTTAAGATTTCTCGTACTCGCTCGAAATGAACTTTTTATTCATAAAATCAAAGTTTCCATAGCACTAGTGTTCCAACAACTTTGCTGTGATGGATAAAAAACTTAGTTCCCACGCAGAGCGTGGGAACAAGGGGA
>CAZZIS010000158.1:0-2867 GCA_964654445.1 uncultured Thioalkalispiraceae bacterium
GGACAGAAGATGAATTTTTAAAAAAAATGGAAGGCTCTGCAATTAGAAGAATAGGTCATTCCCGCTGGCTTAGGAATATTGCAGTGGCATTAGGCAATACAAAACCATCAGAGAAAACAATAAAAGCTTTAACTAAAAGACAAACCCATTCTTCCGAATTAGTCAGAGAGCATGTTAACTGGGCTTTAAAGCAGTTAAACCTCAAACAGTAGGGCTAGGTTAAATTATGGAATCAAGCAAACCAAAGTGATATAACACCGCAAAAGCCATCATTTGAATAAAAAAACTCATCCAGAAATAAAGCACAAACAGCATGATTTTAACGGGTTTCTCAGCTTTTTTAGATCGACTTAGTACCCAGCCTATTACGGTAGAAATTAAAATAACACCGAATAGTCCAATAACCGTGGTATTCATACTAATCTCTTGGCGCTGATGGAGCTAATACCTGCCTGGAACCGTTACCTTCTGGCGCACTTACAACGCCAGCTGCTTCCATATCTTCGATCATTCTGGCAGCTCTGTTATACCCGACTTTAAAACGTCTTTGCACACTTGATATTGACGCTTTACGTGTTTCTGTAACAAACATGACGGCTTCATCATATAAAGCATCCATTTCTGAGTTTTCAGCTCCCTCTGCTATTGTCTCCCCCATATCAGTACGTTCCTGAGTAATATCCTGTAGATAATCAGCCGGTCCCGTCTGTTTAAGAAATTCTACAACTTTATGCACTTCATGGTCATCAACAAAAGCACCGTGGGCCCTGACAGGAATACTGGTTCCTGAAAGCAAGAACAACATATCGCCATTTCCTAACAACGCTTCTGCACCGCCTTGATCGAGAATTGTTCTGGAATCAATACGCGAAGACACCTGAAAAGAAATACGGGTCGGTACATTAGCCTTAATCAATCCTGTTAATACATCAACAGAGGGTCTTTGGGTTGCTAAAACCAGATGAATACCTGCTGCCCGCGCTTTTTGCGCTAAACGAGCAATTAATTCTTCTACTTTTTTACCGACTATCATCATCATATCGGCTAATTCATCAATAACAATGACAATACTGGGTAATTTAGTTAATACCGGAAATTCCTCGCCCTCTGCCAAAGGTTCCGTTAACTGAAATAATGGATCACGAATAAATTCGCCTTTTTTCTCTGCTTGTTTAATTAACTGATTAAATCCGGCTAAATTTCGCACCCCCACTTTAGACATTAATTTATAACGTCGCTCCATTTCCGCAACAGCCCAGCGCAGAGCATTTTGCGCATCTTTCATATCCGTAACTACAGGTGTTAATAAATGCGGTATGCCTTCATAAACTGACAGTTCCAACATTTTCGGGTCTATCATGATCAGACGTACTTCTTCCGGCGTAGCTTTATAAAGCAAACTAAGAATCATGGTATTAATTGCAACAGATTTACCAGAACCCGTAGTACCTGCAACCAATGCATGTGGCATTTTCCCGAGATCAGCAACCACTGGTGCACCTGCTATGTCTTTACCCATTGCAAAAGTTAGTTTTGATTTTGCTTTTTCAAAACTACGCGAAGCAATCAAGTCACGTAAAGACACCATTTCCCGTTCCTGATTAGGAATTTCCAGGCCGATAACTGATTTACCCTGAATCACATCAACTATCCTCACACTGGTTACAGATAAACCACGTGCAATATCTTTAGACAAACCAGTAACCCGGCTTACTTTTACCCCTGCTGCTAACTTTAATTCAAAACGTGTGATTACTGGACCGGGGTGAACTGCAACAACTTCAACAACAACATTGAAATCCTGTAACACATCTTCAACCTGGCGAGACATTTCTTCTAAATCGCTTGCAGAATAGCCTTTTACACTAACGATTCGCTTGTCAAGCAATGCCAAAGGTGGTAATTTTCCTTTGTATGACTTTGAATCAAAGGGTTCTTCAAATATATCAACCTGGCTTTCTTTCGCTTCCCTGTCACTCTGTTCAAACAGGTTTATTGTCGGTGCAATTTTAAGTTTTGCTTTTTTTGTAACTTTTGGAGTTATCGTCCTATTATTTTGAACTGAACGTACCCTACGATCCCGATAAGTATCGTAAGCAGAAAAATACCCCTGATAGAGAGATTTACAGGCATTCAATGTCCATTTACCCACAAAATCTAATAAGGCAATCCAGGACAATCCTGAAAAAAGGGTAATTCCAGCTAAAAATATAGCTAATAATAATAAGGTCGCTCCCGAATCACCTAAAATAATCAGTAAGGAATCACCTATTTCCTGTCCTAAAACGCCCCCTGTACTTCCTGGTAACTCCACTTTTAAGCGCATAATATGCAAATAAAAAATAGCGCTACCGGATATTACCGTTGCAACAAAACCTGTCCAGCGTATGACTAAAATGAACTTTCCACTTTGCTTTTCAGTCCGTGTATAAACCAGATAACCATGCCATAAAATCATTGCAGGAAACAAATAAGCCATTATGCCAAAAATGCTTAATACAAAATCAGAAATCCAGGCGCCCACAACACCACATGCATTACTGATTGTCTGCATGGACCCACTGTGAGTCCATCCGGCATCTTCATTACTGTAAGTAACAAGAGCAATTAAAAAAAATAGTGCGATAGTAAAAAAACCTAATAATGCTATCTCACGAAAACCACGTATTGTTTTTTCTTCAATGACTGCTGACATAAAACCTGCTCATAACAAACTACTGATAAAACATAATTATAGATCAATAACAATACATTTTACATTAAATGTTTTAATTGTAGGTTTTTAACTTTGATCCTATAGTTACTTCCTATTTTCAAGGTTTTGTTAGCTATCATAAAAAACTAAAGTATAATTCGACTACCTTTTA
>CAZZIS010000159.1:0-2862 GCA_964654445.1 uncultured Thioalkalispiraceae bacterium
AGTTGGTGACGACACTCGCTAAAGAAACTTAAGTGCCGTCACCAACTCTTAACCATTATCGTTTTTAATCAGCAAGAGATAAGCCGCTTGGCACTCTTCTTGGCACATTGTTTCGAATATCGATGCTGTCTGGATCTGTCAGCGCATGTAAAAAATCCATCAGGTAAGCGATTTTCTTCTCACTAAGATGTACTTTTTCAAGTTCATTCGCATTCCTGATATTCATTACCAATGCTGGGTCATTCATAACAAAACAATCGTGTGCATCGAGGTCGGCTCGCGAAGGTAACAGGGGCTCTGTACTGCAATTATAATTGTCCAGCGATGCTCCCGGATCAAGATGATGACGCACAATACCTTCCAATGAATCAAAAGCACCGGAATGACCCCAAGGCCCGGTCAGAGCGACATTGCGTAAAGGAGGTGTGCGGAATTGATATCGTTGAGTCTCATCACCAGTTACTGAGGCACGGCCCATATCTTCATACCCATATTCCCCATGCCCTTTGCCCTGACCAATCTGCGGCATTCCTATCGCGTGAAACTTCATATCAGTCAGATATGTACCACTATGGCAACCTGAACAACCGGCTTTACCATAAAACAGCCTCATTCCTTTCCTTGCTGATTTACTCATGGCTTTTTTATTACCCCGAAGAAAACGATCAAAGGGGGTGTTGTCGGCACGCCAAGCCACTCTTTCAAATGCCGATATTGCATTGGCCGCATGTGCATACGTGATTTGATCAGCTGTAATACCAAATGCCTCGTTAAACATTAAAACGTATTCCGGTATGTTTCGTAAGCGATCAGCAAGTTGTGGCCAGACTCCGCCAACACCGGCAAGATTTCCAACAGCCACAGCGTCAGCAATCGGATTTTCCCCCGGCTGACCCGCCATTTCAGTTGCAGATGTCACTGGAAACATAGCCTGTGCTGCCAGTACATTCTCAAGAGTCAGAGGTAAATCATCACCTCCGGGGGTACTAAAACCGCTGGGCTGTGCGGCATCGATCTCAACACGCCCATCATGAAACAGTTTATCGATTTCAATTACGCCTAACGTAAATAATGGCGGTGCATTACGTGGAACACGTTCATAAATTGCATCAGATCCGGTACCTGTATCACGAGTCACACCTATACCACGCGCGCCCTCACCTACCGGCAAAGATAACCCGTCACCTGTATCAGTCAGACCATGATGGCATGTTGAACACGCAGTATTTTGATTACCACTGAGGATTTTGTCAAAAAAAAGAAATTTGCCCAATGAAACTTTGGCTTCCGCCGGGTTGCCATTGTCATAAAAATTGCTATCGACAGATGGAGACGGCAACTGATTATAGTGATAATTACTTGCGATTGAGTTTTCACTTAACAAAGCTAGGCTGGTTATCGGAACAATAAATGACATGACTAATTTTTTAACGCTCATTTTACATCCTCTATTTTATTATTTAAAAATAAACAAAAGTACTAACACCCCTATTCATTAGTATTAATACCCTTATTTATTGTTACTTATACTTATGGCACTTACGATATCCATGACACATAACACTTAATATAACTTGTTGTTTTATATTACAATTTATCAATACGTTAAATCATATCACAACAGCCATTACCATAAATGATGCAAATATGTCACATAATTTTATGGAATTAATTACATAATCATATTTCCCGGGAGATTATTTTATAACCCAACATAATGTATCTTTACTTTCTTAACATTTTATTAAATTAAGCAGCCAAAAATATTAAGCTGATGCATTTAACCAGCAAGATGAAATATTAATATGGAAACACATCATATCACCCACTAATATTAGTTAGAATCATTCTAGACTTTATACAATTAAAGCCGTATTACCTATCGTCGATAAGATGAGCTATAAATTTTATACTCTTTTTATCCGCTCTTTTATTTCCTATTCTCAGTAAAATTTTCAATACATTCACCATATGCTATCCATAATTTAAAAATACACAATCTCTGATGCTTGTCCATTCTTGCTTTTTTCAAGGAAGATAACGCCTCATACGACATCGTGGAACAGCAATGTAACCACTTGAAAACAAGTCTACGATAACCCTCACACTTTACATTTCAACACTACTCATTAAATTTCACCACATTTATATAGTCATTATTTCCCCCCTGTCTTTGCCAAAGATTTACTGTTGATGCACATTTTTAAAATAGGAATGGAATAATTATTCCTAAACTTTTATTGTTTAAAATAATAAAAAGGAACATTTATATACCCATAGCGATTGAGATTTAGGCCTTCATTGCACACCCTCTTCATTTCATGGCTTCGTTGAAACTCCTCACAATAGACTGGCTATTATTCGTCATTTCGCCTTGCCATGAAATAAATATGACGCACATTGAGACCTAAATCCCAAACGCTATGGGTATATTCTCACACGCATTTTTAAACCCCAGAGAAAAACACTTAACCAAAGACGAGTTATCATCAGCGGTAAAAAAATGAACGTCGGTGATATGGGAATACGCTGGGTTTACTTGACGTTGAACATCAAGGGCAGGAATAAAACTTCAATGTTAATTAAGAGCTAAATCACCCTGTTAGTCTTTTGTTGAAAACAGCATTATTCTTGTATATTTTTAGCCGGAACCCAGGAGGTTTAACCCCTCGGAGAAGCGTTTCAGTACATTGGGAGGTTATGTTGTAGTGACACTGACAAGTGACGTGTTATAAACGCAGAGATCGCAGAGACGCAAAGGACGCAGAGAAAAACACTAGAAACTTTTCGCCCTCTGCGTCTTTTCACCCTTTGCGTTAAATACCCGGTGATTTTTAAGAGTAGCGTGTTTTTAGTGCTTAA
>CAZZIS010000160.1:0-2859 GCA_964654445.1 uncultured Thioalkalispiraceae bacterium
AGTTATGACAGTTATTTTCAAGTATTAGAAGATTTTATAAAAATAATATCGTGAAGTATCTAGATGAATTAGCTTTTGTGGCAACGGCATCAAGAACACTATATTGCCTTTCAGACATCAGAAGCCCAATACATCACCTCTAATATAAGGAACTAATAGGTTATCCAGCATGTTAAGTGGGCTATTTCCATGGTAATCGAGTGACCATGCTGCCCCTCATGTTATTTCTGAAAACCAGAGACACGTTGTTTTTTGCCTCAAGTAACCACAAATATTGATATGGAACGATACTTATTGACAAGGAGGTACATCAGTCATATAGTGGCGATTCGCTATAAATATAACTAAAACAGCAGGTGACATTTATGATAGAAGAGAAACAAGAAAAAGATAATTTTATACTGTATGTCGCACTGGTCGCTATTGTCGCTATCGGAGTCATACTGATGGTCAAAAAGACTGAAAATGATAAATTTGCTCCCATCAAGGAACGAGTAAATGAAGAAATCACGCAGATGAATATTCGTGTTTTGAAAAATTATTAGGGGGAGTTATGAAAGGTAAATTAATTAGTTTATGCTTGGTTTTGTCTTTTTTTTGTGGAGCGACATTCGCAACTGAATATATCTACAGAGATTTGATGGCTAATACTCTGCCATCTGGGAAGTGTGAAGCAAAACCTGAAGCTATGAAGAGAGCAGCTAAAACCTATAAACTCAAACGATATTCTAAAAAATTCTGTCAAACCCAAGGTTATGGATGGCATATTAAAGAAATAAAGCAAAATGGCGAAGTCGTTTGTAACGATTGCAGTGGAAAGGATGCTTCGCAACAATGTTATTTGAAAGATGTAGTTGTGTCATGTAAAAGAATTAAACCTGGGACAGTAGGAATGTTGCCTGGGAAAGGATAAATTAAGATACGTTATATGCTCTCCTCATGTAGAAATTTTATAGAGGGGATATCAATACCCTTGTAACTATTCAGATTGCATCTGATTTTTGTGAGTACAAGGAAAAAGCGCGCAGTTTATGTGTATAAATGAGCACTTTTGACGCCGTAATCGCGAAAATCAGGTGTGAGCTAAACAGTTACATTTAAAGCACTATTTCAGAAGGTGTCAAATAGCAACCTGGATCTTCTGCCCAGGCATCGTTGTATAGCTGATGCGCTCTAACCCGGGTGTTACCGTTACATATTTTTTGATAATGGCATGTTCCACACCGGCCTTTAAGGGGTCTGGGCGTTTTTTTAAGTCCAGCCATAAGCGGATCAGAGGTGTCTGGCCAAATGTCGGAGAACGGTCGCTCTCTGATATTTCCCAAATTATAATGCCACCAAAATGTATCGGGGTGAACATTACCCAGATTATCAATATTAGCGACATTGACACCCGAGGCATTACCACCCCATTGTGCAAGTTTCGCCTGAATAGGTTCTATCTGTTCAGGGTAGTATTTTTTCACCCAGTGTAAAAAATAAACCGCATCGGCATCATTATTTCCAGTAACAATTTCTCGTTCAACTCCTTTTGTTTCCCAATTCAGGCAAGCATCAAAAAGCTGATCCATCACTTTTCGAGTCATTGTAAAAGCGGCATCATGCTTACGGTTTTTATTACCTCTTCCCCCATAATTTAGATGAGATAAATAGAATTTATCAATATCTTCATCATCTATCAATTTAAGCATGGCGGGGAAATCATCAACATTATCCTGGGTTAAGGTAAAGCGGATACCAGCCTTAATACCATACTCTCGACACAATCGAATGCCCTTAACTGAATCGACAAACGAGCCTTGTTTTTGTCTGAATTTATCATGTGTTTGTTGCATACCATCCAGACTGATGCCAATGTACTGGTAATTTATTGCCACTATCTGTTTGATATTTTCATTCGTAACTAGCGTACCATTACTGGACAATGCCACATAAAAACCCATGTCTTTGGCACGTTGTGAGATGGCAAAAATATCTGGGTGCAATAAAGGTTCGCCACCAGACAAAATCAAAACCGGGACTTTAAAAGCTTTTAAGTCATCCATTACTTGATATATTTCTGGCGTGGTTAATTCGCCAGGAAAATCAATATCGGCAGAGGTTGTATAGCAATGTTTACAGGTTAAATTACAACGGCGAATTAAATTCCAGATAACTACCGGGCCGGAAGGTTTACGAACTGGTTTTAGTGGTGTCGGGTTCAAGACCTCCCGCATATATTGACTAAGCCGAAACATGACTAGTTAGTGCCTATCCGCAAACCGGTTTTTTTAAGAATACGAGTGCTATATAAAACATCATGACCTCGACTGTATTTACCTAGAACTGAGGCAATTTTAGTAACTTGAACCTTGACACCTTCAGCGGTTTTGCTATGCACCATAGCAAACAGGTTGTAAGGCCATTTTGGAAGATGTCTTGGTCGGTGGTAGCAATGGCTAACAAAGTTCAGTTGGCCTACCTTGTCGCCCAGTTCATCAATATGCAAGTCATCAATATCCCATACGCTCATACCGTTATATTTGTAACCCAGGTGGTAGTGGTTGGGAACTGCACCAATACGGCGGATAACACCGCTTTCCTGCATGGCAATGACTCTTTGCATAACCTCATTAGCTGACAAGCCTATAGCTTCGGCTACGGCATGATAAGGTTTCGGTACCAAAGGTAGGCCCGCTTGTGTCGCTTGAATAATTTGTCGATCAACAGAATTGAATGCCATTAAGCTTCCAGTTTCAGTTCTACAAAATATTCATTGAGCTTCGGCATGCTGTAGACGGATAATCCCGTTTTTGCTTCAATACTCTGGATGACCTCAGCAATTCGCTCAGGCGTTTCGGTGGCAATAACAAACCACAT
>CAZZIS010000161.1:0-2858 GCA_964654445.1 uncultured Thioalkalispiraceae bacterium
GTTATAGCCAAAGAGGACCCAGTCGGTACCATAGTTACCGGCAATATCATCTGCGAAAATAGCCTTCACAGTATTGGCGTTTTCAGGTGCTTCACATGGAATACCTATTATTTGCCACTGATTCGGGTATAAAGAGGTTGTTATCTTACAATCATCACTAGTATTTGAGCCAGTTGCAGCGTATAAATTACATGTAATTAGCAATAAAGCGAGTCCACTAAAAAATTGATATTTTTTAAACATAACAAAACTCTTATTATTTTGTGTGAAAAAATACAATCTAATTCATTTTCTTCGATTGTGTCAATGACTTGGGTAACTGGAAATAAATAATCCACTCATTTTGCGAAGAATTTTTGTTTGTCTTCGGTTTTGTTGTGTAGGGCGCATAGCGAGCTATGTAACCGAAATAACAAGACCGACGACGGACAAAAAGACAAGTAAGATGGGTGGGGTATTTATTTCCAGTTGCCTTGAGTAACGGAACCACGTATTTAAACAAACTAGATGCTTAAATTAATTGAATGTTTATATTTTATGCGCGAAAGATATAATTGTATGCGCGAAAGATATAATTGATATACCATCTGTACAAGATTACATTTTCTTATTCTGGCTAACGGAAAAAATATTATGAAAATATCAAAACGATTAATTTTAAGGTTTTTCAGCTTTGTCATAACTTTATTCATATTCTCTAGCTCGCTTCACGCCAAAACGACCGATAAAGCGCATCAACTATATATGGATAACTGTGCAAGTTGTCATGGTGCCGATCACGGTGGTTATTTAGCCCCAGCCTTGAATGCGGAAACGTTAAAAGGTCGTAGCCCGACTGTATTACGCAGTACGATTATGACTGGCAGTTTTGAAACATTGATGCCTCCATTTTTTGGTCGTTTGTCTGATGACAATATTCGAGATTTAGTTAAATATATTCAGGCAACACCGAAACAAAAAAATCCTGAGTGGACTATAGCTGACATGAAAGCTTCATTGAAGGTTTATGTTAAAGATGAAAGTAAATTACCCTCAAAGCCAACTTACGACATTGACAGTATCGACGATCTAATTGGGGTGGCTGCACGTGGTAAATATGGTCGAGGAAAAGGTTCAGAAGCCATTTTTATCAACAGTAAAACCCATAAACAGGTTGGTAAAATCCCCACTATTACTGCTGCACATATTATTGACTTTAATCCAGCTAACTCTCGCTGGGCGTATGTAAAAACCGATACGGCAGAAATTTATAAAGTAGATTTATATTCCATGCAGGCAGTTCGCAGCATAAAAACCGGGTTTAATGGACCGGCTATGGGAGTCTCTCGAGATGGAAAGTATGTGATGGCGGGTTCGTTTGTCCCTCATAATGCGGTGATTCTTGATGCGGACACCTTAGAACCGCTAAAAACCTTCGAATTAGAAGGTATTGATCCTGATGGAAAAATGGTGACCTCAGATTCAGGGATGATTATTGGAACACCGTTCGCTGATATTTTTGCTATTGCTTTGGAAAATGCCGGACAAGTCTGGGTCGTTGATTTAAAGAAAGGATTTCCTGTCACCAAGATCAAAAATGTAGGTCGTCATTTACATGATGCATTTTTAACACACAAAGGACGCAAGTTAATGGTCGCTTCTTATGATGACAGTATTGTGATTGCGATTGATCTTAAAGATCGTAAAATCATCAAGAAGCTGGAAGCAGGTTGTGTTCCTCATGTGGGCGGTGGTTCAGCAGTAAAAGTGGATGGTCGAACTTTAGGTTTTGGTACTAACTTTGGCACGTGCGAGAAAACAGTGGTTAGTGTTTGGGACTTGGATAAGATGGAGTTGATAAAACAAATCCCAGTTTCTGGCGGAACTGAATCTCCTGCTGCACATGCAAATGCGCCTTATGTTGCGGTTGATATTATCACCAAAGATAAACGCGCCCGTACCATTCAGTTGATCGACAAAAAATCCCTTGAAGTTGTTAAAACATTGGATGTAGGTGGACATGCTTATTTTCCGGAATACAGTGCGGATGGTAAATTTCTTTATGTCAGTGCTGGATACAGTGGTGATGAAGTGGTGGTTTATGATTCTAAAACAATAAAGAAAATCGCTTCAATTAGCATGGAAAGTCCCGCCGGGATTTTTTCCAGAGGACGAGTGAAGTACATGACCCGTGGATTATCACCTGATGAAATGGAGTAAGGCGATGAAAATACATGGCATCATTTCCCTATTTTTGCTGATTTCTTCAATAGATAGCCAGGCGGCGAGTGTGTATGCCGGAAAAGCCAAAGCCGCAGCCGTTTGTTCGCAATGTCACGGTATAGAAACACCAGCAGCTGAGTCTTCTTTTCCATCTTTGGCTGGACGCAATGATGAGTATTTAGAACAAGCTCTAAAAGACTATCGGGATAAGACACGTTTATCAGACATCATGAATAATATTGCGGGTTCATTAAGTGATAAAGATATAAATAACATTGCTTCGTACTACAGTAGACTTAAATAATTGTCATGTGGCGAATTGGACTAGCCTTAATGATTACTGGTAACGTAATGGCAGATACCCCGTCCATAGAAAGGCAACAGACATTGAAGGACATGTTAAAAAATGATTGTGGTTCATGTCATGGACTAACGCTTAAAGGTGGACTTGGTTCCGCTTTGACTCCTGAAGCACTTGCAGATAAAAATACAGATTTACTTGTCAATACAGTTTTGCAGGGCAAAAAAGGGACTGCTATGCCTGCTTGGGGGGAAATAGTTTCTCAACAGGACGCTATTTGGTTAATAAAATACTTAAAACAAAAATGGCTCTTTTGAAAAATGAGTGGGTAAATTATAATTATCTAATTTAAAAA
>CAZZIS010000162.1:0-2828 GCA_964654445.1 uncultured Thioalkalispiraceae bacterium
CTACACCTAGATTCGAACTAGGGACCCCAACATTATGAGTGTTGTGCTCTAACCAACTGAGCTATGTAGCCATATCTTGTTACAAAACAAATCTGCTTTGGCGAAAGAGCGCGCATTGTCGTCGTTCGGCTTGTTTTTGTCAAGCCAGATATCAAGCTGCTAATGATATTAGCGTCCAATAACTAGTTATATTTCAATAGCTTAGTCGGCCTGAAGGCCGACCTACATTTGATGATTAACTTTAGACATTGAAGCGGAAATGCATTACATCGCCATCTTGCACAATATATTCTTTCCCTTCCAGGCGTAATTTACCGGCTTCTTTACAACCATGCTCACCGTTATATTCGACAAAGTCTTCGTAGGCCATCACTTCTGCACGGATAAAACCTTTCTGGAAATCGGTATGAATCACACCGGCGGCTTCTGGTGCTGTGGCACCGACTTTTACTGTCCAGGCACGCACTTCTTTTACGCCGGCTGTGAAATAAGTTTGTAAGCCTAATAAAGAATAAGCAGCAAATATGACTCGATTTAAACCGGGTTCTTTTAACCCCATTTCTGACAAGAATTCTTTTAAATCATCATCATCCAAATCCACCATTTCTGCTTCCATCGATGCACAGACCGGTACAACTCCTGAACCATCTTCTTCGGCATGAGCCATCACTTTATCGAGCATGGGATTATTTTCAAAACCATCTTCCGCAACGTTGGCAATGTACAATACGGGTTTAATTGTGAGGAGAAAAAACTCATGTAAACTCGCTAGATCATCTTCGTCTAGATCCATTGTACGAACAGGTTTGCCTTCATCTAACTGTGCTTTTACTTTTTCTAACAACACCAGTTTGGTTTTTGCTTCTTTGTCACCTGACTTGGCAACTTTAGTATAACGATGAATGGCTTTTTCAATGGCATCCATATCTGCGAGCGCTAATTCTGTATCAATAACTTCGACATCATCAAGCGGATTAATTTTTCCTGCGACATGAACAACATCATCATCTTCAAAACAACGTACTACATGCACAATGGCATCTGTTTCACGGATGTTAGCAAGAAATTTATTACCAAGCCCCTCACCTTTTGATGCACCAGCCACTAAGCCTGCAATATCAACAAACTCCATGGTTGTCGGTATCGTTTTTTCAGGAACAACGATCTCTGCCAGTTTATCCTGACGTGGATCAGGCACAGGTACAATGCCGACGTTGGGTTCAATAGTACAAAAAGGATAGTTCTCTGCCTGAATACCGGCCTTGGTTAAGGCATTAAATAAAGTTGATTTGCCTACATTAGGTAAGCCGACGATGCCGCATTTTACGCCCATAGTTATTTATCCGTATGTAATTCATTCATGGCTTTTTGTATGTCACCTTCAATAACAAGCGGCAGTACATTTAAAGCGCGTTCTATATTTCTTTCGATACTGATTTGATCATCAGCTGAGGCTTTTTTTAATACATGATTGGTGACTTTACTTTTATCACCGGGATGGCCAATACCTAAACGTAGGCGTAAATAATTGTTGCCACCCATTTTACTGGCTATGTCACGCAAGCCATTGTGCCCACCGTGTCCACCGCCTTTCTTTAATCTTGCTGTGTCGACTGACAAATCAAGATCATCATGTACAACTAAAATTTCATCAAGATTAATTTTATAAAAGTGTGCCAGTGCCTGGACAGACTGACCGCTAAGGTTCATGAATGTCATTGGTTTAAGTAACCAGACATCTTCACCCGCATGTTTATAGCGTGCGACTTCTCCATGAAACTTTTTTTCAGATTTAAAACTGAGATTATGCTGACGAGCCAACTCGTCTAAAAACCAAAAGCCGGCATTGTGCCGCGTTTTTTCATATTCAGAACCAGGATTACCCAGTCCAACTATGAGAGATACACGAGACAACGCCGGCTTCCAGTATGGTTCAGACTGCGCGCTTATTCAGCTGCAGGTTCTTCACCACCTTCTTCAGCAGCAGCTTCTGGTGCAGCAGCAGCTGCAGCAGCTGCAGCAGCTTCATCTTCTTCAGCTTCTGAAGCGCCACGAGGCATATGTACTGAAGCAACCGGTTGGTCATGTTCTGCACCATGAGCAAGCTCAACTAACTCAACACCTGCAGGAACTGTAATGTCTGACATGTGTACACTTTGATCTAATTCTAATGAAGATAAATCAATTTTCAGGAATTCAGGTAAGTCTTTTGGTAAACATGCAACTTCAATTTCAGAAACACTATGTGTAACCAAACCACCTTCTTTAGCACCAGGACATTCATCTCCATTAATGAAATGCAATGGTACACGTAGGTGTAATTTTTCAGTTGCACTTACACGTAAGAAATCAGCATGCATGATGGCAATTTTTGCCGGGTGACGCTGTAGGTCTTTAAGAATTACTTGCTCTTCTTTACCATCAACACTTAAGTTTAAGATGTGAGAATAGAAGGCTTCATTCTCTAAGTTATGCAGGAATTTTTTATGATCCAATGTTATTGAAACAGGATCTTTACCTACACCGTATACTACAGCAGGAAATTTTTCCGCATGACGCAGGCGGCGGCTCGCACCTTTCCCCAGGTCAGTACGTGTTTCTGCTTCTAAACTAAAGCTTATAGCCATGTTACTTCTCCAATTTACTTTACGAATGCTGCAAAGCTATTCGTATAAAATAAAACAGGTTAATAATTAACCTGCTGTTCTGGTTTCTTTTTGCGACCAAAAGAAACCGCGTGACACATCTTTTAGATTTAAAAACTAAATCAAAAATGCATCGCGTTTAGTCCGTTACTAATCTACGTATAACGTACTAACCGATTCTTC
>CAZZIS010000163.1:0-2819 GCA_964654445.1 uncultured Thioalkalispiraceae bacterium
GCCAAAAAAAACGGTGTTTTTGATATGGATTTTCTTAACTTAATGGCAGTGACGGGCTCCGTGGGAATACATTGGGGACGCGCTGCGTCTCGAAACGCAGCGCGTGGGAACTAGATCACTTAATTTAAATCCCTAACTAAACAGCTTCTTTTCCCTGATATTTTTCAATTTTATCAAAATTCAAATAGCGGTAAGTATCCTCTGCTGTTTCATTTATTTGCTGGTAATACTCCATATATTCAGTAAATGTAGGAATTTTCCCCAAGATAGAACAAACAGATGCTAACTCAGCCGAGCTTAAATAAACATTGGCATCATTACCTAAACGATTGGGGAAATTACGGGTAGAAGTTGAAACTACGGTTGCATTATCAGCCACTCTAGCCTGATTACCCATACATAAAGAACAGCCGGGCATTTCCATACGTGCGCCAGATTTACCAAAAATGCTGTAATAACCTTCTTCTGTTAATTGTGCCTGATCCATTTTTGTAGGTGGAGAAACCCATAATTGTGTGGGCAAACGTCCCTCATGTTTTTCTAACAATTTTCCTGCTGCACGAAAATGACCGATATTGGTCATGCAAGACCCCAGAAATACTTCATCAATTTTTGTTCCAGCAACATCTGATAAAGTTTTTACATCATCTGGATCATTCGGGCATGCCATGATGGGTTCTTTAATTTCATTCAGATCAATTTCTATCACTTCAAAATATTCAGCATCAGCATCAGGGTCTATTAATACAGGGTTTGATAACCATTCTTGCATTTGCTCAATTCTTCGTTTGATGGTTCGGGCATCACCATAGCCTTCTGCAATCATCCAGTTTAACAAAGTGATGTTGGAATTGATGTATTCTCTGATGGGGGCTTCATTTAAGCGAATTGTACAACCGCCAGCCGAGCGTTCTGCTGATGCATCAGACAATTCAAACGCTTGCTCTACTTTTAAATCAGGCAAGCCTTCAATCTCTAAAATTCGTCCAGAGAAGACATTCTTTTTACCTTTTTTCTCAACCGTTAATAAACCTTTTTTTATGGCTGCATACGGGATTGCATTTACCAAGTCACGTAAAGTTATACCTGGTTGCATTTCTCCTTTAAATCGAACTAAAACAGATTCTGGCATATCCAGTGGCATAACGCCTGTGGCGGCTGCAAATGCCACCAGACCTGAACCTGCTGGAAAAGAAATACCTAGCGGAAAACGAGTGTGTGAATCCCCACCTGTTCCGACAGTATCCGGCAGTAACATACGGTTTAACCATGAATGGATAATCCCATCCCCAGGGCGTAGAGCTACACCGCCACGATTCATAATAAAATCAGGTAAGGTATGCTGCATTTCTACATCAATCGGTTTTGGGTAAGCAGCTGTGTGACAAAATGATTGTAAAACCAAGTCAGCTGAAAAACCTAAGCAAGCAAGATCTTTTAACTCATCGCGTGTCATAGGTCCCGTCGTGTCTTGCGAGCCCACTGTTGTCATGCGTGGCTCACAATAAGTATCTGGTCTAACGCCAGCTACTCCACAGGCTTTTCCTACTATTTTTTGTGCTAGGGTATAGCCTTTGCTACTTTCTGCTTTGTCTTGCGGACGACGAAAGACCGTTGATGTTTCTAGCCCTAATGCTTGTCTGGCTCTATCAGTCAATCCCCGACCAATAATTAATGGAATCCGACCACCAGCTTGCACTTCATCTAAAATCACCTCTGTTTTCAATGAATATTCTGCGATTACTTCTTCACTGTCATGGCGTTTAACAACACCTTTATAGGGGTATATATCGATCACATCACCCATTGTCATTTTTTCTACATCACATTCAAAGGGCAAGGCTCCTGAGTCTTCCATTGTATTAAAGAATATGGGTGCTATTTTTCCACCGATACATACGCCACCCGCTCGTTTATTAGGCACATAAGGAATATCATCGCCCATGTACCACAAAACTGAGTTAGTGGCTGATTTACGTGAAGAACCTGTACCAACAACATCCCCCACATAAGCAACTGGAAAGCCTTTCAGTTTAAGCTCTTCAATTTGCTGCTCTGCATTTGTAATTCCTTCTCTTGGAATTTTAAGCATTGCTTTAGCATGTAAAGGAATATCAGGGCGAGACCAGGCATCGGGAGCAGGTGATAAATCATCGGTATTTGTTTCACCGGTAACTTTAAAGACAGTAACCGTTAGTTTTTCTGGAACTTTAGGCTTGCTTGTAAACCATTCAGCTTCTGCCCAGAAATTAATAATCTGCTTGGCAAACTCATTTCCAGCATCGGCTTTCTCTTTTACATCATGAAACGCATCAAAAACCAGTAATGTATGAGATAAGGCTTTTACAACTGTAGGTGCTAATGTATCGTTATCTAATAAATCAATCAGCGGTGAAATATTGTAACCACCCAGCATAGTGCCCAGTAATTCTGTTGCACTGTTGGCATCTAATATAGGTGAAGTGTCTTCACCTTTTGCTATTGCTGCCAAAAAACCAGCTTTAACATAGGCCGCTTCATCCACACCAGCCGGTACACGATTAATTAACAGATCCAGAATGAATTTTTCTTCACCCACAGGTGGGCGTTTAATTAATTCAACTAAACCAGCCACTTGATCAGCATTTAGAGGTTGTGGAACGATTCCTTCTGCAGCGCGTTCTGCAACATGTTCGCGATATTGCTCTAGCATTTTGTACCTTTAAATAAGACTTTGGAAAATCCTTTAATTTTATCAGATTACATCAACTCTTATAAGTCTCTAAACAAAAAACAGCGATTCAGAACATTCACCTTCATTCTCAGCATAAATATAGTCA
>CAZZIS010000164.1:0-2800 GCA_964654445.1 uncultured Thioalkalispiraceae bacterium
TTTATCTCTCTAAACTATTTTTGAAAATCTCTATACAGAATAAATTTTACACACAATGTAGAGTGGACTTCAGTCCGCTATATAATGAATATCATTTGGTAACCACGTTGACCATTTAATTTATTCATAGCGGACTAAAGTCCGCTCTACCAATAACTAGTACTAGTACTAGACCAAATGTGGCAATACTGCCATCAACGAAGTGTCTTTAACAAAAACATCGGCTTGTTCTACAACAATATCCCTTTGCATAACACCTCCAAAGCCAATTATTTTAGCACCCGCTTGCTTAGCTTCCAGATCCGTTTTCCCGTCACCAATCATAGCCATAGATATATCATCCTGCTGTATCTGCTTACAAATAATAGCTTTACCACCGGTTTTAGCCAGTGGAGATTGCTGATCAAAATCTTTATAAGTTCCATCAGCATTAAACGAAACATCAACTGCATGTACACGGTCAGCAGGCAGTCCCAGTTTTTTCGCCAGTGGCAAAATTGCCTGACGTATACCACCGCTGATTATATGTATCTGCTTACCCTGATTTATCAAAGTTCGAAAAACCTCTTCAACACCCTCTACCATTTCAGTAACATACAAATCAGCTAACCACTTCATCTGTGCTTTATCTGGTTTAATTAAATCCAGACGCTTACCATAAACTGCTTCTAAAGCCAGTTCACCATTCATGGCCGCGTTAGTTAATCCAACCAGTGCATCAAACTGACCTGACCGTCTGCCTAACTCGTCAATACCTTCAATTTTACTTAAAGTACTGTCGCAGTCAAAGCAGATGATGCCAAAACTCATAAGTTAATTTGTATCGCTGAATTAACAAATGAAAGCTCTGCTACTTTAGCAAGTATTTCATCAGATAAAGGACTGGAGATACTAATAACTGCCATCGCTTGGTCATTAGAGTCAGGCACACCTACCTGCATTCTTGAAATATTGATATTAGATTCACCCAAAATAGTACTAATCGCAGAAATAACACCCGGCTTATCATTATGTTCAGTAATTAACAGCGTACCTTCTGGAACCACTTCAATTTCAAACTGATTTACATTAACAATACGAGCATGATGATCACCTAATAAAGTACCTACCACTGAAACTGTTTTATCAGCACAAACCCCGACTAACTTAACTAAAGAGACATAACCTTCAGTTTTTTCAGCCTTAGACTCAACTAATGCAATACCTTGTCTCTTAGCAATACTTTCTGCATTTACACTATTAACAGGCGTTGAAAATTGATCGACCAAAACACCGACTAATGCTTCTACAGAAATAGGTCTTATTTCAACTTCCGCCGCTGTACCGTACAGTGCAACCTCAAGTTTTTCTATGGGTTTACCTGCCAAATTAACCAGCATTTTACCCATTACTTTAGCCAGCATCATAAATTGACGTGACTTTTTCAGCTCTTCGGCAGAGATTTTAGTTGATAAATTCAACGCATTAATCGCTTCACCTGTTTTCAGGTAAGTAACAGCCTGAATCGCAATTTCGACACTTACAGCAACCTGAGCTTCACGAGTTGAGGCACCCAAATGTGGTGTAAAAACAATATTATCCAACTCTAATAAAGGCGACTCTTTAGGTGGTTCCTGCTCATAAACATCTAGGGCAGCTCCGGCAATTTCGCCATTTTTCAAGGCATCATATAAAGCGACTTCATCAATCAATCCGCCCCGTGCACAGTTGATTATCATTGCTGATTTTTTCATTGCAGCTAATTGATCAGCACCAATAATACCTCGGGTTTTTTCCATCATAGGGCAATGCAAAGTCAAATAATCCGCTTGCTTAATTAATTCATCCAAGGTAACTGATTCTGCACCACACTCGGCAAAGATTTCCGGTGTCACAAACGGGTCATATGCTATAACTCGCATACCTAGACCCACTGCTCTTTTAGCAGCAAGACGGCCTATGGTACCAAATCCTAAAATAGCAAATGTTTTATGATTAATTTCTGCGCCAACTAATTGAGAGCGTTCCCATTTACCCGCACGTACTGATTTACTCGCTTTTGGTAAATTACGACTTAAAGAAAACATATGTGCAATAGCAAGTTCCGCAGTTGTCGTGGCATTGGCATCAGGCGTATTCATCACAATCACACCTTGTTCTGTTGCCGCTGGAATATCAACGTTATCTACACCTATACCGGCTCGCCCTACAACTTTTAAGTTAGTCGCAGCCTGCAATACTTTTTGAGTCACTTTGGTATCACTACGAATCAACAGTGCATCATAATCAGCAATGATTTCACAAAGTTCATCTTCATTTAACCCTGTCTGAATATGGACCTGGATATCAGATTGCTCATTTAAATAATTAATACCGTCATCGGCTAATTTGTCAGAAACAAGAATTTTTTTCATGTTTTAATGCGTAGTTAAAGGATTGTAAGATAAACCGTATAGTTTATCAGCTTTGAATAAATTCTTATAATATATAAGGACTGATTTTTAAAAATCAATATAGGCCCTGCAACTTAAATGCCTTCATCTAAAAATATATCAGATAAATTACAATACAGTTTAAATGACAATTACCCTATCACCGGCTGCTGTCAATTTTGTCGTTATACTGGGTTAACTTCAGCTTACGATATCATTACGACATATTTGCTAGTGCAGCGCCTGCCTGATCGCTGCAAGGAGTACTGAAGCAAGGACTTGGTTGTAGTTGGCGGAAGATTCTTGTTAACCGGAGATCATTTACATTCGATTAAACCTAGAAAAATCAGTTGGGCGCTAAATTCCATGCAAGTTCTTGAATATCGTGT
>CAZZIS010000165.1:0-2678 GCA_964654445.1 uncultured Thioalkalispiraceae bacterium
ATCTATTTGCACGGGGTGGTGCAGAGGACATTATGAAACAAAATTTTTTATTTCCTTCCTTATCAGTGCTTAGTCTAATTCCACTTGTATTTACTATACAGGTACAGGCTGAAGAAGCAGTAGAACTTCCAAATGTTATTGTTACGGCTACCAGAACTGATCAGAGCATAGACCGTTTAACTGCCGCTAGTACTGTATTTACGCGCGAAGATATTGAGCGTTTGCAGGTGCAAAGTGTACCCGAATTACTGAAACGGGCGACGGGTATCGATGTCAGTGAAAGTGGCGGGTCCGGTAAAAACAGTAGTGTATTTATCCGTGGAACATCGAGTGGACATGTTTTAGTGTTGATTGATGGTGTGCGTATTGGGTCAGCAACATTGGGAACAGCTCCTTTTTCATCGTTACCCATTGATCAAATAGAACGTATTGAAATTGTTAGAGGCTCACAATCCAGTTTATATGGTTCTGATGCCATAGGGGGGGTGATTCAAATTTTTACCCGAAAAGGACAGCAAAAAGAAGACTATAAACCTACAATATCTTTAGATGCTGGCGGAGGCTCTTATGATACAGCTCAGGTTAGCGGTAATGTGAGTGGTAAATATAAACAGGCGTGGTATTCAGTCGGTGCTTCTCATATAACAACCGCTGGTTTCAATGCGACATCTGCTATCTCAAATGATAATGACAGGGATGGCTATGAAAATACCAGTTTTAATGTTCGACTAGGTTATCAATTTAATGACAAGTATAGTGCGGAGGGTTTTGTTCTTAGGTCTCAGGGTGAAAATGAATTTGATACTGGTTTTGGGAATGATAAAAATGAATTTGTGATTCAAAATATTGGCTTATCAGCAAATATGCAGTTTTCTGATAACTGGCTTTCTATTTTAACATTTGGTGAATCTCGTGATGAAAGTGATCAGCTTGACGGTGACTTTTTTAATACTCGGCGCCGAATGGTATCCTTATCCAATAAGATAAACCTAAGTTCTAATCATGAAATTATTATAGGTTCTGACTTTAGGGACGATCATGTGCAAAGCCATGTGTCATATTCTGAAAGCAATCGCTATGATATAGGAGGTTTTGCTGAGTATTACGGTCGCTGGTTTGATTTAATTGATTTTAATGCTTCAGTAAGAGGTGACGAAGATGAACAATTCGGGTCTCATGTAACGGGTAATGCCGGATTTAGAATTGCGCTTGCTGATAGTGATGTGGATTTCGTGGCAAATTTTAGTAGTGGCTATAAAGCGCCAACGTTTAATAGTTTATATTTTCCTGGTTTTGGAACTCCCAACTTAAATCCTGAAGAATCAACCACGTTTGAAGTGGGGTTTGAAGGGCAGCATGACTGGGGGAATTGGATGTTAAGAGCTTATCATACCGATATAGATAATTTGATAAGTTTTGATAGAACTACATTTCGAGCTGTAAATGTTGATAAAGCGCAGATTGATGGTATAGAGGGAGAAATATCTACTCAAATTTATGGCTGGAATATTGCTTTGAATGGAAGTGCTATAAGTCCTAAAGACCGTGTGACTAACGAGCGCTTATCAAATCGCTCTCAATTACACTTAGGTTTAGATGTTACTAGAAAGTTTTTTGATAGTTTATCCATAGGGTCAACACTTGCTGTGACGGGTGATCGCTCATACACACTATTTAGTGGCAGAACAGCTAAGACTCATGGCTCTGTCGTCTGGGATATAAGAGCTGCATACCAATTAAATAATAGCTGGACTGTAAAAGCCAAACTTAATAATTTATTGAATGACCAGTATCAAACTAATAGAGGCTTTAATACTGCAGATAGAAATTTTTTCGCGTCAGTAAATTATACCTATTAATTTTTTAGAAAAAAGATCATACTTGTATTTATATAACACTAATAGTGTTAGAGGATTTAATGAAGTGGAGAATTTATGAATATCAACATCAAAAAAATGAGAATGCCTTTGGCTTTGGTAGGGTTAATGGTGGCAACCCGGTTTCATCATTTCGGAGACTCAATTTCTCTGCCGGATGCATCTTTAGCAGTTTTCTTTTTAGCGGGTTTATGGGTAGGTGGCTGGAAATTTTTTACAATATTATTAGTAGAAGCTGGGTTAATAGACTATGTAGCAATTTCACAATTTAGCGTCAGTGATTATTGTATATCTCCGGCTTATAGTTTTTTAATCCCAACTTATGCCTCTTTATGGCTTGCAGGTCGTTATTGTGCAAGATTTAAAACATTGCAGTTGACGGAGTTGATGATTCAGTTTGGTATGCTGTTTGCCGCAACAACAATCGCTTTTACTATTTCAAATGGCAGTTTTTATTTGTTATCAGGTAAGTTTGCTGACTTAAACTGGGTTGAATACACCTCTAGAGTTGCGCAATATTATCTACCCTATTTAAGCTCAACACTAATATATACGGTTGTTATTTTTGCGCTGGTAAAAATAGTAAGTTCACTAGCAACAACATGGGTGAAGCCACCGGCTTCAGTCGGATAGAAATTAGAGTTAATGATTAAACCTGGAAAAATCAGTTGAGCACGAATTTTGTGGAAAATCTGGGCGAGGTAGAAAATTGCTCCTGCATTTTCGACATTCAACTCATCCATGAGTTTCAAAGACAAAAAATAGTGCGTAGATAATGGCCATAGTCCTTATCAAGCGCTA
>CAZZIS010000166.1:0-2659 GCA_964654445.1 uncultured Thioalkalispiraceae bacterium
AATAGCAGTGAATAAGGTAATAGCTGCTGTCCAGGCAATATCATGCGTCTGCCCTGCCCATGAGGTTAAGAAAAACCAGAGAGCTATTGCAGAAAGACTGGCGAAAAGCAGAAAAATGGATTGTTTTTGAGTCATGTAGATTTCAGTTTTTATTTAAATTCAATTTCTCATTCCCATGCTCTTGCATGGAACACCTATACCTCACGCAGTCACAGATACGGAATTTATATTTTCAGACCCGCTTTTATCAAAAAAAACTAAAGTATTTTATTTTCAACTTTATTGATATATGTCGATGCCTTCATTTTATGTAGGGTTACACTCTTCGGTAGATGACTAACAGGTTCAGGATCAACCACCTCAATTGGTGTATTCTGTTCAAGTGCAATAAGCAAAGCCATATTAGTTATGTTGACACTAAATGAAGTGCCCATAAAAATAATTCGATCAGCTTTTCGCATTCGAAGGCGTGCTTCTTCAATTCGATACAATTCAGTGTAAAGTTCATCGAACAATAAAACATAAGGCTTGAAAGATTTATTCAGTTCAGGCATTTCTATTACCTGAAACAGACTTAAAAGTGAACGATGCAAATTTTCTTCATCAACCTTATCCCAAGGGGTAGTGATAATGTCAACATCAGGGTTTTCTTGATCATGAAACAAAGTCATTTGATCAAGTCGACCATGAATGGCAATATAATCATTATTCCCAGCCTTACCATCAAGCCCATCAATATTTTGCGTAACCAGGTTTTTATCCGCCAACCAATAATGTACATCATTGGGCTGGTAATCACGATAGCTTGCAAAACGACTGTAATACCAGGTTAAAAATTCAACAGGATTATTTTTATACATTGCCCGAGTAGCCATTTCTTCGGGTGCATAATTTTTGCTACCAATATTCCAAAAACCATCCTCCCCTCTAAAGGTTGGAATGCCGCTTTCTGCACTGATTCCAGCACCGGTTATATAAAGTGTATTCATAGTCATTTCTCAGTCAGAGGCTCTGATTTATAAAATGCAGACATCTGTTGCATAATCGTATTGGGTGCAGAAGGATTAGTGTCAACAAAAATAGTACTACCGGCATTGCTATTTTCAGCAATGTATTTTAATGATTCGGTATACATAAAAAACAGTAGATAATTAGGATCAAGTCCTGCTGTTGTTAATTCTTTTACAGCAATATGAACACCTTTAGACACTTCTTTACGGAACTCAGATAACCCTTGTCCACGTAGTTTCCACGCCGTGCGTTCGGCTTCTGCCTGAATGCGTACAAATTCACCCTCAGCCTCGGCTTCTTTAACTTTACGAATAAGCAAAGCCTCGCCTTCATTTTCAGCGGCATCACGCTCATTAACAGCCGCAACAACGCGTGCCATAGATGAGGTTACAATTGCATCAAAATGTAAATTGTTATAGCGTAAATCTTCAACCTGATATCCCCATTGTTCGATTTTAGCATCGACATTATGCTTAATTTTAACCACAACATCCTGAGAAATACCTATCATTTCAGCCTGTCGTTTGGTTGCAACATAAGCTATTGTTTCATCTTCCAGTAAACGTTGAACAGATAATTCAAATTCACTTTTACTTGCAAAAGCATACACAGCACGTTTAACCATTTTTATATCAGAACCAATCACTGAAAATAAAATTGTACAATTAAAATACACGCTTGCCTGATCCAATGTGATTGCCTGAAATTACAGCTCGATAGCCCGATTTTGGATTGACAAAATAAGCACTTTATCCCAAGGGTAGGTAAGGTTAAACCCTGGGGTAATGATTTGTTTAAATCGCCCAAAACGTGAGATGACTCCAACATGTCCTTCTGGAATATTATGATAAAATTGGCGTGATAACACTATCGCAATAATACAGATAATAATAAAATCTAAAATTAAAGAGCTTGTCATATTAAATCTCCTTGAAATAAAAATTAAATTTAAAAGTTGGAGATACAATATTAATCTCCTAACTTCAATAACAGTTTAATTTATTAATTTAATTAAATAAATTGGCTTCAGCTTTATGGTTATATAAATGGAATAGGGGGTTCTAAATATGTTGTAACTGGTTTTTATTAGCGGCAAGTTGCTCCCAAGAGTATGGGGCCTGTGCTTTCTACAGCATTAGAGTGCTAAAAACAAATATTAAACGAGATACTTAGGCAACTCCCCTACTCTAATACATTTAGTTTTTCACAAATATCCTTATGATTGCCTTTACTCACATGAATTCTTCTATCACAATCTTCAATAATAGCTTTATAAGAATTACCCTTTTCATCAGCAATAATCGCTTGCACTTTATTCAGGTTAACCACAAAACTTATATGTGATCTGCAAATATTGATCGGCTTTAACCAGTTAACAAAATAATACAAGGTAATATTTGTTTCTATCACGCGATCATCCGTTAAATAAATAACAGAGGCATTATTATCAGTTCTGATATATAAAATTTCCTTTTTTGGATTAATCACATAGAGATCACGTCCTTTGGTGATGATGATTTTATTAAGCGAGCTTTTCTTTCTTAATGCGGCTTTAATGGCAGTAATGGCTTCAGCGAGAGCCTCTGTAGAAATTATTTTTGTTAAAAAACACAGCGGATGAATATCTACAATTTCTGCAATACTATGA
>CAZZIS010000167.1:0-2598 GCA_964654445.1 uncultured Thioalkalispiraceae bacterium
CTGCTATTAGTAAAGGACAAGAAGGCGATCCAGAGTCAGAGCTAGAAGAAATGGCTAAGGCTTATGCTGCAAAGCATGATGTTGAGTATCTGGATGCTTATGATGCAGTTGGTAAACAAAACCCTGATCTTTATGAGAAAGCTATTACAGGTTGATTTTTTTAATTTAAGAGGAAAATATTATGGCTAATCAATGTGTACGGTCTATTTCATTATTAACGACTCCAGCAAAAGAGGTAAGACAGCATCGCTTTGTCATTATGGTTGCTGCTGGGACTGTTGAAGAATCTGCTGCTGGTGGTGATGTTGTCGGTATTATTTTAGAAACATCACCCGATTCAACGGCAACAGGTGCAAGTTTAGCTGAAGCATCAGCCGCACGACCTGTAACTTGCCTTGACGGTTCGGTACAACAAATTGTTGCTGGAGCTACATTAGCTCCTGGCGATAAGGTTGCGTCAGATGCGGAAGGAAGGGCTGTTGTAGCTGGTGGCGCTTCGGCAGGAATTGTTTATCAAGGTGGGGCAATTAATGAATTAATCACCTTCATTTCAACTAAAGCTGGTTGATTATTTTAATTTAAAGGAGTTCATAAGATGCCTATTGTATCTAACCCAACCGCAGGAGATGTGCATGTCAACACTCCTTTAACTAATTTTTCGCAAAAGTACTTATTAAAAGCAGAAAGTTTTATTGCTTCACGGGCTTTTCCTAATGCTGGTGTCGCTAAAGAGTCAGATTTGTATTATGAATTCAATTCGGGTGATTTTTTAAGAGATGAAGCCGAAGAAAGGGCGGATGGCACAGAGTCAGCAGGAAGTGGCTTTCGTATGTCAACCAACCCATATTTTTGCCGGACGTATGCTTATCATAAAGATGTTACTGATCGACAACGAGCAAATCAAGACAGCGTTATTCAGCTAGATCAATCTGCATCGCAATTTGTAACACAAAAGCTTCTAATTAGACGAGAGCGAATTTTTTCCGATTCATTTATGGGTACGGGAAAATGGACGACTGATTTAACGGGTGTTACTGGTGGTCCTGTTGCTGCTGGTCAATTCCAATATTGGAGTGAAGCAGGTAGTGAGCCTATAAAAGTGGTTAGAAACGCTAGTACGGTAATTCATCAGCAAACAGGTTATAGACCTAATAAGATGATTGTTTCACGCCCCGCATGGGACGCTCTAATGGATAATGATGAAATGTTATCGCGTATTTTAGGTGGTGCAACAACATCAGCGCCAGCTTTGTTAAAGAAGCAAATGATAGCGGCAGAATTTGAGATTGATGAAATCCTTGTAATGGATGCTGTTTTCAATGAAAAGTTAGCTGATGCAACAGACCCCACGGCAGATGATAATAAATTTGTTGGCGGCAAAGATGCGCTGCTTTATTACGCACCAAACGGTATTGCTTTAAATGAGCCAACTGCTGGCGCTCAATTTAGCTGGACTGGATATCTAGGTGCGACTTCATCAGGTATGCGGATGAGTCGTATGAGAGCTGATTTATTGAAGGCAGATAGAATTGAAGGTGAAATGTCTTTCGATTATAAATTGACTGGCCCTGATCTTGGTTATTATTTCAGTGGTGTGGTTGCGTAATGGCTTACCAGGGCGTTTACAAAAGACACGAAACGCATGTGGTTGTAAAGGCATTTAAGATAACGTCTGAAAACACTTTAAATGTTGGTGAAGAACTAGATGTTGGCAGTCTTCCTGTTTATCAAATGCGCTCGTTATTTAGACGTAAAATTATAGGGAAAAAAGACTCACCGTGGGCTAATGAAATGCTTGAAAAGGCAATGTCTGCAAAGAAGGTAGTTAAAAAAGACGAGGATAAGGTTGAAAAGAAACCTAAAAAACCTCGAAAAAAAGCGGATAAAGGCATTGGCTAGTCTTAATCAGGTTATTGATGGACTAGATGATCTGATTAGTAAAGCGGTTAAACAGCTTGTTGTTAATTCGACGAAGAATTTAAAAGAATCTACGCCGATTGATACAGGTTTTGCGAGAAGTAACTGGGTTCCACAAATAGGTTCACCTTTTGGTGGTGTTTCTGGAACACTAGGCGTTGGTAGCTTACCAAATGTCGCTAGTGATGCTAGTCAAGTGTCTGGATTGTTAAGTGTTTTGACTGGGTATAAAAGTGGCAAGGTTTATATTTCTAATAATGTTACTTACATACAAGCGTTAGACAGTGGCCATTCCAAACAAGAACCTAAAGGCTTTGTATTACGTTCATTGAATAAAGCAGTTGCTAAGACGTTTATTAAACAGTGACAACGATCAATGAATCCAGAAAGATTATTTATGACAAATTTATAACTTTATGGGGAGCAACTAGTTTATATACGTTTGATAATGAGCAGTTCGATGAGCCTGAAAGTAGCCCGTGGATACGGTTAACGATTCGTAATTCGGTTGGTAGTCAAGAAACGCTAGGCGTTATTGGTAATCGAAAATATAACCGTCAAGCGGAGATTAAAGTACAAGTTTTTACGTTAGCTAATACCGGAACACAGAAATCAGATGAATTAACGACAGCAGTACAAAATATATTTGAAGGCAACACGTTTGATCGTGTTTATATCGAC
>CAZZIS010000168.1:0-2549 GCA_964654445.1 uncultured Thioalkalispiraceae bacterium
TTATTCCCTATTTGCATGAGATATTTCCAAATGCATTAATTTATAAAATGTACGGATTAACAGAGTGTAAACGAGTTTGTTATCTGGAACCTGAGCTGGTTGATATAAAACCGAGATCAGTTGGACGTGCTATTCCTGGTACTGAGATTTATTTATTGTCAGAAGAAGGTAACCCGGTTCCAGTAGGTGAACCTGGGATATTGTATGTGCGAGGTCCACATATAATGACAGGGTATTGGAAAGACCCGGAACGAAGCGCAAAAATGCTTAAACCAGGCAAATACCCGGGTGAACAAGTGCTTTGTACCCACGATCTTTTTAAAATGGATGAAGAAGGGTTGTTATATTTTGTTGGGCGCAGTGATGACATTATTAAAACTCGAGGAGAAAAAGTGAGTCCTGTTGAAGTTGAAAATATTCTACATGGAATTACGGGTATAAAAGAAGTTGCGGTTATTGGAGTGCTCGATGATGTTTTGGGGCAAGCTATAAAAGCATTTGTCGCTTTGGAAACAAGCTCGGATTTGAATGATAAAATGATAAAAAAATATTGTCTTTCGCATTTGGAAAACTTCATGGTTCCAAATGAGATTATTTTTATGGATAAATTACCAAAAACATCAAACGGCAAAGTTGATAAAAAAGTCTTACAGGAAATGGTGGCAGCATGAAAAATGATGAGTTATATAATAGCTTGTTAGAACGTTTTAATACTGAACTTAAAGTATTAAAAGATAAGCCAGAAGAAACAGCTTCATCAACACTAAAAGCATTATGGCTTGCCGCTTCTGAGCACCCTATGTCGGCCCAGGCTGCAGAAGGCGAAAAGTTACCTGACCTGAATGCAGAGCAAACAGAAAATTTATTAAAGCTTGTTGATAGAAGGTTTGCTGGTGAGCCACTGGCACATTTAACGGGCAGACAACAATTTATGGGAATAGAATTACTTGCAGGGCCAGAAGCACTGGTGCCCAGAAAGGAAACTGAACTGTTAGGAAAGACAGCGATTCAGTATTTAAATAAAATATCGAATGACCGAGACTCTCTAACTGTTATCGATGTATGTACCGGTGCAGGCAACCTGGCTATCAGTTATGCCATTAATGAACCAAAAGCAAAAGTTTATGCGGCTGATTTGAGTTCTGAAGCCGTTTCTTTAGCAAAGAGAAATGCCGAATATCATAATCTTGAATCACAAGTTGAATTTACTGAAAGTGATCTCTTGCAAGCTTATGAATCAGCAGAATATTATAATAAAGTAGATTTGCTCACCTGTAACCCGCCTTATATATCAAGTGGCAAGGTAGAGGTGATGGATGATGAGATATCTTCGCATGAACCAGGTATGGCTTTTGATGGTGGACCGTTCGGTATAAAAATTCTGCAGAGGTTAATGAAAGAAGCTCCTAAATATCTACGAGAAGGCGGATGTTTAATGTTTGAACTTGGCTTGGGGCAAGGTGAATTAATCATAAAACGTATTGAAAAAATGAATCTGTATAAAGAAGTATTACCTGTAAAAAATAATAATGGTGATATACGAGTTGTTGTTGCTTATGTGTAAATGTTTATATAAACGAGAATCAGGATTATGAATAAAAAAACTTTATCTAGTGATGTGTTAAAAATTGATGAGCAGGCAGAAATAGATAAGATCTCAGCCAGCATTCGTGACAGTTTACGCCGCAATTTAAATCGAAGAGGATTAGTTATTGCTATCTCTGGCGGTGTTGATAGTGCAGTTTGTGCTGCACTCTGTGTAGAGGCATTAGGTAAAAATAAAGTCTTTGGTTTGTTATTACCGGAAACGGACTCATCATCAGCTAGTGTGACATTAGGTAAAAAATTAGCTGATCAGTTGGGTATTGAATATCTGGTACAGGATATCGCACCTACTCTGGAAGCCATAGGCTGTTATAAGTGGCGCGATGAAGCAATTAGATCAATCTTTCCTGATTACAATGATAAATGGAAAAGTAAAATTGCAATTTCTGGCGGGCAGGAAGGAAAAATAAATCATTTCATGGTGGTGGTGCAAACTCCCGATGGTGAAATAAAAGAAGAGAGAATGGGGTTAAAAGAATATCTTCAAATTGTTGCTGCGACAAACTACAAACAGCGTATCAGGAAAACAGTAGAATTTTTCCACGCAGACAGACTTAATTACGCGGTTGTCGGAACACCAAATCGTCTTGAATATGATCAGGGCTTTTTTGTAAAAAATGGTGACGGTTCTGCAGATATAAAACTCATTGCACATTTATATAAAACACAAGTCTATGCTTTAGCAAAATATTTGAATTTACCAGAAGAAATTTGTACTGCAGCTCCAACAACAGATACTTACAGTATGCCACAAGGGCAAGATGAATTTTATTTTGCCTTGCCTTACGACAAAATGGATCTTGCTTTGTGGAGCCTGAATCATAATGTACCTGCATCTGACTTGGCGGAATTACTTGACTGTAACGAAAAACAGGCACAATTTGTTTACAATGATATTTTATCAAAAAGGAAAACAACAAAATATCAACATAGCAGACCAATAT
>CAZZIS010000169.1:0-2286 GCA_964654445.1 uncultured Thioalkalispiraceae bacterium
ATCTGCGCGTTGTTGAGGTTGATGTTCTGCATCACCTTCCAGGCACCGGGCCAGGTCTCGGCAACGCCGGACCAGGCGGCTTTCTTCAGCCATGCGGCACTCGGTGCGCCGCAGTCGCCGGTCGCGTTCGGGTTCGGGCCCCAGGACGCATCATCGAAACAGGCCGCTTCCGGCTCCGGAAAATCGACAAAGACGCCCTCGAACTTGCTCTCGATGAAGTTCGGGGTCCAGTTGAACAGCACGATCGGCTCCTTGCGGTCATAGGCCGATTGCAGCTCGGCCCAGAGGGTCGCCGCCTGGCCCACATTGATCGCCACGAAATCCATCTCCAGCGCCTTGACCCGGTCGGCGCAGTTCTTGCCCCAATCCGCCGGCGGCCCGACAAACCGCCCCTTGGGCGCGGTCTCGGCGGTGGCGAAGATTTCGGCGCATGCGTTCAGCCCTTCCCAGGTATTGGCGGCCGGGCATTTTTCCAGCACGTAGTTCGGAATCCACCATTCCTCGCGGGTAACAGCGTCGTGGGTGCCGGCGTCGATCATGCCTTCATCCGCGACAGCGGCCTCGAAAGCTGTCTTCATCGAGCCTTCCCAGGCCTCGATCTGGAAATGCATGTCGCCATTGGCAATAGCGCTGAACTGAAGCTGGCTGTCGGAGGGCGCGTATTCGACGGTGTAGCCCATGTCCTCGAGCACCAGCCCGACCACGTTCGACATCACCAGCTGGCTGGTCCAGTTGTTCTGCACGATGATGATCGGGTCATCGGACTCGACACCGGCAAGCGCCGCCGGCGCCATCAGGGCGGCTACAGCCGTTCCCATCGCTAGTTTATAGATTGATCTGGTCATTTTTTGTTTTCCCTTGTTGTGTTACCGGCGGCGTCCGCCACCTGTTTTTGCCGATCGGCCGCATGCCTTTCGGTTTCTAGTTGCGCTCCGGCTTCTGGCGACCGGGTGCAGCCTGCGGGCGCGTCCCGCGCCCACAGAATTTCCGTTTCAGTTTTTCAGATATGCCTCCAGTGAATCGTCCAGTGCGTCCTTCCACGGAGTGTGGTGCGCTGGCGCCATCGTCCCGGTGATCGCCGAGCGGTAGCTGTTGTTGCGAAAACCCATGATGTCCTGCTTCTTGTGCTTCTTCCACTGGAAGAACGCCTCGTTGGCGGCGTCGACATCGAAGCTGGGGTAGTCGGTCTCGGCGATCAGCTCCTTCACATAGTCGCCCTGATAGCGGATGGCGTCGTAGTCGTCCTCGCCGGCATCCTCGCGGGCCACCCGCTGACCGACATCGGCGACGAGTTCCTCGCGCGTGGCGGGCAGCGCGATCCGGTCCATGATGACATCGCGCACATACCAGGCCTGGGCATCGAACATGTTGAAGGTGAACCACTGATCCTGCATGCCGAGATAAAAGAGAGCCGGATTGTTCACCCAGACCACCCCCTTGTAGAGATCGGCGGTGGCCAGCCGGTTGGCGGTTTTCAGCCGCAACTCGTCGGGCAGGAACGGGAAGTGGTGGACATAGCCGGTGCACAGGATGATCGCGTCCACATCCGCGGTCGAGCCATCCTTGAATGTGCAGGTATTTCCCTCGACCTTTTGCAGCAACGGCACCTCGGTCCAGTTGTCCGGCCAGCCATAGCCCATGGGTGCTGTGCGGTGGCTGACGGTCACTGATTTGCAGCCGTATTTCCAGCATTGCGAGCCGATATCCTCGGCCGAGTAGCTGGTGCCGATGATCAGGATGTCCTTGTCTTTGAACTCCAACGCATCGCGGAAATCATGGGCGTGCAGGACCCGGCCGTTGAAATTGGTGAAACCGGGGAATTGCGGCACGTTCGGGGTCGAGAAATGTCCCGAGGCAACAATCACATGGTCGAACTCCTCGGCGTATTCGTGGCCACGGGTCAGGTCTTCGGCAGTGACGGTGAACTTGCCGGTGGCCTCGTCATGGGAGACATGGCGCACCGCGGTGCGAAAGCGGATCTTGTCGCGCACATTGGCCTTCTTCACCCGGCCCTCGATATAGTCGAACAGGACAGCACGGGGCGGGTAGGAAGCGATCTGCTTGCCGAAATGCTCCTCGAAGGAATAATCGGCAAACTCCAGCCCCTCCTTGGGGCCGTTCGACCACAGGTAGCGATACATCGAGCAATGCACCGGTTCGCCATACTCGTCGAGCCCGGTGCGCCAGGTGTAGTTCCACAACCCGCCCCAGTCGTCCTGCCGCTCGAAGCAGACGATCTCCGGCACCTCCGCACCCTTCTGGGCTGCCGACTGGAAGGCGCGAAGT
>CAZZIS010000170.1:0-2285 GCA_964654445.1 uncultured Thioalkalispiraceae bacterium
ACAGAAGTCACAAGATATCGCCAAAGCCGTAACCAGTAATTTAGGTGGTCGTGGTCTGTTTGGCGTTGAGTTATTTATTAAAGGTGATGATGTCTGGTTTAGTGAAGTGAGTCCGCGTCCACATGATACCGGTATGGTCACCATGGCAACCCAATATCAAAATGAATTTGAACTTCATGCCCGTGCTATTTTAGGTTTACCTGTTTCAACTACTTTGCGTGAGCCGGGTGCAAGTGCGGTTATTTATGGTCAAATGGATGAAAAAGGCATAATCTTTGAAGGAATAGAAAAAGCCTTAGCTGTACCACAAACTGATATTCGATTGTTTGGTAAACCCGAAGCCTTTAAAAAGCGCCGAATGGGTGTGGCGTTAGCGTATGGAAAAGATGTTGATGATTCGAGAGTACGGGCTAAACAAGCGGCGAGCAGGGTTATACCCGTAAAAAAATAATAACTTATTTAAACAAGCAGGATGAAAAACGAACACAAGAGTCGTAATATCACCTGAATCAGGTATTAGGCGACATGTCGCCTAATAAGGTAAAAGACGACACGTCGTCTAAATCACTGTTAGGCGAAATAAAGGAGAAGGGAAAATGAAAGGTGTTGGATTGGCTGTATTTATTATTGGTGGTTTGGTTTCACTGAGTTTAACAATAAAATATATCTCTGGTAGTATACTGTTTTACCCGCTATTTCCCTTTTATGGATTGTATGCTGGCTTTTCTGAAAATGATTGGCTCCCTTCTATGTGGTTATTTGGTTCATTAGCTATAGCAACAATTCTGACACCTCTTGGTAGTGATAAATCAGAAAATGATGACTAATTATTAAAGCATCTTGCTAAAGAGGTTAAATAATGAATTTCTCGCCTAACAAAACAAATGGGGGATTATAATGAAAGAAGTAATTACTGGTATATTGATTTCTATTCTTTTTACGGGTTCTTTTAATGTCTACGCAGATGCTGCTAGTGCAACAAGAAGCCTTACAAAGCAGCAAGTATTGCAATATTTACCTGAAGATGTAAATAAAAGCATCCGTCAAAATGGAGGTAGACTTCTTATAGAACCAGGCACTTACCTAATCAACGTAAAAAATATAAATGATAATATTGAATATACCTATCAACATCCCGTTAATGAACTGGCGCGCATGATTTCGACTTTGCAAGGTATTTCTAAAAGTGACGCAAAGAAACTGATCAAAACAAAGAAATTTAAAAATGACTGGATTAATAAAACAATTAAAAACAAATTTATGGTTAGCAACTGTACAACACCTTTGTATGTGGAAATATTAAATAAAGGAATAACAATCGTGTATCACTACCAATATGATAACGGTGAAAAGGTAGGTAGTCTTTCAATTACTAAATCAATGTGTGAATGAAACAGCCTAACAAATCAAAAAATACAAAAAATGCGTTTATTTGTGACGTTAGGATTATGAAGAACATTTATGAGTGTTGACCTGGAAAAATTAATGAAATTGGATATGAGCTATCCCGGGATAAGCATTGGCTATCATTCTTGGGCGTTAGGAGCATATTTAGATTCTTTAGAAAATTTCATAGGCATAGCTAAAGAGCAATATCGTATCAGGGCAAAACATGATGTTGAAAAAAGGAAAGATGAATTTGAACCGGAAGAATATTTTCAACAAAAATTACATGAAGCAGATGAAGCCGCCGATGAACATATACCTAGATATGCAAGGATGTCAGCTATTATTCATCTGTGGGGAATTTTTGAATTAACTGTAACAGATATTACGATTTACATAGCCAAAAAAGAAAAAGCCAAATTAAAGTTAAATGAAATTAAAGCAGGAAACCTGATAGAGAAAATCAATAAATACTACAGTGGTGTTCTTAATATTGAGCTTCCATGGTCTAAATCAAACATTAATGAAATTGATCTTTTTTATATAATAAGAAATGCCGTTGCTCATCGTAACGGGCAATTTCAAGATGATACTGAACAAAGAAAAAAAGAAATTAAATCAGCTGTATTAAAAATTGACGAAGTTGAACTACATGGTTTTCAGTTGAATATTTCTAGTAAATATATTTCACTATCAACGGATCTTGTTTTTTCAATGATTGAATCATTAAACCAATTAGCATGCAATAGGTATGAGTCACTTGAGGCTTTATCAAACAAAAAGCCTAACACATATGAGCCGATCTCGAGTCAATAGACATAACTAAACATTTTTTGATTATTTTCATAACCAAAAATAAAATCAATTAACAAAGCCATCTACTTCATCTGTCATATATC
>CAZZIS010000171.1:0-2255 GCA_964654445.1 uncultured Thioalkalispiraceae bacterium
CCATTTTTTCTTGATCAGGTTTTGTTTTAGGTTCAATCGCAACTGAAATAACCGGCTCAGGAAACTCCATACGCTCTAATGTAATAATATTATCAAGCGCACATAAAGTATCACCTGTCGTTACATCTTTTAAACCAATCGCTGCGGCGATATCGCCAGCCAACACTTCTTTAATCTCTTCACGGGAGTTCGCGTGCATTTGCACAATACGACCCACACGTTCTTTTTTACTTTTAACCGGATTATAAACAAAATCACCAGAATTTAACACACCGGAATAAACACGGAAAAATGTTAAAGTACCTACAAATTTATCCGTTGCAATTTTAAATGCCAATGCTGCAAATGGAGCATCATCCGCTGCCGGACGCGTCGTTTCTGATTCATCTTTATCATCTAAAATACCCGTAATCGCAGGCACATCAACCGGTGATGGCATATATTCGATAACGGCATCCAACATGGCTTGCACACCCTTATTCTTAAAGGCAGTACCACATAAAGCAGGAACAATTTCGTTATTTAGAGTCCGAATACGTAAACCCAGTTTAATTTCTTCGTTGTTTAAATCACCTTCTTCAAGGTATTTTTCCATTAACTCTTCTGTTGCTTCTGCAGCAGCTTCAATCATTTTTTCACGGTACTCATCACACTGATCTTTCATATCATCAGGAATGTCTTTTTCTTCGTAAGTTACACCACGATCTTCTTCATTCCAGAAGATGGCCTTCATTCGAATTAAATCGACTAAGCCAAGAAAGTTTTCTTCAGCGCCAATGGGTAACTGAATAGGCACAGCATTTGAACCTAAACGATCGTTAATTTGTTCTACAACTCGCAAAAAGTTTGCACCGGCACGATCCATCTTATTCACGAAGGCCATACGGGGAACATTGTATTTATTTGCTTGACGCCATACAGTTTCAGACTGAGGCTCAACACCACCAACCGCACAAAACACGGAACAAGCACCATCTAATACTCGTAATGAACGTTCGACTTCAATCGTGAAATCAACGTGTCCAGGCGTATCGATAATATTAATTCGATGTTGCTTGAATTGTTTATCCATACCACTCCAGAAGCAGGTTGTCGCTGCTGAAGTAATCGTAATACCACGTTCTTGTTCTTGCTCCATCCAATCCATAGTTGCAGCACCATCATGTACTTCACCAATCTTGTGTGAGATACCTGTGTAAAACAACACACGTTCTGTCGTTGTTGTTTTACCTGCATCGATATGCGCCATAATGCCTATGTTGCGATATCTATCGATTGGTGTTTGACGTGCCACTTTGCTAAACCTCTTATTTAATTAGCTCTATTTGACTACCAACGATAATGCGCGAAAGCTTTATTTGCTTCTGCCATACGGTGAGTGTCTTCACGTTTCTTAACTGCTGTACCACGGTTACTTAACGCATCTAAAATTTCGCCAGCTAAACGTAGCCCCATACCTTTTTCATTTCGCTTACGAGCAGCATCAACCAACCATCTCATGGCCAGCGCATTACGACGACTCGCACGTACTTCAACAGGCACTTGATAAGTAGCACCACCAACTCGACGTGACTTCACTTCGACTGTAGGGCGAACGTTATCTAAAGCGGATTCCAAAGCTTCAACTGCATCATTACTGCCTTTTTCCAGAACTTTATCTAAAGCCCCATAGACAATTTTTTCAGCAACTGATTTCTTGCCACTTAGCATCACCATGTTTATGAATTTAGCTACCATCTCTGATCGATACTTAGGATCGGGAATAATATCTCTTTTCGCTGCTGAATGTCGTCTTGCCATAAAAATGTACTTCCTAAATTTGTTTACGCTATTATATTACGCTTATGATTTTGGTCGTTTTGTGCCGTATTTTGAACGACTATTTTTTCTATCTGCTACACCAGAAGTATCTAATGAACCACGTACCACATGATATCGAACACCCGGTAAATCTTTTACCCGACCACCACGAATCAAGACCACGGAATGTTCTTGTAAGTTATGACCTTCACCACCAATATAAGATGTAACTTCAAAACCATTAGTTAAACGTACCCGAGCTACTTTACGCATAGCCGAGTTAGGTTTTTTAGGTGTTGTGGTATATACACGAGTACACACGCCACGACGTTGAGGACATGCTTCTAAAGCAGGTACCGTACTTTTTTCTATTTTGCGCTTACGTGGTTTACGCACTAATTGGTTGATTGTAACCATTTCTTTACTATCTCCAGAAAGTAAACGACAGGTCGGAT
>CAZZIS010000172.1:0-2008 GCA_964654445.1 uncultured Thioalkalispiraceae bacterium
CAACTTGAGCAATATATTCTTTCTCTGCGTGTTGAAGAGTCGGGTGCAGGTATCAGTATCATCGAAGGTTCACCTGAAAAGAATATTGAAATGGCCATCAAGGATATTGCATCAAAACAAAGTTTTTACACTGCAGCGCAAAAGATTGCCACACATTATGCAGAGCAGTTTAAAGAGCCGCCATTAACTCAGCTCGTTAGGCGTTGTGAAGAGATTATTCATCAATAAAGGGCTTTATTTTATCCGATTATTTTTGTGATCAAGCCCACATTTTGTATAAAAAACAGACAAATACTATGTATTACAATAAGCCTAATTCATTATAAAATACATAAAACATGTGTAAAAACAACTATATATAGCCCGACATTAACCCCTACTGTATTTGTGTGTACTTATAGTAAATTACGTAACATTTCGATACAATTCAAATCCCCCCCAAATAAATAATAGCCAGCAAAACAAGACATTTATGTAATAGGGGAGGAACTCGGTTCCTCGTCATAACAAGCAGGTTGGCGATTTATGGATAAACTCAGTACATTACTGAGCTCAGAAGCGATGCTTTGGGTGATTGGCAGTTTATGTCAATTGCATCGAAAGCCGTTTGATCCCAAGCTGGTCATACAACAATTCCCACCGCCGTATGATATTGCCTCACTTAAACAGGCCGCACGCGCATTAGAATTTGAAACCGAAGTTCATGAACAAAACTGTGTATCTGCTGATGACACCGCCTTTCCTTGCGTTGCCTTTCTACAAGATGTCGATGAATCCTTAAAAGAAACTATTACAGAAGTTAAAAAGGTTGAAACGTCTGACAACGAAGAATTAGAAACTCCTGAAACAGAAAGTATTGGATCTGAACAAACAACAGAACAAGAAGAAAAGTCACCCTCCACGATTCCTGTTATTGTTATTCGTAAAGATGCTGAACGCATCATGTATTTCAAAGCCGGTGAGCAAACCCCACTCACGGTCGATCTGGTTGAATTCAAAGAGCAGGTGCAAGACTTCTACATTAGTTTTAAAGCCAAAGAAGAATTAGTAGAAGACGATGAAATGAACAAAGAAAAACAACCCTTTGGTTTTCGTTGGTTCATTCCTGAATTGTTGCGTCATAAGAAAATCTGGCGTGATGTCGTACTTGCTTCATTTGCCATTTCACTCATGGGGCTCGCGATGCCACTGTTCACACAAGTGGTGATTGATAAAGTTATTGTGCATCACACCATGAACACTTTAATCGTCATTGGTTTAGGTTTACTCATGTTTATGGTGTTCACCGCGATTATGACCTGGGTTAGACAATATCTCATTATTCATACCGGTAACCGGGTGGATGCTATCTTAGGTAGCCGGGTGTTTAGTCATTTGTTTGCATTACCTATGCAATACTTTGAAAAACGCCCAACGGGCACACTCATCGCGCGAGTGCAGGGTATAGAAACCATTCGTGGGTTTATTACCGGTGCAGCCGTTACCTTAATTCTTGATTTTCCTTTTTTGTTTATCTTTTTAGGCATCATGTTTTACTATAGCTGGCAACTGACTGTTATTGTATTGACAATTTTAACGTTAATCGCGATAGTAAGCTTAAGTATCACCCCACTGCTTAGAGAGCGTCTAAACGATCAATTCAAATTAGGTGCAAGGAATCAAGCCTTTTTAATTGAGTATGTGGGTGGTATGGAAACCGTCAAGTCATTGCAAATGGAACCGCAAATTAATAACCGCTATGGTGATTACTTATCATCGTATCTCGCGGCTAATTTCAAAACTCAGCGTTTATCAAATAGCTATAACGTTTCAGCCAATACCTTAGAACAAATTCAAACCTTAGCCGTGTTATGTGTCGGTGCATGGCTCGTCATGACCACCGATAGTTTTACTATTGGTATGCTCGTTGCCTTTCAAATGTTTGCCAGTCGTTTAAGCCAACCAGTGTTACGCATGGTCGGTTTATGGCAAGAGTTTCAACAAGCCAACATTGCGGTGAAACGTTTGG
>CAZZIS010000173.1:0-1958 GCA_964654445.1 uncultured Thioalkalispiraceae bacterium
AAAGCCATTCGGATTGCTGGGACAGGGTCACGCCGAGGTAATCGCGCACTCGTGCAACCAACGCACTGAGAGATTTGGTGCGTTTCGCGTTGATGTCTCGGTGGATCAGGTCTTCACCAGGATTGCGACCAGCGGTGAGTTCCCGGAGCGAAACCTGCATCGAATAGGCTTCACGTGATGCGAGAAGCGTGTCGGGCTCGAGCGCAGCCAGTTCGCTGTCCGGCAGCAAGCGAAATTCTGTTCGCACGTCCTCTTCGACTGGTCGTTCAGGAAAGAAGAACAGCGCAAGTGGCCGTTTGTAGAGTTTGTAGGCGAGCGTCTCGAGCTGCCCGTATGACGGCAGCAAGTCCGTGCCATCATCTTCCCAGGCTTGGACGACGTCGGGCGCTTTTTTCAGCGACCGGGCCACGTCATCGATCGATAGGTTCGCGCTTTCTCTCGCCCAGACCAATACGTCAGGGGTTACGCCAACGACTTTTGCCATGTTGCCCCCCTTCCTTCGTTGCGACTGGCGACATGATACTCAGGTTCACCCTAAACAGTCGCTGCCCAGTGTGTCAATCCCGGTCACAGCCTCAGCAATGATCGATCTGCTTCGGGTCTCAGCTCGAACGCGCGGTGCGACTTCGGTTGCGGCGAAGCGCAACAGTGATCTCAACGCCCTCGTGTTCCTGGAGGTGAGCTAGTGGTGTGATTCACGCTGTTGCCGACTTATTCAGTTTAGCGCGTGCCCGGCCGACTTTTTCAAGAATGCTGTCTGCGGCCGCCGTCCACACGATGGGCCTGGGGTCGCGATTGTGACCCTCGATGTAGTCCATGATGGATTGGATCAGGACGGGCACATTTTGAAAGACGCCACGTTTAAGGCGCCTCTGGTCAAGGTTGCGGAAGAATCCCTCGACGATGTTAAGCCATGAACTGCTCGTCGGGATGAAGTGCACGTGGAACCGCGGATGCCGCTTAAGCCATCGCTTGACCTTCTCGTGTTTGTGCGTGGCATAGTTGTCAACAATCAGATGAAGATCGAGATTCTTCGGTGTCTGCTCGTCGATCATTTTGAGAAACTTGATCCACTCCTGATGCCGATGCCGCTTCATGCAGGTGGCGATGACTTCGCCATGACCCAGTTCAATCGCAGCAAACAACGTCGTCGTCCCATTTCTCTTGTAGTCATGCGTCATCGTACCGCTCCGACCCCGCTTCAGCGGGAGGCCCGGTTGGGTACGATCGAGTGCTTGGATCGAGGTTTTCTCGTCTGCGCTGAACACGAGCGCATTCTCGGGAGGACTGAGATAGAGCCCCACGACATCCCGCAACTTCTCTTCAAAGTGAGGATCGTTGCTGACCTTGAATGTCTTCACGAGGTGCGGCTTCAACCCGTTCGCCTTCCAGACTCGATGAACCATCGACTGCGTAACGCCTAATGCCTCAGCAAGTGAACGCGTGCTCCAGTGGGTCGCATTTTCGGGCAGATCCTGGGTAGTCATTTGAATGATGCGCCCTTCAACCTTCGAACGATTTGTGGGCTTGCGTCCCGCTCGTGGCAGATCCTTGAGGATCCCTTCGACGCCCTGCTCCACAAAGCGGGATCGCCATCGGCCGACGGTCTCTCGCGTAATCTCGAGTTCCTCAGAGATCTCTCTATTCTCAAGGCCCCGAGCCGCAGCAAGAACGATCGTCGCTCGCATAGCAACACGCACCTCCGTGCGTCGGCCCTTCGCTAGGCGGGTGAGCGTCTTTCGTTGCTCTTTCGTGAGTTCGATGGTTGGTGCCACGCGCATCGCTTGCCCTCCCCATTCAGGAGTGACAAGTATAACATGATACGACTGTTTATTTAAGAATCATACCACTAGGTGTTAGAGCTTCTTGCGAAGCCGGGACTCAGTACGTGAGTCTCTTCTCGACACTCAAGGGCGCGGTCGCCACCGAGGGCGGCGTCTACCCCAACGCCTGGAACA
>CAZZIS010000174.1:0-1862 GCA_964654445.1 uncultured Thioalkalispiraceae bacterium
CACCGCCTATGCCAATGAGGCTGTTAACTCTGGCTGAGGATTATGGGTAATCAGGAATTGTTTTGACATTATTGCGTCATGCTTCGCATGAACAGAGCATAGATACCGGCAACCCCTTTCTATGAGCAATGGCCTCCCCCGTATAACTCAACCGGGGAAGACCTGTTGCGACAACATTCACCGGACAAGGAACGAATATCACCCTGTCGTTGCATAATACCTACTGATGACGCCCCACTGTATCAAAATGCTTGTCCGGAGGGTGAAACCTCTGGGTTCCGGCTAAAAACATGCTGGAGTCACGGTATTTTCAGTAACATTAAGGGACTAACAGAGTGATTTAACCCTTGATTCTCATTTTAAATTATGGGTAACAATGAAATGATTTTGGTGCGTAAAGTTCACCTTTCTCGATTTATGGCATGAATCCATTGATCATTTCCATAAATTCATTATCCAGCATAAAGCTGAACGCCTGGGGTGCCGAACTGTTTACGCCTAATTGTATTTTATAGTAGAAACCATTGGTGTAAATCTCAAATACGCGAAAATTTACGTTTTTACGACTGGTGGAAAGCCGGAACATGGCCGGAATGCCTTTAAGGTCAAGCAGCAAAGCGCGACTTCTTCCTGTAGATTGTACCTCTCGACTGTTGTATTCATCTACAGTGTGTTGTGTGACAGGCTTACATTTCTCACATTCAGATCGGGTTATGATTAGCGTGGCATTTTTTCGTGTGTAACGCCATTCGCTGATTTTATTGTTGATTGGTGTGTACTGACTAAATACAGGTTCACTCCATTCGCTGTTTAAAGGTAAATCAGGCCAAGCTTCCTTTGATGAGGCAGCTGCCGCGATTGGAACAGAGCTTAAACTGCATGTAACTGACAACACCAAACATAAAATGTTTATTTTTGTAAAAATGTTCATTGTAAACACTTTAGTCAATTACCCTCATGCTGCCATAACTGGAAATATAAAATTTTGTATTGTCACGAATTCTCGGGTTTTCATTATTTTGGTAGGATATTACGTGTTTGGGGCGTCTTGTACGAATAAGATGCTGTATTTTTTTCCAGGTTTTTTGAGCATCACGAAACTTCTGGTCACCTGCTTTTGTAAGCATAATACACCCATGACTACCCTCCTCACGGTGAAATCCGAGACGTATTCCATCACGCCACTCTGCATCATGCTTAAATTGATCATTCACACTTTTATCCTGATAAAATAAACCGAAGTATGTTTTGTCACCACTTGGGTTTTCCACTATCAGCCATTTTCCTTTTGGTAGGGCGCGGAACTCGTCCCAGCCTCCCGAATATGCTTTCATAATAATAATTTCTTTTTTGCCAGCGTAAGTACTCGTAAGAGTAAATCGTTTCTCTCTAATACTATACGTGATGTCTAAAGGCATGTTTTTTCCTTGATAACTTATTGACGTTTTGAATTTCGTACCTGCTCAAGCATCCATAATCAAACAAAAAATGGTGCCAGTCAATGGCTCTTGAAGAAAGCCCTCCGGCGGTTCCGTTTTCACAAGCGGGGCTGGGGCTGAATAATGAGGGTCTTCTGAAGAATCTGTGGGTAAAATATTGAGTATTTAGATAAATGTGTACCTGATTACCCATGAAGCGCAGTCATTTTCTGAGCAAGGACACTACGTGGCCAAAGCTACTGTACATTAAAGGTACGCCCAGTTCTTCAGTGCAATCGTTGTCATCATCAGCACACACTCAATAGCGGCACTATTTTCGCGTCAACAAAACGTCCTCTCACTATCTGGTTTCTTGCTATTCACCTATTAACGCAAGCCAAAACAGGACTTTCCGCACTGGCGTTTCTTACAACACTGCCTGGA
>CAZZIS010000175.1:0-1841 GCA_964654445.1 uncultured Thioalkalispiraceae bacterium
CCCAGACCACTGCCCAGAGGAGGAATGGCAATTGACTGAATATTCCTCTCTTTGATGACATTGGTGAGTGCACTCAATCCGGACTCGATATCCTCTATCCGGCTTTTGCCGCGCCAGTGTCGCTTGGTCGGGAAATTAATAATGAACCTGGGATTGGTTAATCCGCCCGTATCAAAAACGAACATTTGGCCAGGCTGTACCTCTTCCTGCTTGCAAGCGGCAGCATAAGATTTGAAGTTGGCCGGGAAAGCTTTCTTGAACTGAAGCGCAATACCACGCCCCATTATACCGACACAATTGACGGTATTAACTATAGCTTCGGCGTCTTCGATTAAGATATCACCTGTCTTGTATTCAATCATAATCGTCTCTCCCACTATCAATAATACCAGTTATTCTTGATTTCTACCGGTGGTTGATGTGCCGCATCATGCAACGCTTCTCGCACCTGGTTATAAATTGGCCGTGAGTGGACACCTATTCGAGATACGAGTGCCCATGGGAAAGAATTCTCGACAAGGAATTCAGCTTGTTTACCTTCCTTTATTGACCCCGAAATACCATTCCCACTCCACCGGTTTGCCTGAATAGCTCCCCAATTAATTTCGCCCAGCTGTGCCAGGTTGGCACGATCCTCGAAATAATAGGCTCCCGCGTTCGATAGAGTGAAAGCCCAGCGATACCCATGCTGTTCAGCCCATGCTACTGCGCTATACAGATCTGCCTCCAAGTGGACAATAGGAGCTTGGCCACCCTGATAAGCCAAATCGGCATGGTTTGCCCGATATAACAAGTAAAGCATGATTGACCTCGGACAGAAATAAAACGGCACACAATCACCTACGTGAAGACCTGGAACGCTGTTCAGGGTCGATTCACTAAGCCGTCGCTGTTTGATGCGGCTCATCCCAATCGTGGTGCCAGGTGGTGAGCGCCGGATGATCTCTGCATCGCACCACAGGTGGTCGTCTGCAATAATCGAAGGTAATCGATCCGCATGAACGATGTGGTAGATTTTTGGCTCTGTGGGCACGGGCATGATCAATCTTCCAATGCTTCCAATATTTCCGAATCTTCCTTGACACCGGTCTCAACATTTATTTCTTCAAGCGGCTCCTGCACCTCTTCTGGCAGTCCTGCCACCGCTTCGCGCACGTCGAGCTTGCCGGTAACCACGTCGGCGATCAGGCGGTTGCGGTATTCCTGGAGGAGTTCGATTTCGCGATTGACACGGTCTTCTGCACGTTCGATCTCCTGCGTAGTTCCAGCTATCGTCTCAACGATAAGCCTTTGTTCCTCCACCGGCGGCAACGGCAGCTTGATCGTTCCGAATCTGTCCGTGTAGAGCCTCATAAAGCCAGAGGATCCAGTACCAAGTCCCCTCGACTCGATGCGAAAGACGGTACCTGCGGCCGACGTTTTGAACAACCGCAAGAAATACTCAGGATCGGCGTCTGTGATTGGCTCCAGAATCGCATAGTCAGGACTAACAAGCCCTGATTGATGCGCTATACCGAATATACCGATTGCCGCCCGCATCCGGTTCATAACAAGCTGCCCAGGCTTGACCTTTTTGAAGCCGATCAATGCTTGATCGGTGATCGTAATCGACGAAACCTCGTTGTGAGGCACGAGTCCTTGGTACATACGCAGAGATAACAACACCTCTGTTCCTGTCGAGGACCGATGATCCACCTCACGGAACAGATGCTTTGCCCTGGTCACCTCCCAATGTTCCGGCACATCCCCCAGCCACTCCACACCGGAGGGTTTGATGGGGACGTCGGGGTCGATGCTGCGGGTGACGGCGTGGTGGATGATAGCCTGCTTCTGCTCCTCCA
>CAZZIS010000176.1:0-1795 GCA_964654445.1 uncultured Thioalkalispiraceae bacterium
GGGGAACAATTTTACCCACCCGATTCATTGAATAAATGTATTGAGCCATTATTTTTTACAATCGAAAAAAGCTCTATTATACTTCCCAAGGTTACAGTTGCGGAAATTATATCCAGTTGGTTTTTGTTGATAGCAAAGCCCTGAAACAGCTGCAGAGTTGTCTACGTAGAGGTTTCCGCTCCTGCACCTTATTTACTTCCACGTAAACAATGCAGTTTATTGGCAACAAGGGACTGCTAGAACTCAGTTATCATGATGGCGTGAAGAATATTTCACGTTATGGCGTTGAGTTTAATTTCCTTATCAAACTTTGTTCACCCGATTTCATGACGCGTCGATGATTCCATTCAAAAACAGGGGTTGCAATTGTGGCAACAAAGGACATCCAAGGTTTGCTGGTTTCAACATTCCAGTCAAACTGGATGTATGTACAATTGTTTTTTTGGGTGAATCTACAGCAACCATTTCCTGTTAAATCGCCCTGGGCATCAAATGTAATCAGCTTAAAAGGTTCAAGCCTGGTAACACGAAGGTTAAACACAAGGTGGTAGGGTAAACAGGTACTCCAATCATATTGATGTATATTATTGATTCCCGATTTATCACCGGCTTCAAGCTCTATCACTTTATGGACATATTTCCACCAATTAGGCCAGGATTCTACTTCCAGAATACTAAACCAGCAGTTTTCTATAGAAGCAGGGAGTTTCCAGGTGGTTGTTAAATGAAAACAGGTCATGACTCATATCGAATTTCAACAATAAAATAGCGCATTTGCTGAATTTCATTGTTAATGATCACTTCTTCATCACAAGATTTTTTTAATAAAGCTTTGGCTAAAGGTGAATCCATACTAATAAAATATTTTTTATGTGTGTGCTCATCGGGTCCGACAATACGATAAGTAACTTCTTCACCATTTTCTTTTTCTAAAGTTACCATGGCACCAAAATAGATACAATCCTGATTATCGGGCTTTTTAGACACTATAGTTAGAGTAGGTAGACGCTTTTGCAGAAAGTTGATACGACTATCTATACCACGTAGTTCCTTTTTTCTATAAATATATTCAGCATTTTCTGATCGATCACCTTCTGCAGCGGCAGCCGTAATTGCTTTTACCACATGTTTTCGTTTTTCCCAACAATTTTTTAACTCGGATTCTAAGGTTTGATAGCCTTTAGGTGTAATATATGGAGAAGATTTGGGTCGAGGTGCTTTCCAACGGGACATGATGAACTATAATAGAATTTTTTTGATTGATAAAAGGGGTTTAAATGCAAATTACAGACAAACTTGCTGTATCTATTCATTACATATTAACAAATGCAGCAGGAGAACAGCTTGATAGCTCTCGGGATGAAGACCCGATGGTTTATTTGCATGGATTCGGACAAATTATACCCGGTTTAGAAAATGCTTTAGCAGGAAAGGTTGTTGGAGATAAATTTGTTGTCAATGTTCCTCCGGCGGATGCTTACGGTGAAAGACGGGAAGATATGTTACAAGTGGTGCCAATGACGATGTTTGATGGTGTTGGAAAGGTCGAGGAGGGCATGCAGTTTCATGCGGATGCTAGTCAAGGTGTTAGCGTTGTTACGGTAGCCAAAGTTGATGGTGATGATGTCACTATTGATGGTAATCACCCATTAGCGGGTGAAGAACTAACGTTTGATGTCGAAGTAATGGATATTAGGCCTGCTACAGAAGATGAATTAAAGCACAAGCACATACATGGTGAAGGTTGTAACCATTAATCCTAGAAAAATCAGTTGGATCACGGTTTCTAGCACAA
>CAZZIS010000177.1:0-1671 GCA_964654445.1 uncultured Thioalkalispiraceae bacterium
TAAGTAAGGTTCATAACGGTCATCAAAAACAAATGCGCCTTGCGACCCAAAAAATATACGTGCTGGGGTATAGGAAAATGTGCCACTTAAGCCATATTGTCCGCCCAACAAATAATCCGTCTCCAGATCGCCAATATCCTCAAACCATGTAAACCGTCGTGCCATTTTTCGCCCTCGCAAATAAAGGCCAGCCACCTATATGGAGGCCAGCAAATAAATTCTTGATTTGGGGCAAATGATATTAAAAACCATCGGCATTTACAGAAATACTAATAAGGCAGATGCCCCAAAACCATGTCTGACTTTAGCCTAATTATGTCTCTAGCAAATGCAGGTGTCATATTCGCGCCCCTAAAATCATACTTCTTATAGCAAATAGCCCGCGGACGCGCAAGTATTTCATCACCCAAACCTATGAATGCCGGGTATCGTTTTTGGAGACGGCCACAAGGGGGTATAGCGTGTAAAAATGGAGATGAAAAAGGGATTTGCCGCCGCGTTTACGAAGCAAACAAAATATAAATCCGGGGCAATGCCGCAGAAGGTTTAATTGAACATGTTTTTTAACAATGAAAATGGAGGTGAGGATGGGATTCGAACCCACGGTACGCTATTAACGCACACACGCTTTCCAAGCGTGCGCCTTAAACCACTCGGCCACCTCACCATTTATTTCGTTTCAGTTTAGCTACCAACATTCAGCAAAAACTGGAAAACTGCATATTTTGCTTCCCGGTCGGGCTCACGCCCTCCTCACCTCTTGTCGGCCACCTCACCTTGGGTCACCTTGAAGGAGAGGGCATAGACTTTCTTGGTCGCCACCTCAAGTGAATTAACGCGGCGAAATGCCATATTTTACATCTGGGTTTTTTATGCTATAAATCCCTCCAAAGGGGGTGAGTATGGATAAATTTTGGCCGACATTGGGCGTTGAAGAAGAATACCTTCTGGTTAATCCAGAAACGAGAGCCGCATGCGCTAGCCCGAAAAAGAGTTTTTTTAAAGCGGCAAAGGATGCGCTGGGCGACGCCGTCACCCATGAATTTTTACAGTGCCAAATAGAAATTGCTACGCCCATATGCCAAAATTTGACCGATGCGCGCCGTCACCTCACCCATATGCGCAAAACCTTAGCCGCTCTTGCCATTGACCATGATATGAGGCTTGTGGCCGCGTCCACTCACCCGTTCTCGCCGTGGCGCACCCAAAGACCGACCAAGCAAGAGCGCTATCAAAAAATGGATGAAGACTTGCAAGGCGCCATTCGGCGCATGCTGATTTGCGGCACGCATATTCATGTGGGGATTTTAGATGATGGTCTGCGTATCGATATTATGAACCAGATGCGGTATTTTCTGCCGCATCTTTTAGCCCTCTCCGCCTCGTCCCCGTTCTGGGAAGGCGACAAGATGGGAATGAAGTCTTACCGCTTGTCCGTGTTTGACGGCATGCCGCGCACCGGCATTCCCGAAACCATGGCCTCTTTGGGCGAGTATCAGCGCATGGTGAAAATCCTAACCGATGCGGGCGTTATTGAAGACGCCAGTAAAATTTGGTGGGATCTGCGCCCCAGCGTACGCTTTCCAACGCTGGAAGCGCGCATTTGCGACATGTGTACAAATGTAGAAGATACGCTTGCTATAGTGGCGCTATATCAATGCCTGACGCGCA
>CAZZIS010000178.1:0-1552 GCA_964654445.1 uncultured Thioalkalispiraceae bacterium
TGTAGGTACAAAATTCTTCACCAAAATCACGCATCCATTGATGATCCTGATAGAACTGAGCGCGTCCTGTTATTGTTCTGAAAGGGATATGCTCATGGATGTTGGTGTAACACGCGTTATAACTGACTTTTTCAGATTCAATACCACTCCATGTTGGTGCGGTAATAATCTTACGTGGCTGTGCTTTAATATCACGGAAGGTGATTTTGTCATCTTCGCGTGGTATTGCTAAATGTTTATGGTCAATCCCCGTTTTCTTACCCAGAGAGTCCCATGATCTAACTGCCACTTCACCATTGGTTTCAGGTGCTAAGGCTAAAATACTTTCGCAAACATGAATATCTTCTTCTAAAGAAGGCATCCCTTTAGATACACCTTCTTCTTTTATGGTGTAATTGATGAGTTTTAGATGTTCGTATTCTTTTTCTGTCGCCCAATCAATCCCTTTAATGTTATTACCCTGTTTAGGCAACAAAGGGCCTAATGCAGTGTATTTCTTATAGGTATCAGCAAAACTGCGTTCAACAACTTTAAGGATGGGTAATGTTTTACCCGGGATAGGTTCACATTCCCCACGTTTCCAATCTTTAACATCCAATGCTTGAGCAATTTCAGCAGGCGTATCATGAAGAATCGGCATAGCCACTAAATCTTTTTGAGTGCCTAAATGCTTTTCTGCTAATTCTGAAAATGATTTGGCGATTGTTTTAAAAATTTGCCAATCAGAACGCGATTCCCAACCGGGATCAACGGCTTGAGTTAATGGATGGATAAATGGATGCATATCCGTGGTATTCAAATCATTTTTCTCGTACCAAGTTGCAGTCGGTAAAACGATGTCTGAATAAGCACCGGTTGAATTTAAACGGAAGTTAATATCAACCATTAAATCCAGTTTAGCGATGGGTGCATCTTTATGCCATTTAATTTCCTGACCTTCGGCTTCTGGCAGTACATCTTGCATTACACCATTTTGTGCGCCCAGCAGATGTTTAAGAAAATATTCATGGCCTTTTGCACTACAGCCAATTAAATTGGCACGCCAAACAAAAAGGTTGCGAGGGTGATTTTCTGGAGCATCAATGTCTTCTGCTGCAAATTTAAGATCACCTGATTTAAGTTGTTTAACCACATAATCAGCCACGCCTTTTTCATCTTTAGCACCCGCTGATTCAGCCTCTTTAACAATATCCATCGGATTTTTGTTAAAATGAGGTGCAGAAGGCAACCAGCCCAAACGCTGGGATACCACATTATAATCAGCCAGATTATGACCTTTATAATTTTTTTGTGCGGTTGAAGAGAGCAGGGCATCCGCTTCTAATTTTTCATAACGCCATTGGTCGGTATGGAAATAGAAATAGGTGGTTCCATTCATGTGGCGTGGTGGTTTTTGCCAATCCAGTGCGAAGGCGATGGGAGCCCAACCTGCTTGTGGCCGCAATTTTTCCTGTCCCACATAGTGACACCAACCACCACCACTTTGACCGATGCAGCCACACATGTGGAGTAAGTTCATAATGGCGCGATAATGCATATCATTGTGATACCA
>CAZZIS010000179.1:0-1187 GCA_964654445.1 uncultured Thioalkalispiraceae bacterium
AGTGCTGCAATTGCAGCTGGTGACCCTGAATACGGTGAGTATCTGTCTGGCGAATGCGTAACATGCCATTCTGTCACCGGAGCCGATAAAGGTATTCCTTCCATTACCGGGTGGGATATCGAATCATTTGTTGTCGTCATGCAATCATACAAATCCAAAGAGCGTGACAACCCGGTTATGCAACTCATAGCCGAACGTCTAGATGACGAGCAAATGGCAGCTTTGGCTGCCTATTTCACGACGCTTCCAGAAGGCGAATAGCCAATTTTAGCGTTTAACTTCATGGTCTTTCCTCGGGAGGAGTGCACATGACCAAACTATCAAGAAGAAATTTTGTTGGCCTTATGGGTGCAACAACGGCTGCCGGTGTTATCGGCATGCCCTATGTGGCTCACGCCGCAAAACCAAAAGTCGTGGTGATTGGTGGTGGTGCCGGTGGTGCAACTGCAGCCCGATACATCGCCAAGGGCTCAAAGGGAGCCATTGACGTCACACTGATTGAAGCCACCAAGCGGTACTACACCTGCTTCTTCTCCAATCTGTATCTTGGCGGTTTCCGCGATTATGAATCCATCGGCCACGGCTATGACGGTCTGGCTAACAACCACGGCGTCAATGTTGTTCACGAATGGGCATCGAGCGTTGATGGCGCTGCCAAAACAGTTACTTTGGCCTCTGGTGCCAAGATCAGCTACGACAAGCTGGTTCTGTCCCCGGGTATTGATCTGAAATATGACAGTGTTCCTGGATATTCGGTTGAAGCTCAGGGCAGAATGCCCCACGCCTACAAATCCGGCACCCAGGTTCAGGCTTTGAAAGCCCAGGTCGAAGCCATGAAGGAAGGTGGTACTTTCATAATTGTGCCGCCAACAAATCCTTTCCGCTGCCCTCCTGGACCCTATGAGCGAATTTCGATGATCGCCAATATCTTCAAGAGCAAGAACCCGACGGCGAAAATTATCGTGCTTGATCCCAAGCCGAAATTCTCCAAGCAGGCGCTGTTCACTGAAGCATGGGACAATCACTACTCCGGCATGATTGAATGGCTCGACCCGGGTTCCCACGGTGGCATTAAGAACGTCAATCCGGAAACCATGGAAATCGAAACCGACATCGATACCTTTAAAGCCGATGCCGCTTGTGTCATTCCCGCCATGCGCGCGGGCTCTATTGCCCATGCTGCTGGT
>CAZZIS010000179.1:1197-1544 GCA_964654445.1 uncultured Thioalkalispiraceae bacterium
CGAACATTCACGTGTTGGGTGATGCTTCCGTCGCGACTTCAATGCCGAAATCCGGTTTCTCCGCCAACAGTCAGGCCAAGGTTTGCGCCAATGCAATCCGCGGCGAGCTGACCGGTTCAAAAGTCTTTGATCCGCGGTTTGCCAATACATGCTGGAGCCTCGTTGCCCCGGATGACGGCATCAAGGTTGGCGCAGCTTACAAGGCCGGCGACAAGAAGATCGATGTTACATCGAAGTTTATCTCCAAAACCGGAGAAGACGCCGATGTTCGCAAGGCTACAGCCGAAGAAGCCAATGGCTGGTATGATGGCATGACGGCCGATATGTTCAGCTAATCGCTACAGCAT
>CAZZIS010000180.1:0-1524 GCA_964654445.1 uncultured Thioalkalispiraceae bacterium
TTATTAGTATCTCCAGTCCTTTATCTGATGAAATACTTGCTAAAGTAGCAGAGCTATCATTTGTTAATTCAGCGATTCAAATTAACTTATGAGTTTTGACATCATCTGTTTTGACTGCGACAGTACTTTAAGCAAAATTGAAGGTATTGACGAATTAGGCAGGCAGTCAGGTCAGTTTGATGCACTGGTTAAATTAACTAACGCGGCCATGAATGGTGAACTGGCTTTAGAAGCTGTTTATGGTAAGCGTTTGGATTTAATTAAACCAGATAAAGCACAGATGGCGTGGTTAGCTGATTTGTATGTTGCTGAAATGGTAGAAGGTGTTGAAGAGGTTTTTCGAACTTTGATAAATCAGGGTAAGCAGATACATATAATCAGCGGTGGTATACGTCAGGCAATTTTGCCACTGGCGAAAAAACTGGGACTGCCTGCTGACCGTGTACATGCAGTTGATGTTTCGTTTAATGCTGATGGAACTTATAAAGATTTTGATCAGCAATCTCCACTGGCTAAAACCGGTGGTAAAGCTATTATTTGTAAGCAGATACAGCAGGATGATATATCTATGGCTATGATTGGTGACGGGAAAACGGATCTGGAAGCTAAGCAAGCGGGTGCTAAAATAATTGGCTTTGGAGGTGTTATGCAAAGGGATATTGTTGTAGAACAAGCCGATGTTTTTGTTAAAGACACTTCGTTGATGGCAGTATTGCCACATTTAGTATAGTTATTTAGTTGAGCGGACTTTAGTCCGCTATGAAAAAATTGAATGGTCAATGTGTCACCAATTGATATTTATATATCCATTAGATAGCGGACTGAAGTCCGCTCTACACTAAGTGTAAAATTTATTTTGTACAGAGATTTTAAAAAAATAGTTTAGAGAGATAAAGATGGCAGGACATAGTAAGTGGGCAAATATTAAACACCGCAAAGGTGCTCAGGACGCTAAGCGCGGAAAGATTTTTACCAAAATAATTCGTGAGATGTCGGTAGCTGCAAAAGCAGGGGGCGGTGATCCTGCAAATAATCCAAGTTTACGTTCGGTGATTGATAAAGCACTGGGCGCTAACATGAAAAGAGATACTATTGACAAGACTATTAAAAAAGCCACAGGGACTATGGATGGCATTGTTTATGAAGAAGTCCGTTACGAAGGATATGGCCCCGGGGGTACTGCAGTTATGGTCGATTGTTTAACAGATAACCGCAATCGTACTGTTGCTGAAGTTAGACATGCATTTAGTAAGGCAGGTGGTAACCTGGGAACTGATGGTTCGGTTGCCTATATGTTTAATAAGATGGGTATCATAAGCTACCCAGATTCAGTGGATGAAGATGCTGTTATGGAAGCGGCAATGGAAGCAGGTGCTGATGATATTGTCACTAATGACGATGGTTCGGTTGATGTGATGACGACTCCAGAAGACTATTTATCAGTTAAAGATGCGATGATTGCTGCTGGATTTGAGCCAGAAAGTTCAGAAGTGACCATGGAGGCTGAAAATAAAACAGAATTAG